>JAFAXQ010000006.1 GCA_019240835.1 Ktedonobacteraceae bacterium
GTCTGAAGATAGCGGCATCGCTCCTGATCTTTCTCAAGGATACGCTCGCGAGCTGCTGCCCGCTCCAAGCCTTCGCGGCTCATCACATAGGCAATACGCAGATCAAGCGGAGCCACGACACGTAAATGGAACACATCGTGCCTCTCAGCTAGATGAGCCTGCGCACCACGACCCACAATCACCACATGACCAGTAGCGACGGCTCCTTCTATAACCTGGCAACGTGCTTTATAGAAAGGGCGCGAGTCGGTTGCCAGCGGAATTTCTACGGCCACTGGCATTGTAGGTTGCACCACGCGCAAGCTCTTTAAAAGACGAATGGCTAGGCTCTCAACGCGCTCATCATGCTCTCTTGCTTCGTGCTCGCTGACGCGCAACTTGCGTGCCACTCGTACCACTACTTCATGATCAATCAACTGCCATGCTAGGCGTTTTGCTAGGCGCGTAGCAATCTCGCCGCCGCCGCTGCCGTACTCCCGTGAGACGGTGACGGCACGCATGGCGGCAATGGTGTTGTTCTCATCAGCCATAGGCTGTTCCTCCTGAAGCTCTGGCTTCATCCTGTTGGCGCTTACCTCGCTCTACGCGTAATGTGCGCATGTGTAGCCTGGTAGGGGCCCAGTTCATTGTGCCCACGTTGGCATACACTTGTCCCGAAGTTAGCATGGTCACAGCCGTACGTGCGCCAAAGCCTCTATGCGCCTATCCAGGGCACAATGAATTGTGCCCCTACCGACGTGGATGTCCTTTGTAAGCCGAGCCAGCCACGATGTCATTTCCCCTCAGCGCGAAAATGTGACGCACACCTATACTTACTCTCTATTGTACTATATTACAAGAGACGGACAAAAAGGAGGTTTTTTATGAAAACTGTTGCATCTCAGGCGAGTGTTGTAGAGATAGAACAGCCGCGCTATTCGCGGCGTGATACACTCCTGACGATGAGTGGCGTTCTGCTGGTGATGCTCTTAGCCTCGTTGGATCAGACGATTATGTCAACGGCGATGCCGCGCATCATTGCCGACCTCCAAGGGTTTGACCGTTATACCTGGGTCACGACTGCGTATCTGCTGACATCGACGGTGACGGTGCCCATCTATGGCAAGCTCTCCGACTTGTTCGGGCGCAAAGTTATCTTCATTACTGGAGTCGTGATCTTTTTGCTGGGGTCTGCACTGTCGGGGACGGCACAATCGATGAACACGTTGATTGTATTTCGCGCCTTTCAGGGACTTGGAGCAGGTGCGCTGCTGCCCATCGCCATCGCTGTGGTAGGGGATCTGTTTACGCCGCGTGAACGTGGCAGGTGGCAGGGAGTGACAGGAGCTGTATTTGGTATCTCATCGATCATCGGGCCGACCGTGGGCGGCTGGCTCACGCAGTATGCATCGTGGCGCTGGGTCTTTTATGTGAACTTGCCGATCGGCATCGTGGCCTTGCTGGTATTGATCTTTCTTATGCCAACACTGAGCAGTGCAGTCACAAACGCTTCCATCGACTATCTTGGTGCAGCTCTGCTCGTTCTTGGTACTGTGCCGCTCTTGCTCGGATTGAGTGCAGTGGGGACACAGTATGCCTTGCTCTCGCCCCAAATTCTCGGCCTCTTAGCACTCGCCGTGCTTGCATTGACAGCCTTCGTGCTCTATGAGGCAAGACTAGAGCGTCGTAAAGGGCAACCGATCATTGAGCCAAGCCTGTTCAAGAACCGTATCTTTCTGGTCTCGACCATTGCAACCATTGTCTTCGGTATGAGCCTCTTTGGCAACATCTTCTTCATCCCTCTCTTTATTCAAGGGGTAATAGGAACCTCCATTGCCAATAGCGGCCTCATTCTGACACCGCTCACGCTGACTTCAGTGGCTGGCAGTGTTATCTCTGGGCAGTTAGTCTCACGCTCAGGTAGGTACAAGTGGCTGGCGCTCGTCGGCATGGGTATCAGTCTGATTGGCGCACTGCTCTTGCTGGGCCTGAATATCTCCTCAACGAATACTGCAGTCTTAATTGCTATGCTGGTAATGGGTTTTGGTATGGGGACTGGTATGGCGCTGTACTCATTGATTGTGCAGAATGCCTTGCCAACAAAGATTGGGCAAGCGACTGCCGCGCTGACGTTCTTTCGTTCAATTGGTGGCACGATTGGCCTAGCGGCAATGGGGTCTGTGATGAATGCCGTCTATTTTCCTGCATTTCAGAGTGCGCTACCCACGGCTGTGAAGCATGCTGTGCCAGCAAGCATTCTGGCCGCCTTCAGTAATCCCCAAGCGCTGCTCTCACCGGATGCACTAGCGCAGTTGCGTACAGCGCTGACCTCGCTGGGGGCGCAAGGTCCAGCACTTTTCAGTTATGTGACCGCGGCGATGAGACAGGGTCTGGTACAGAGTCTGCACGATGTCTTTAGCGTAAACGCGCTGCTGCTGGCAATTGGTTTGGTAGCTGTGTTCTTTTTGCCGGAGATTGAGCTACGGGGTGGGTCTGCTCACAGGGTTGATGAGAGCGTCGAGGGGGAAGTGCCGATGGTTGCTGGCGAGGCGGCTCATCCGGGATATTGAATGCATAGCACTTCTTGCCGTCCGTTCTCAACGAGACGACTCGTTCGAGGCAGGCACGCCCGGGTATGCTGCAACCACCGCAAGGATCTCCTGTGTCTTAAACGGTTTGACCATATAGCCTTTGGCTCCCGCCAGTCGTGCTTTGAGCCGCTCAATAAGCCCATCACGCCTGGTCAGCATGATGACCACGGTATCTTTCCACTGTGGTCTGACTTTGAAGTGCTGTGCCACCTCATAGCCGTCCATTTTGGGTAGCCCGATGTCCAGAAACACCAGAGTGGGCGGATACCCTTGCGGCGAGACCAGCCACTGCAAGGCTTCGACTCCATCGTGAAAGCCCTTGGCCTGATAACCTGCGCGTGAGAGACAGACTTGCACGATGTTACGCACGGTAGGTGAGTCGTCGATGACCAGCACGAGTTTGGGTTGTGAACTCTTCTGGTTGTGCGCCCTGTTCGCCAGAAAGTCCCTCTCGGTTGCACTCTCCTGTTGAGGTATGAGCATCTCTGGTGCTGCTAGAGAGCGCAACGTGACTTTCTTCATGGTTTCTCCTTGAGGCTATCCAACATCTCGTATCATTTGATGATAGCTTCGTCATCTCATCCGCAAACCATCCTGAGCGCTCCTATCTTCTCAACATACCCTCTGCTAGGGCGACCGAGGGACCGTTTCAGGGCTAGATAGCACCTCTCGCTCCCTCTGACGTTCAAGAGCTAACCATACCAGCAGAGGGAAATTTATGGGCTATCTAGCGTAAGCAGAGATGAGATGTTATACTTCAGATCAAGAAGAGTCGTTGAGACTCATGGCTCGTGAGGAAACAGACATGCAGCAAGAGCAGACCGCAGCACCGCGTTGGCCAGAGACATCCGTCGCCCACGTGCAGCCTGACCGTCCCACCACAACGTACATCCGCATCTACACCTTTGGCCTGCTTCGCATTGAGTGGGTGGACCAGCACAGTGGGTATGCCGCCGCCATTCCCCCAGAGAAGCTGGCTATCAAGGATGGCATGGCAGCGCTCTGGTTGCTCAAGCTGCTGCTGAGCCAACCCCACCGCTACGCCTTGCGCGATGAGATCATGGAGTATTTCTGGCCTGAGGCTAGTAGCACGGCTGCTGCCAAGCGCCTGGATAATGTGGTCTATGCCCTGCGCAAGCTGCTCCGGCCACCCGCTAGCCCACAGGTGCTCCAGCTTATACAAGGCCACACCAACAATGGCAGTGGCTACCAGTTGGCAGCCTATCCGCACATTTGGGTAGATGCTGATGCCTTTGCGTGGTATGTCGAACAAGCAGCGCGCATGGAGCGTTTTGGTGACGAGTCGTTGTCCCTGTGGGAAACAGCCTCTCATTTGGCTGCACGCGGCACCTATCTAGCCGATGAACGCTATAGCGAGTGGGCCATGCAACGGCGCGCCATCTTGGAGGGACAGTACCGACAGTGTGTGCATCGACTGGCTGCTCTCTATCGTCAGCAAGGCAATACCACGCTGGCAGAACTGCGCTTGCGCACCTACTGGCAGACGCACCCAACTGATGAGGATGCACTGCGCCCGCTGCTGGAACTGCTTGGAGAGCAGGAGCGTTACCAGGAAGCGCAGACATACTATCAACACCTACTGGCAGTGTTGCAAGAGGAGGGACGCGACCCTGATGGGCGTACGCAAGATATCGCAGAGTATCTGCGAACCAAGCAAATCACGCGGCAACGTGCTCAGGTGGGGCGGGGGGCGCTTGAGCAAGCTGGTATAATAGAAAAGGCGTCGTCGTTACCAATAGCATCCTATGTGTCAGCAGAAGGCGGAGTGCTATTACCTGCTCACTTGGTGCTCGACACCTCCCCGCTAGGTATGGAACTACCCGATGGGCCGACGTGGTGCGCTGAGCAGATCACAGACTTCCAGGCGATGATTGCGAGTTGGCAAGGACAGGGTGTCTCCTGTCTTCACTTGCAAGTGCTTCTGCATACGGAGATAGAGAGATGGAATATCACACAGCAACCCGATGGCAATACAGGTGAAATGTTTCCGACGCGACGAACGGTGCTTGCAGCGTTGGTCACCCTCCCCCCTACGCTCCTGTCCAAAGTACATGTAGGACCACTTACCACATTACTGCTAGAAGAATTTCTCGCGCTATCGGCCGCCAGTCTGACAGCCTGCTGGCATTTGTTCAACGGAGAAGGGCTAGCAACGGTTGAGTACGCACTCCCCAAATATCTCCCCCTGCTGGTCGCTCTGGCACGACAGCCTTCCAAGTACCAGTCAACAGCAGCGTATCTGTCTGCACAAGGGAGTTTGCTGATGGACTTGGTGTCCTTCCATCGGCTTCGTTTTCGTGAAGCGCTTGCCTACGCAAGGCAAGCTGTCGAACTGGCGCACGTGTCAGGAGAGCGTAATCTGCATGTCTACGCATTGCTCTTCCTAGCAGGAGACTTACAGCACGCTGGCAAGCCGAAAGCCATGCTGCAGACAAATCAAGAGGCTGTACGATACTTGAACGAGGAGGTGGTACCCCTTTTGCACAGCTACGCGTTTGCCTGTTTAGCAGATGCCTATGCACAAAACGGACAGGTCCAGGATGCGTTCAGTTGCATTGGCAAAGCCCGCGACCTCTTCCCTAGCGAGTTCGGAGAGGTTCCCTACTTCGTCTCTACCGACTACGGTCACTGCCAACTCATTTTGTTTGAAGGCATGACCTATCTTGGTCTTGGGGAGCACGACGCTGGGCATGTTCGGGAGCACAACCAGACGGCTACGAATGCTCTTGCACAGGTTGCACAACTTCCCTCAACTATCATCGTCCCTGAGCGCTACAAGGTACAGATCATCAACGAGCAGGCCAAGGCAGCTATTGGGACAGGCAATAGGGAGGAATTTGAACACTATCTGCTGGCAGGAGTCGCGGGCGCAAAGGCGTTGGGTAGTGAGAAGCGACGGCAAGAGGCAGTTGCCAATTGGAGAGCGGCGCGCAAGGCGTGGCCGCATGAACAGAAGATTCTCAAGCTGGCTGATGCCCTGATGGAGTTATGAGATAGGATCAAACGAACTGCTTCTCAGTGACTTCGGTATTGGCTTGGTACAGTCCCATCTCCTTCCACTCGCAGGGATTATTCGCAGTGCTACAATCCTGTTTTAGAACAAAAGTACCCTACGCCCTAAAATATCGGTTATCTGAGAGATGGCTCACATGGGCTAGCAGAGATGCCAAAAAGCTGAAGAGACATCGATGTGTAGGGGTTGTGGGAAGATGAGTCGACATGAGCCTCCCCATTCGTACCGCGATGGTCTCGGCCATGTCTGATCTACAAGCTGAGGAGCAGAAATCCGTGTCCTGCTTTCCCTGTGTTTTGAGAGAAGCTTCTAGAGGAGAGAACCTCTAGTAGCCTTTTTGGGCTACGCTGCTCTTCCAACTTCCTGTTCCTACCAGCCGCACACCCCGATTGCGTGAATTGGTAAACTCCATGAGTAAGCATGACGTGTATGAGCACAGCGATTGAGAGGATGATTGACGTGCTCACACTGTCC
>JAFAXQ010000165.1 GCA_019240835.1 Ktedonobacteraceae bacterium
CCGGCAGGGCCGCCGCCAACAATGAGCACATCGTAATCATTTGACATAAAATTCTCCTTATGCTATACTTAGAACAAGATTTCAACGTACTTCGTACACTAATACAGCCAGTTTTTCGGCGCACTTTGTAGTAACCTAACTATTATAACAAGCGCGTACTGTTCCAGCGAAGGAGGAGGTTTGTGTCGATGAGTATTATGCAGCTTACCCAGACCATCCATATTGTGCCTACTACACAGGGCAAATTTAGCAAACGACTTTTACAGCCCACATTACCAGGTATGGAGCCGGAAGAGACAGCTCCCCCTATTACCACCAATCGCCAGATCGCCGAGGTGCTCTCAGGCATTGCCGACCTGATAGAGGCTCAGAAAGGCAACCCTTATCGTATCCAGGCTTATCGTAACGCAGCCCGTGGCGTGCTGGATTTGCAAGAGTCAGCGGCTGCTATCCTAGCGCGTGGCGAGCAGCTCCCCATTGCAGGCTTGGGCCACCGTCTTCGCGCCCGCATCGCTGAACTGATCGATCACGGAACCATGACCATCTTTGATGGCGTCTCTCTACAGACGCTGCCACAAGAAGTTCGCAATCTGATGGCTATTGAGCACGTTGGCCTATATACCGCCATCCGTCTGCACGAAGAACTGGGCATTGATAGCCCCGAAAAGCTGTGGCGAGCGACACAGCAGCAGCGCATTCGCAACCTACCTGGTTTCGGAGTCCGTAGCGAGGCTCGCCTCAAAGAGGCTGCCGAGCGAGTCATGAAACGGAACAAGAATGTGCGGCTTGATGGGGCAGCGTAAACCATGAACACGGCTCAGTGTAGTGCGGAGCAACCGCCAGGCCCCGCGTTCAGGGATGAAGCAACGAGAGAAGAAAGGCAAGGCAGAAAGATTCGGAACTGCCGGGAAGAGAGAAGAAGGGCCGACGAACGTGCTGAGCAGGGCTAACTGGCTGAGGATGCGCCTTCTGGTGAGCACGCTTGGGCCAGCCCTGTTTTTTGAGCCGATCCGCCATCATCCAGCCCAGGTCAATCACGTAGAGCACAATTACCACATCGCCCAGTGTCGTTGCGCTCCATCCTGCTGGGAGCAATTGATCAACCCCCCATAAGAGAAAAGCAGCACTGACCATCAATGCCTTGAAGAGATCAAGCAGCTTTGGCCGAACTATCGTCTGGAAGCAGAGGGAAGCTAAGCCAATGCAGAGCAGGGGAAACGCTTGGAAAGGAGCATGTACAAGCCGTTGCATCCACAACTGTGGCGTGTCTGAGACGAGTAGCACGGCACTGCCTGCACACGCACATATTATTAAGAGACTAGCCAGAAGAAAGATGAAGCGTTGGAAGACCAGCCTCCACGTATCCAGAGAACGATACTTCATACTAGTACGAATCATCTCCTTTCGTCCTGACTGCTGGCAGAAGAGGATCTTGAGGCGGCGATGGCGCGGGGGAGCAAGCTAGGCACGATTGGTCATAACAGGTCATAAATAGCTCGTCCTTTTGCACAATACCGCTCGCAAGTTGTTGTTGGTAGCCTGCGACTTGCTCACGGAGATGATGCAGTTCCGCGATCTGCTGGTCAAGGGCTACCAGTCGAGCATTGATCAGATGCAAGAGCTCATTTTGCACCTTGTCACAAGGTGCATCTATGGTGGCTACAAGCAGCAATTTAGCTTCCGCCAGCGAAATTCCTAGCAAGCGCAACCGACGCAGCAGGTTCAAGCGATAGACGTCAGTTTGGCTATAGCGACGATCTCCATTATATGCACGTGTAGGATGCGGTAAGATGCCAATCTGCTCATAGTAGCGAATAGACTTAGCATTGTAGCCCGTCAGACGAGACAGCTCGCCAATGCTCATTCCCGCTTTCAGGGGCATAGTCGACACGCTCGTTTGACGGTGATGATATGTGTTCATGGTTGGTGAAACCTCCTCTTTAACAAAGGATAAACCTTCCAGTAGTAGGAAAGTCAAGGACATTAGGCTACATATCGCACTTAATTGACAGGATTCTGTGAATTTGGTAGCATAGAGGCAAGTATTGAGAAGAGCGGAAGATACAAGCAGCAGAGAGCCGTGAATGGACGATTCAATGGCCCTGGGAATATCATAGCGGGTCTGCCAGGAGGTCAGTCTGGCAAGCTGGTTAGATGAATAAGAGGTTCCCCTATGGCTCATCGCGCAGGCCAACAACTTGACAACTACCGCCTCCTGCGACTGCTGGGTGCTGGTGGCTTTGGCGAGGTGTATCTGGCCGAACACATCCGTCGTACAACTCAGGCCACGGTCGCCATCAAAATCCTACACCCACACGTCCAAGACGAGTTGCACCATTTCCTCACCGAAGCACGTATCTTCCGTCTCAAGCATCCCAACATCATCCAAGTTCTCGACTTCGGCATTGAAGGGCACACTCCCTTCATCGTCATGGAATATGCACCCAATGGCACTCTGCGCCAGCGTCATCCCAAAGGCACACCCGTCCCGCTCGATGCTGTTGTCAGTTACGTTAAGCAAGTAGCCAGCGCCTTACAATACGCTCACGACGAACGCCTAGTCCACCGTGATGTCAAGCCAGAGAATATGCTCATTGGGACACAGAATCAGGTCTTGCTCAGCGACTTCGGCATCGCCACCATCACCCACGCCACCTCCTCACAAAGTGTACAGACAATGGCAGGCACCATTCTCTACATGGCCCCAGAGCAGCTACTAGGGCATCCATGCCTTGCCAGCGACCAGTATTCTTTAGGCGTGGTGGTCTACGAATGGCTCTGCGGGGACCGACCCTTCCAGGGCATGCTTCCCGAGGTGGTAGTGAAACAGGCGACCCTACCCGTGCCGCCATTGCGTGAGAAAGTGCCGACGATCTCGCCCGAAGTGGAGCAGGTGGTGATGAAAGCCCTTAGCAAAGAGCCTAAGCAGCGATTTGACAACGTGCAGGCATTTGCCACAGCTTTGGAACAAGCGAGTCAACCAGTTCCATCCCACCCGGTTCCTCCCCCTCGTCCTGCGATACCCAGAAAGACGCTGAGCTTTGTCTCTGGCATACTCTTAGTTCTTCTCATTGGCACTTTTTTCGCTTCAAGCCTACTGCCTCATTGGATAGGTCTTCTCACCCCAACAGCCTCCTCGCGTACTAGTATCCCTAGTACAACGGTTAGCTCTACACCCATGATAACGACAAAGGATGAATGCATCAACGGTGGTCTGCCAGGAGTCCTTCTGGAGGGATTAAGTAAACCAGCGGGAACCGTGCAGATTGAATCGGGAACAGAGTCATTCTCTGCGCTATCACCCACAGCTAAAGTGCTCAGCGTTCAGCCCGGTGCCTACTTGAACGGGAAAATTACGCTGTTGCTGTTGAATCAGCTACCAAGCTCCGATCAGGCTCCCCTGATCGGCACACCATCATGGGGAGATGACAGCACAGACTTTTGGACTATCTCAAGCTGGATCGGCACCGGAACGCTAAGCATAACACCGTCGATTACTCTCACAGCCCCTTCACAACCTGGGACATACTATCTCATTTTTGCATTCCAGGCGGAAATCGGCGCAGACCACGTGGCCTCAGCTACCAATTGGCAGCGAGTAGAAAAAGATATCTCAGGAAAAGATGTCTGGAATGATGGAAATGATATTGCTGAATTCACGGCATCTCAACTTGCTCAAGCTCAGCATTTTGGATGTACAACCAATAAAATACTCATGCAGGGCGGCTACGTGCTCACATATGCACCTGCTGATGCCGTCACCATCTCTGTGAGACCAGCTACAACATAACTCCGAGAGCTACTGAGATGGCTTCTATCAGGCAGGATAGAAGCCCCTGGCTCAGTTTTAGCGCTGGGCTTCAAGTTTGACTAGTTCCATAAGATGTTCTAAGACCAAATAGCTCCCAAGTTCTTGGCGTTCCTCTTCGGTCAGGGAACCATCACGCTCAGTATGTATCAGTTCGTATGCTCGTTCAGCGACCTCGCCAGAGGGATGGAAAGCCACGATTTGTTCAGCAGTTGGATGATTCGCCAGAAACTGTGCCAGTTCAGTGGCAGCTCGTGTTTTGAGAAGCATAGCCACCTCCTCCTTCTAGACAAAAGCATGTCAGTCTCAAGCGTATTGAACTCTCATTCAGCTTACCCATAATGTCTCCATTATTACATGCTAGCATTCTCTCTATCATCTCAATTTTAGCACAAGTAGCAGTTTCTCTTCACGGCCCCTCATTGTTTGCTGCGTACCTCAATTCCTGACTCCAAGCTAGTTTTCCGATATCCGCCATTTCCGCCACATCCTACAAGAACTGCGTTATTTATGCTACAAACATGGTGCTTACTTATCCCCGTAGAAACTCGTCTACCCATGCAAATGCATCACAAAAGGCTATCCCCAGTTCAGGATGGTACGAGAGAAAGCTGTTTTTAGAGTTTCTATGGGTATGACGTCTTCGGATACTCTCTATGAGAAACCTACTGCTTGTGCTAAAATTGGGAAGATTTAGACTCTGTCCTCTATAACAATCTCAGAGAGAGATTTGCCGTCAGCGAAGACACGACCTAGCCATTCTCGCTCGGTATTCTCTTCTAGCGTAGTGTGGGAAGATTGGTAAGCTCTCGTTCATGATAGAGGAGTTCCGTCAATTACCCCTACCTGGAGCTAACTCCAGGTAGGGGCTTGAGAAAGCCTTGATTGACTAGTTTTGGCGCGCAAGCGCTCCGTTCGGCGGGTCAGGATACCTCGCTATGCCTGCTCTAGTGGCGAGCACTATCGCTGGTGATTAAAAGCTCCCAACGAGTTCATTTTAGCGCTGAAGATCATGGCTGGACGTGATAAAGATATTACGGATTGCAGAATCCTTCTCCCACAAACAGCCATTAGAACACGCCAACAGGCCCAAAGGGCATTAGATCGCTATGTGCTGGCTGATGCACAAAAGGACGAAGCCCAAACCATCGAGTACTCACTGAACGTACTTTTCGGGCCAGAAAGTGAGAACATGCAATGATGCCGAAAACAATTCAAACCATGGCATGGGCCTATCAACAGATATGTGCAGGAGAAGACCCCTGGACTGCACTTGGAAACTTTACGAACGCATGGTATGACTACGCCAAGGACATCCGTGCTGCCTTAGTCAGTGAACCGCTGGGAAAGCCGGAACCTGACACAGAGCATACCCGCCATTGGGGAGCCTTTTGTGCGGCCTCC
>JAFAXQ010000211.1 GCA_019240835.1 Ktedonobacteraceae bacterium
GCCGCTGCCGCTTTCTTACTGCCCAGGAACGTGCCGATAATGAGGCACATAGCACGCCCTGGGTTGTGCGTTTCGCTATGCCACTTGAGGGTGAGACAGTCGTTCATGATGAACTTCACGGTGATATGGTCTTTAAAAATGTCGACATCGACGATACCGTGATTCTTAAATCAAATGGTCTGGCTCCCTACCATCTCGCTCACCTGGTCGACGACCATTTCATGGGCATTACCCATGTGTTGCGTGGTGAGGAGTGGATCTCTAGTGCGCCTAGGCACGTGCAGATATACCAGGCGCTGGGATGGGAGTTGCCGCTCTTCTATCACGTTCCCAATATTCTAGGTACAGACAAGAAGAAGCTCAGCAAGCGCCGTGGAGCACCAGCTTGGTCGGATTTCCAACGCGAGGGCTACTTACCAGAGGCGGTTTTCAACTTTCTGGCTTTGCTCGGTTGGTCGTACGACGACAAGACAGAACTTTTCACACGCGAGGACTTAATTCGTGTCTTCACGTTGGAACGCGTAGGCATTTCCGCTGGCATCTACGACCCTGATAAGCTCCTCTGGATGAACGGGGTCTACATCCGCCGTTTGCCCATTGAAGAACTGACACAACGTACCCTCCCCTACCTGGAGCGGCCAGAGGCTGAGGGAGGTCTTCCCGATAGCGTTCAGCGTCCGCTAGATCACGAGTACACAGTACGTGTGCTTCAGCTAGAGCAGGAAAGGCTAAAAACGCTGGGTGAGGCGGCACAAAAGGATGCTTTCTTTTATGTGGATACGCTTACCTATACTACTGCCCTACTCATCCAGAAGGGGATGAATGCTGCTAGCACGCAGCATGCCCTACAGTGCGCACGTGATCTGCTCGCAAGCATGCAGCAATGGGAGCATACTGCGATGGAGCCGCCCATGCGAACATTAGCCTCTGAGCTTGGCTTAAAAACAGGTCAATTGTTTGGCTCCATTCGCACTGCGGTGAGTGGAAGCACCGCGACACCGCCTCTCTTCCAGATGATGGAGGTGCTGGGACGTGACCGCAGCTTGACACGTATTGAGCAGGCCATAGAGCAATTAGCTCAGATTGACCGCTAAATGGCGTCGTCAGTAGAACCTCCTGAAGCAGCTCGAAGCACGGTAGCAGATACATGGCACTGGATGAAACCCGATCTCTTATGGCGCATCATTCCAATGCTGCTGCTGCCTTTTATCTATAGTGCCCTCTTTCATCTGCCGCTCTCCTTTCTCGGATTGACACTCCACAATGTGCCAGAGCAGCTCTCTATTGGCGTCATAGTCGGGATCGTTATGGCACTATTCGCCGCTCTCTACCGTATGCATATTGTTGGCCTCTGGTTTCGCCGACCCACCTTCAACGATCATCTGCTGCAAAGCACTTTTTATGTGCTTATCAACGGGCCAGTTGAAGAACTCTTCTTTCGTGGCTTTCTGCTGGCAGCAGTAACACAATGGACAGGCTGGCTTGGCTGGGGCTGGCTAGTCAACATGGCTACATATACGCTGTATCATCGCTTAGGCAAATGGAACTGGCGCAGTGTCGGTGGAGTCTGCTTAGCAGGTCTCGTTTTTAACCTGGTCTACCTAGCACAGTCTGAGCCACGTTCACTGCTGACAGTTTCTATCGTGCATGGCTTGACAACCAGCGGTTTTCTCAATGGGGGAGACGAGGTGCTTTACTGGGGTTGGAAACGGAGAAAACGCGAGCTGACACCCGCAGCCGACCATTGAAATCCAGTCCTACACCGTTACCTTCCACTGTCTAGTTCGTCAAAGTAGTGAATGGTTCAGCAAGCGTACCTCCCTTTGAGTGAGGACTTTTACACCGCCTTGGAGTCTCTAGCCAGTATGTACAACCCCGGTCTCGTCAAATCAGGACAGATGGTGCGCGATTTGTCTCCGCAGAGCATGCTTGCACAGGTGCGCTCACACATAGCAAATGTGCTTGGTTTGCTTAGTGGCATATTTGCCATTTTTTGCCTACTTGTACTACCTATGCCCTGGAATACTCGCATTCCACTGTATCTCACAGTAGCAATCTGGACAGGCTTGCGTCCAAGGGTTGCGCTCTATCTCTTGCCCATTGCCGTACCGTGGGGTTCTCTGGACACCCTAGATGTAAGCGGACTAAATTTGACGAGTTCGGATATCTTAGTCGGTCTGTTTGCCGCTAGTTGGCTTGCAGGCCTCGTCCTCCGCTCATCTGCTGCAAAGACACATCCACTTCCCGGTCCACTAGACCGCACCACGCTGAAGGAGAGTATGCCTACTTACCTCATCTTTGCTCTGCTGTTACTCTTGTTCGCAATGCTTGTTTCAATGGTCGGCACGTTTAGCATGCAGGCAAGCCTCAAAGAGATCATTAAGTGGCTAGAGTTTCTGGCAGTAGTGCTGTTGGGTACACAATATCTACGCTCGCGTCGCCAGATTTGGACGCTTGTCACTATTCTCTTCCTTGCCGCTATCTCGCAGGCATGCTATGGCTACGCTCAATACTTTTTGAACTTGGGACCACAAGCATTTGTACGCGATGCCAGCCTGCGTGTCTACGGCACTTTTGGTCAACCCAATCCCTTCGCTGGTTATATGAACATGACGCTCACTATAGCTACAGCGCTCATGCTGCTTGGGAAAGATTGGGCAACACGGATACTAGCAGGAGCAACAGCACTGCTGCTAGGTATTGCAGAATATCTCTCACAATCACGAGGAGGGGAGATCGCGATTACGATTGCCATTCTGTTTATTGTGACTCTTGGCATCCCTCGCTTGCGTCCACTCATGGCTACAGGAGCAATCGCAATACTGGGCGTGGTGGCAGGGTACCTAGGAGGGATTGTCCCCGAACGTTTGCTCATGCCCATACTAAGAATACTCGGTCTCGTACAGCTCTCTTTTACATCTCCCAACCCGCAAGACTACGCAACAGCCGAGCGATTGGCACACTGGATCGCTGGCATCAATATATTCTTGGCGCACCCTATCACCGGCGTAGGCATTGGCAATTATCCCAACGTGTACCCACAGTACTACATCACTATTTTCGTGAACGCACTAGGGCACGCACACAATTACTATATTAATATTGCTGCTGAGACAGGTGTAGTTGGATTAACAGCGTTTCTCCTTTTCCTCACAGCCGTTTTCGTGGCGGGTAGTCACTCATACCGAGCAGTTAGCAGAAAGTACTTGCAGGTGAAAGTACAGAGAGCTAAACCAAAGGCTGCAATGTCAGAGACAGAGATGCGGCGGACTCTGCACCTACTGAAGGTGCTTACCAACGACCGTGCCCTGGCAATAGGGTTATTAGCTGCACTGCTCTCTGTTTTTGTTCACAATATGGTGGACGATTTGTATGTCCATAGCATGACCAACCTTTTTGCGTTACTCCTTATTCTGCTTATTCGTCTAGAGGGGGTAACATCAAACGTCGCAAGTAACGGAGGACGACTTGATTACTGATAATTTGCCTAATGCTAATGTAGTCGATGTAGATAGTTATCATGAATTAGCAGCCATAAAACAAGAAGAGCTTCTTCGGCAGAGGACAGCGGAGCCACCGCAAGAGGAACCAGAGGTCATGCGAGCACAGCTTGCGCTGGGCAAACGATTTCTCAATTGGCGTACTCTTGTACCACTTATCATTGTTCTCGCTGCTCTTGTCTTCTTTGCACAAAAAACCAATATCAATCCACAAAAAACATGGGCTGCTATCCGCACAGCCAACGTTCTCTTTTTTCTGGTAGCTTTCGCTATCTATTATTTTTCATTTGCTATACGAGCATTGCGTTGGCGGCTTCTGTTAGAAAATGTTGGCTTCACACGAGCTAATGGCATTCTGCTACCGAGATTTTGGAAGCTGGTAGAAATTATTTACATCTCCTTTTTCGCTAATTCAGTCGTGCCAGCTAAGCTGGGTGATCTCTATCGTGCCTACCTCTTACGTCAAGAGGTAGGTGTTTCTACGACACGGAGCGTTGGAACAGTACTTGCCGAGCGCCTGCTAGACCTTATTGTCCTCCTGCTCATGTTCATCCCGGCTATCATTATTAGCTTGCACGAGCATCTTCCCCAACAACTACAATTGGGTCTAGAAGTGACGCTCGTGTTGGTGATGACAGGTATTATCGCCCTTTTTATTTTGCGTGTTTGGCGCGAGCCTATTGCTAAACTGATCCCGTTGCGCTTGCGCGGCTACTACTACCATCTTCAAGGGGGCATACTTGGCTCCTTTCAACGCCTTCCTTCTCTGACCGCTTTAACGGTTGGAGTGTGGCTTTGTGAAGGGTTACGTTTCTACTTCATAGCTTTGTCCCTCAACTTAATCGTTGGAGACCCCATACACGTCTTGACAGCAGCGATATTTATTGGCTTGGGTGAAGCCCTGTTAACAGCAGTTCCTGCAACAGGCGGCGGCGTTGGCCTAGTTGAGGGTGGAATGGTGGCAATGATTGCGCTTTTCTATCAGGGAGCGAATGCACCCAATCTAACAGTAGCGGCAATTTTACTTGACCGTACCATTAGCCTCTTCAGCCTTATAGCGATTGGTTCCATCGTCTTCTGTGTTGCTTTCGGGAGGCAGGCTACCAGGAAGACAAGAGGGAAAGAAAATTCTTGACACAAGAGTAAAGCTACACTATAATCTTTCCGCAGGTCCACGTTAGTATGTTAGGAAGCGAGGATAGTTCCTATGCTACTCACAAACAGGCCACGAGGGGAGGGATATAGAGTGTCAGAAGTTAAGATCAGCGAGAATGAGTCATTTGAAACTGCACTAAAGCGCTTTAATCGCAAAATACAGCAGGATGGCATTCTTGCCGAGGCACGTCGTAGAGAGCACTACGAGAAGCCGAGCGTGAAACGCAAAAGAAAAGAAGCTGCACGCCGACGAAAGACTGCTCGTAGAGCCTAGGCAGTTGGAAATTGATGTATGCAGGAAAATAGCCAAATAGAGTTGTATGTTACTGTCGGTGATGATCAGCAGACTGCTGCTCTCGAACAGATGCTGACATCTCTCAAGCTGGATGCTGTTGTGACCTCTACATTGCGCCATGTGGGTGTCACTCAGCAGATTATGCTTACTTTGCTTGTCACTGATGATGCAGGCATACAAGAGATGAATACACAGTATCGCCAGCAAGATAAACCTACGGATGTGCTCTCTTTTCCTCTTCTCGATATACCACTTGTGGATGCCCCGCCAGATCAGTTGTGGCATCCACAAGCACAAAACACTGCTACATTCGTTACACCGCCAGAGGTAGTAATGAATCTAGGAGATGTTGTTATGTCATGGCCAACTATTCTGCGCCAAGCTAAGCAGGCAGGACATAGCCCTGCTTACGAGTTACTCTATCTACTCTCCCACGGCGTACTGCATCTTGTAGGTTACGATGACCAAACAGAGGCAGGCTATCGAGCTATGGTACAGATCCAGCAGACCGTGCTACGAGCAGTTGGGCAAGAGGCATAAGCAAAAATGTTCCCACCCGCACGAGCACGTGAATGGGCGCAATTTGTTGCTGGTTTCGGCTACGCCTACAACGGTCTCTGTTATACGCTACGTACTCAACGTAATGCACGCGTTCACGTCACCATAGCTATACTTGCTATTGCTTTGGGTATTTTGTTGCACATCCCGCCTGTCGAATTCGCGATGATCTTTGTGGCCATTACTAGTGTTTTCATTGCAGAGATGTTCAATACGGTGGTGGAGTTGTGCGTTGATCTAGCCTCACCGACCTATCACCCTTTGGCCAAGATTGCTAAAGATGTGGCAGCCGGGGCTGTGCTGCTGAACGCTGTGCTGTCGGTTATTATTGGCTTGTTTGTTTTTGGACCACGGCTGTGGGCGTTCTTTTTCAAGTAGGTCTATAGATAATTTGACGTCATGGGGCCTTGCTATCTGTCAACGTAGCCAAGTTGGCTCGCAAGGTGTTAACCATTTGCTGATGCCCCATCTTGAGAGCTACTGCTAAGGCTCCTGCAAAACTCTCTTTTGCTTGCGTATAATCTCTTTTGTCGCGAGCCAACATGCCCAAGTTCGCCAGCAAGACACTAATATTCTCGCGATGCCCCATGTTGCGTGCTATGCTTAGACCTTCCTGAAAGTATCTTTTGGCCTGTACATAGTCTCTCTGAGTGCGTGCCAGTGTACCTAAGCTTGCTAGCAAGATACTAATATTTCCGCGATATCCCATCTCGCGTGCTATGCCTAGACCTTCCTGCAAATACTCATTTGCCTGCGTGTAGTTCCCAGATGCAAGTTCCAGCGCACCAAGATGAGTAAGCAAATAGCTGATATCTTCGCGATATCCCATCTGGCGAGCTACATTGAGACCTTCTAGAAAGTACTTTCGCGCTTGTGCATAACTTCCTTGAGCTCGTGCCACAGTGCCAAGGTTTGCGAGTGAAACGCTGATATTTTCGCGATGTCCTAACTGACGTGCAGTTGCTAAGCCGTCCCGAAAGTATTCTTCTGCCCGCTTATAGCTTTCGAGGTTATCTTCCATTGCTAGAAAGAGTGTTGACAAGTTCTGTTCTGTGAGCCGTGAAAGGGGATGTTCATGTCCTAATGTATCTGTAAAAATGGTCGAGGCACGCTCAAAAGCTGCCTTGGCTTCCTCAAAGTCACCAAGATCACGTAGCACACCGCCGAGATTGTTACTATCAGTAGCAACTTTTAGATGATTTGGACCAAAAGCTGCCTCATGAATGGCCAAGGCACGCTCAAAGGCAGTCCTGGCCTCCACAAGCTTACCCTGCTCGCGCAATATAGACCCGATATCACCCATGATATCAGCGAACTTTGGATGAGTGTTGCCATATTTAGATTCATAAATTGCTAAGGCGCGTTTGTAAGAATCGTGAGCGCTATCCCACTCTCCCAAATGAGCTAGAATATTGCCAAGATTCTTCAGATCACGTGCCACAGTAGGGTGAGTCATTCCATAGACAGCAGTATCTATTGCTAAAGCTTGCTCATATTCCTGTCGTGCTCTCTTGAGTTCACCAAGCTCTTGCAGCGTACTTCCCAAATGACTATGTAGAGATGCTACGACGAGATGGTTAGGTCCGAACTGTTCAAGTGCGATTGTGAGTGCCTTTTCATAGGAATCAAGTGAGGCTTGAGGACTGCTATTGTCTTTCCGTTGGTCAGCTACTTTAGTGGATGATTGACTGAAGTTTTCTTCTTTTAAAAAAATTACGTTGATGAGCCTTTTTATCTCATCAGGATTGTCGATACCTTCTCGAAAGTCAATAAACTTTTCTTCAGCAAGAGTCGCAGGTATATTATTAAGATGAGCTTTAGGAAGGAGAATTGGCACTATTGTACAAGAAAGGTTAAGTTGCCGAAGTGACAATATTGAGGAAATTTCTGCATCTAACTTTCCACTTCGTTTTTGTCCAACACAAATACCTATCACTCTTGATTGCTGCATTGTCTCCTCAACGACATCTTTACAATCTTGACCTGGAATAAGTTCCCACTGGTCAAACCAGACATGAATCCCAACATCGCTTAATTCTGAGGCTAATTGTTGAACAATCTCGGTATCTGTTCGACCATAGCTCAGGAAGAGATCATATGTTTGCTTATTCATTTGTATTCTCCTTTTCTCCCATTCCATTGGACAAGCCAGACTTTTTCCAGTACTACACGTCCATACTCATCTGCCAGAGCATCGCTAATGAGTTGTTCTTTTCTAAATTGTCGCAACTCTTGTAGCATGTCTATAGTAATAGTACTGGTCTGGGCGGTCATTGTTGTTTCCCTAGGAGGCCACCTTCCTGGAGCTACTCCTTTGATCCCACAGACCAACCTGTAAAACGCATACTCTCCATCTGAATTGCGAAAATCTACAGAAGTGTTCAGTTCAAGAAAGTCGTCAACGTTAATATCGCTTGCATCAGGCAAAAGTACGGGGATAACCCTAAAAGATTTATCCTTACTCTGTCGATCAAGCGCAAGCTGTATTTCTTGTTTAAACCAAGCATCAGGCGTCTGTTTACCAACACAGACAACGCAACAAGGCGCTTGGTCTAGACCAAGCGCCTTTGCTTGTTGCCGTGATTGGCCTGGTACTGACATCCACTTATCTAACCATATCTTAATGTCGTGCTTATCTTCAAGCTGTTTGGCTAGATCTTCTACCCACGCTGCATCTTTGTCTGAATAACTCAGAAAAACGTCAGCTCGATCAGGTGGTTTACCGCCTTCCAGCACTCTTCTCGTCGGCTCATCCTGAGACTGGAGAGGAGATGTGACGTTCTGAGAAGCTCCTTGGTGCTCGCTAGAGGGTTTATTCTGTGCAGGAGTGCTGATAGGCGGCGATGGCATAACTCGGGATGGGGCCAGTTCATCTCCCCGTTCTACGGTGGCACGAAGCATGTCACACTTGCTGGCAATGGAAGCATCATGCGGTTTGAGGATATGGGCCCGATTATATGCCTCTAATGCCTCTTTATGACGCTGCAATTTGTAAAGCACTTCCCCTTTGGCAGTCCAAATCGAGGCCCTTGTGGGTATGAGACGTGAAGCGTCTACATAAGCAGCAAGAGCTTCCTCATAACGCCCAAGCATATAGAGCATTTCCCCTTTGAAAAACCAAACAGGGCCTTCATTGGGAGTAAGAGCCAGAGCACGATCATACGCAATCAATGCAGGCTCATAACGGCTCAATTTACGTAGCGTCTTCCCTTTGGCTATCCACGCACCTACATCATCAGGAGCGAGATTCAAGGCCTGATCATAAGCATTTAGTGACTCCTCATAGCGTCTCGATCTGTAAAGTGCCTCTCCCTTAGAACTCCAAATATCGGCATTCTCCAGGTCAATGTCTAGAGCCCGATTATAGGCAACAATAGCCTCTTGACATTGTCCCTGCCGTAGCAGAACATTACCCTTACCTACGTGAGCGCGTGCGTACTCAGCATCTAGTTGTAAGACTCGCTCGTAAGCTGCAAGTGCATCAGTATATTGCCTCACCTTGCAGTGACTATCTCCCTTTTCCAGCCACTGTTCTTTGGACAACTCAAGATGCGAAGGTATGATCGTAGGCGGCGTGCTCGGAATCGCTTGAGGTAGGGACTTATCACTAATGGTGGCAAATTCATTCTCAGCCATTATTTGCTCTTCAACAACTACTTCCTCCCTTATAACAACTTCCTCTCCGGCAAGAAAAGCAGAGGGACCAGCGATTAGGGGTGGCCCCCATCCATCATCGGGAAGACCGACGGCTGATGATCCCTGCTGAGATGAAGAAAGGTGCTTGCCACAGTTCAGACAAAAATTATCCCCAAGTCGCGTTTCAGCATCACAGTAAGGACATTTGGCTAGGGAAGAAACTGCAGGTTGTACATCCGGTGGAGAACCAGCCGACACAGAGATAGTTGGAAGGTCGCTGATTGAGTTATACGCGAGTGGGTTAGGTTGTGGTTCCTTCTCAGTAGTCTCAGAATATATAGAAGGGCTAAGAGGCTCTTTTGCCGATAGTGCATGGGGCAAGATGAGAGAAGTAATAGATGATGGTATAGAGTTTGACGATGCTGATTGATAAGATTCTTCTAGCTCGTTGGCGAATGCCTGTACACTTGCAAAGCGCTCATTTGGAGCTTTGGCCAGTGCTCTCATTACCACTGCCTCAACGCTGGCAGGAATGGTCGCGACTCGTTCGTGGAGAGGAGGTATTGGTGCCGTCATATGCTTAACGATGACTTCCACTGGCGTGCCCTCAAACGGACGAATACCGCAGAGCCATTGGTAGACGCAGATGCCCAAAGCATACTGGTCACTTGCCGGACGTGACCTGCCTTGAATCTGTTCTGGAGCCATATAGTGAATAGTACCCGTCATAGTTTGTGTTATCAATGAGCGTTCGTCGTAAGCAACTACTGAGATACCAAAATCGCAGAGTAAGACCTCGTCGTTGGATCCAAGCAACATATTTCCGGGCTTGACATCTCGATGAATCAGCTTTTGGTCATGTGCATACTGCAAAGCTGCTGCAACCTGTTTGACATAGGGAAGGATACTCTTTAAAGATTGCTGTGTTCCTTGAGGATAACGCTGGCGTAAACTGCCTTGGGGGGCATAACTCATGACAATGAAAGGAACATCGCCATCTAAACCAAAATCGTAAACACGCACGATATTAGGATGTTCTAGCCTAATAATGGTGCGTGCCTCTTCGCGGAACTGATGTACCTCATCAATCGTCAACTTCGCTGTCAGTACTTTAATAGCAGCTAGATTCTCAAGATGAATATGTTCACCGAGGTAGACCTTAGAAAAGCCACCCTCTCCTAGTAGACGAAGCAGGCGATAATTACCAAGCTGTCGCCCAACACGGTCCTCCATCTTTGATCCTCTCCTTTATGCATTTATCCATTATCATCAGCTTTTCGAGGCGGCCACCTTCCCGGCGGTACACCTTTTATCCCACACACCAATGTATGGAATGCATAAGCGGGATCAGGGCCGCGAAAGTCTACCCACGTTCTCAGTTCAAGAAAATTATTCACATTAATGGTTTTCGCATTAGGAAGTAGTAGGGGAATGACTCTAAAGGATAAGTCACTAGTTTGTCGATTGAGTGCTCTCTCAATCTCTTCCCGACACCACCCACTTGGAGTATGTTCACTAATACATACGACGCAACATTTAGCAAGATCTATACCCAGAGCCATTGACTGTTGAAAAGACCGCCCCGGAACGAGAACCCACTTATCCAGCCAGACACGAAAATCATGTTCATCCTCAAGACGTTTAGCTAAATTTTCCACCCATTCAGCATCTCTATGTGAATAGCTGAGAAACACATCATATTGTCCATGAATTTCTATTTTGTCAGCCTTTTTAATCATATGCAATGCCTCTGAGCTAAAGGTATCTATAGCTTGTAGATAGTAAAAGTATAGTACAGCCGAGCGTTGTTAGCAATACACAAAATGGAAGTTAGTACAAGCTAGCTCCCAAATTTTTCCTTGCTCTAGTCTACATAATATAAACCCATGTCGTTTGATACCCTTTTCTCCTATGGAGAAAATATTGGCCCTTCCAGCAATGGAAGAACAAGAGCAAAGCTGTTTGTTCTTCCATTGCTGGAAGGGCCAGTGCATTTGGTAATTACTTTGTAGTCACTTCACACGCTCAACGTACTTCCCACTACGCGTATCAATGCGAATCTTCTCGCCCGGATTGACGAACAGGGGAACGTTCACGACCGCCCCAGTCTCTAGCGTAGCCGGCTTAGTGACATTGGACGCCGTGTCGCCGCGCACACCCGGTTCAGCGCTCTCCACCATCAATTCGACGAAGTTTGGCAATTCAATGGCGATAATCGTCTCACCATCTACCAGCGCCTCGACCGTCTCGCCTTCTTTCAGGAAGCGCATTGCATCTCCCAGCATCTCTTTGGCAATGGGCTGCTGGTCATAGGTCTCGCTGTTCATGAATATAGACTCGTCGCCATCGACATAGAGAAATTGCCAGCTTTGATGTTCGACGCGCACCTCTTCGATCTCTTCACCTGCGCGGAAGCGCTGTTCGATGACGCGTCCGGTGCGCAGATTTTTCAAGTTTGTACGTACAAACGCACGCCAGTTCCCAGGGTTGACGTGATGAAACTCGGTGATAGTATACAGCTCGTTGTTGTAACGTATTACCATACCGTTACGGAAGTCGGCTGTTGTTGCATGAGCCAACGCAGTGTTCTCCTCTCAATATAAGAAACGTGTAGCAGCACCTTGGTGTTATTATATGTCAGGCTTGTTCGGCGACAAAGATACTAGCAGGTTGCCCGAGTACAACGAGCACAAGCTTTTTGACGACGCGCCATCCGCAGTCGCGTAAGAGGCTATCCCAGAGTTGGTCTTCACTAGTAAGCGTGACGAGCACACCATCGGGGGCAATGACGCGCCTAAATTCGTGAGCAAGCGCAGTATAGAGCTTCTCATTCATTTCGTGCGTGCCTATCTGCTTGCCAAAAGGTAGGTTGGTAATAATACGCGTGACGCTAGTTGCATCAAGTGGTAGCGAGCGTGCATCCCATACTCGCCAGCTAGCAGTAATCTCAGCATTAAGTGCGTTACGCCGTGCCATTGCTACTGCTTCATCTCGAATATCACCGCCAATCAACCTATCGTACGAAGTGAGTAGGGCGCGTTCGATGGCGACAGTGCCAACCCCACAGAGAGGATCGAGCACAATATCATGGTTCGTCGGGCGGGCAAGCCATGCCATCGCGGCTGCGATGGTGGGCCGTAGAGACGCTGACACATGCTCTTGTTTGTAGTGGCGATGTCGCATGGTTGCATCACTAAGCCGCAACCCGAGCAACGCTTCGCTACCGCTAACCCATAACCAGAACTCAAGATCTGCATCGTCGTCTACAGCCTGCAGACTTCGTGGCAGAGCGCGCTGTAACGCACTGCTTACCGACTGCCCAGCATCAATGCGACGAAAATCATGTGCGCCGGACATCTGACTCACAACACGCCACGTCCTCGAACGCATAGGTGCATGAGCGCGCTGCCACATAGTCAGGGCACATTTGATATCGGCATGAAGCGTTGCGCTATGCAGCACACGCAAAGTATCACGTCCATGCCCAAGACCGTTTATATGTGCCAGAGCGAAGAAGACATCCTCAACGGTTCTTAACGCCAAAAGTTCAGCGGGGTGTGCCGCCGTGCGAAACAACGTGATGCCCCGCGCAAACTTCACTAGTTCGGCATCGGGTACACATCCGCGAATTTCACTGAAGGCCAGCGTCTCTAATCCTGGCATCGTCATAGTATAGAACAAATGCGTGTTCATGTGAGCAGTCTTGCCACAACCTCGGTATGCTCCACGAAGCGTGCTAGGCGCTTCTTCCTCAAGTTCTCACGCAGTACCCACGTAATATCTTCGTTGTTCCAGCAAGCACACTCACGCATAAGTGCAAAGCCTTGCTCCGGCTGGGCGGCAGTGACGACACTAAGCGTGTAGCCCAGTGTCCGACGCAGCACGCGGAAATCCTCACTCTTGCGATCCGCCTCGGGTGCATCACGTAAGCGCTCCAGAACGATCTGTTGTATTTGCAAAGCAGCCTTGAGTATATCACATTCATACAGTAGGGGAGGTTCGGCAATAGCAGCGATAGCAGCACGCTGCTGCAGATAGCTTCCTCGCGAAGCCAGACGGATGAGATGAGCAATCATTTCACCAGCATCAGCGATGAGTAAGCGCTGAAATGCCATAACTGCTGCTCCACGTATGCGCCAGTGGGAGCTACAGGCATAATGATCCAGCAAATCAAAAACTTCCTTACGCCAAGCCGGTTCAACAGCAGCACAAGCAGCGAAAGCCATAATACCGCAGAGCATGAGGAACTCATCCGGTGTGTTGGCTACAACCATCTTGCGATCACCATTAGTAAAATAATTGAGCAGTGATCGCACCTTAACAGGATACTTAGAGACTGACGCAGCAAGGAGAGCACTTACATCATTTGCAAGTTCCAAGTTTGCACGTGGCCCAGGTAGCCGACTATTATCACGCAAATAAAATTCTAGAGGGCGCTGACTGTCTGTAAGAGCTCTCTCTACCAGGGAAGATAGAGTATCATGCATCATCATCACACATCCTTGCATCAACATTTACTGAGAAGAAATTTGCGTATTCACACCTGCAGGTGATTAGGCTATGCTCAACATCATTCTACCACAACTTTCTTGTGTTGATAAACGGACGAAGTGATATTACGTCAGATCTACTAGTACCATTTCGCCTCTTATATTATGATATACTTTTGTCAAACATATCTTGACCTAAACGCCCATACTATGGTATACTTTTGTTGAGCGAACATCTTAGATATATTCCTTGTTAGTTGATATCTCCCTATCTGTAGCTAGTAAGCAGGGGATTGCAAGACGTCTTGCAATCCCCTGCTTACTAGCTATGACTAGATCGGACTTTTCCGACACGTGCAAGCACTTTCTCAAAAGAATCAGCAATTAGCGATCCCCGGTGCTGTCATAGCAAGCACGCCGGGCGGTTTTTTACGCACTTTCGCAGCACTACGCCATCGCAACTTCCGACTCTTCTGGTTTGGTCAACTCATTTCGTTGATCGGCACATGGATGCAAACGACAGCACTGGCATGGCTTGTCCTAGAATTGACACACAGCGCGTGGTTTCTCGGTCTGGTTGGCGCACTGCAATTTCTCCCAGTGATGCTTTTCTCACTTTTTGGGGGCGTGCTGGCTGACAGACTTCCCAAACGGACAGTACTACTGTTTACGCAATCATCCGCTGCAATTCAGGCAGCTATTCTCTGGACGCTTGTTGCTACTGGCATGGTGCAACTCTGGCATATTCTTATGCTGGCTACTCTGCTTGGCATCACAAACTCACTTGATATGCCTACGCGTCAAGCTTTCGTGGTCGAGATGGTAGGAAGAGAAGAGCTATGCAACGCTATTGCATTGAACTCGTCTCTCTTTAACACCGCCCGCATTGTTGGGCCTGGCATTGGAGGATTGCTTATTGCGCAATTGGGAGTAACTCCACTCTTCCTGCTCAACGCCATCAGTTTCCTACCAGTGATTTTGGGTATCGCTTTGATTGACAGTAACAAGCTTCTTGCACCGGTCAAACAGGCAACAACAGTTCCTCATAAAGCAACAGCCCTACAGAGCCTACGCGAGGGACTGGCTTACGTCATACGTACGCCCGAAATCCTGCTTATCATTGCAGTGCTCGGTACTATATCCCTTTTCGGTATCAACTTCAACGTAATATTGCCTTTGTTCGCGACGGATGTGCTGCACTCAGGGGCTGCAGGGTTTGGCTTACTCTCCTCGGCAATTGGCTTGGGAGCGCTTCTTGCTGCGCTAGGGTTGGCCTGGAGTAAAAAGCGACCAAGTATAACACAAATGTTGCTAGTGGCTCTTATCTTCTCTGTACTTGAGGCACTCTTTGCGCTTTCGCACTGGTATATGCTTTCGCTGTTGCTGATTGCAGCGGTAGGGTTTGCTCAAGTCGTCTTTACGACAACTGCAAATACAACATTGCAAACTGTGACACCCGATTACCTCCGTGGTAGAATCATGAGCGTATATATGTTGGTTTTTGTTGGTAGTAATCCCGTGGGGAACCTCTTTACTGGCGGACTGGCACACCTGTTTGGTTCTTCCATTTCACTTTTAGTAGGTGCAGGCTTGAGTCTGACTGCCGCCATCGTAGGATGGATGCTACGCGCTCCAGCGGAGAAGAGATTTGCAGTATATAGTAACAGGGAACTGGCGCATCTATCCGTTAACTGTGGCCGATCAGCAACAACACATCGACCAGAGTGAGCGTCTACTCAGCAGCATTGAGCCGGGAGATACACCCATTCTCTACTGGTCTCAAGCGGAACCGGAAGGGGTGGTTCTGGGTTTTTCTCAGAAGCATATTATCCTTCACCAGGCACACTTGCCTATCTATCAGCGGCGTGCAGGTGGCACGGCAGTACACGTCGGACCTCATTTACTCAGTCTTGATGTCGTGTTACCAGCAGGGCATCCTCTGATTCTAGCCGATATCGTAGAATCATATCGCTGGTTTGGTGAGGCATGGGCGGCAGCATTGCTGCGCCTAGGGATACAGGCCAGAGTGGTATCTCCTGCTGAGGCACATGCACAGCAAGCCTTGCTCAAACAGCCTGAAACGCGAGAGTACGAAGCTCTTCTGCGGCGTGCTTGCTACGGCTCGCTCTCACCTTATGAGGTCGTGATTGGACAGCGTAAGGTGGTAGGGCTAGATATGATTCGCCGCCGCGTGGGAAGCCTCCTGCAAGCTGGTGTCCTGCTGCAATGGCAGCCTGAAACACTCGTGTGTCTCCTCGGACACACACAGCAAGAGCAGGTGCAATTGTACGAGGGATTATCTAAGCGCGCAACTGGGTTAGATATAATAGCAGGTCGTACAATAGCAGCCGATGAAATCGTGGCAGCATTCACACATATTATTACTACTAATTTTGATTGAAAGGTTTTTGTACATATGGCAGATAAAAATGCATCAGGAGCAATACCGGTTTTAACCACCCCGGATTATGAGGCCATGGTCATAGGCGCACATCCAGATGATGCTGACTTTGGAGCAGGAGCGACAAGTGCGCTCTGGGCAAAGCAAGGCAAGAAGATTGTGTGGGTGGTGATGACTGATGGGACTGAGGGCAGTGATGTTCCCAGCTTGGTTGACACAGAGTTCATGCTCGCACGAGAGCACGAGCAACGTATGGCAGGTGAACTAGTAGGCGTGCATAAGATTGAGTTCTTGCGCTTCCCTGATGGTCACCTTACTAATAGCGAGGCGGCTCGTAAAGCTATGGTACGTCTCATTCGGCAGTACCGACCGCGTGTCGTCATCACCCACGATCCCTCTCAACACGTCTTTGCACCTGATCCCGACGAGGAGCCAAACGACACAGGCTACTACAACCATTCAGATCATCGTGCCACCGGCACCATTGTGCTAGATGCCCTCTATCCAGGCAGTGGCAATCCCCGTTCGTATCGCGAACTGCTGCTAGAGGGAATGCAGCCCTATAGAGTACATGAACTATATCTCTTCTTCTCCGAGCAGGTCAACACCTACATCGATGTAAGTGAAACCATCGACCTCAAGGGGAAAGGCTTGCAATGCCACGTCACCCAATTTGGGCCACAATCAGAGATAGCAGAGAGAGTCCGTGAGCGAGCTGCAGAGGTGGCAAAAGAGGCGAAAGAGAAGAAGGGACTTGACATGCAGTATGCCGAGTCATTCCGTCGTATTAAGTTCTTCATCCCGCCGCAGCAAGAAGAAGCGAAGATAGACGTGCCAGAAGTGCAGCAGTAAGCCTCTTTCATGCTCACGTCCCCTACGAGGACAGTACAATGTGGTGGTGCGTGTGGGCTTGCGCCACACGCACCACCACACTCATTTATGTGGAGCGTAGGTTTCCACTATCTCTACTAGCGGGGAGTCACCACTACTGCAAAGCCGACCCAGTATTTCACAAATATATTACGCGCCATACTGCGCATATTTAGACGAGACGAGTCGGCAAGGAGGACATTATCCTTGTTGCCACCAATCACGACAAGTATATGCCCACCAGCCCAGCGCGAAGGGGGGAAACTGATGATAATAGGGCGACCACTGTTAGCAATGGTGATTACATCATCAAGTGACGGTTTATTAAGCCATGTCGTCTTGAAGCCAAACTGAGTAACGGTGCGGTCAATGCCTAGCGGCTCTAGCAAACCTTCGCTAACTGTGATTTCACGCAAGCGTAACTCGACGCTTAGAATGTCAGTAAGACGATAGTGATGCCCATAGGCGTCAATCACCGCAGTCATTGCGCCTGCAGAACAGGCAGCAGGCCACCAAGTATTGTACTCACCAATTGAGGCGTACTGAGCAGGATCTACCTGACTGATGGGCACGAGCGCACGCGAGGCTCCTGATATCCCTGAAAAAAGCTGAGCATTTGCATCAGACGTGGAGTCCGCACTCTGATTGGGACTATTCCACGGAGCCGCAACTAGCAGGGCTGAAGTGGGTAGCACAGTTCGCAACACATAGAGGCCACACATAAATAAGCAGAAGAGTACAAGCAGCAGCCCTAACCAGGGAGTCTGTCCGGCAGAGTACGGTTTCAGGAGGCGAGACACGTCTAACGACTCAAGCATATAGCCCCACATGCCTTGTTTGAGCACGAAGTGTGGGTCTTGTTTGCGCGTACGATTATACGGATAACAGGTATCGACAGAACGTGAATGCATGCCTTGAGCATACACATTACGTCGGTTTGATACGTGAAACCTGGGATAAGAAAGAAATACTCCGGCAGCCGTGATAGCCAGGGCGATTGCTAGAACTGTACATAGCACAATGACCATGCCAAAATCCTGTCTAATCTTTGTGAACCCAAATGATTTTTGTTGTGGTGGGTATGGATCATCCGCACCGCAATACCAAGAGATCGTAGGGGCCCAATTCCACTGTGCCCCGTCCCACCCAGGGTACGATAAATCGGACCCCTACCGAGCATCCGTGCAAAACCATGACGGTTCCCCATAGGGAGCGCTAGATGACAAGCGCTACAAGATAGTATATCATACTAGTAGCAAATTCACACGTACAAAGCATCCCAAAGATGAGGATACACATCATGTATATTTACTACATCTTACGCGGCATACAAAATGGCAAACAAGTGGAACTCGAAGGCGATGTAAACGAAGAGGAGTTTCCAGGTATTGACCTCAACAATGGCTCGGCTATTGTCAGCTTTTTAACCAAAAAGCTGCGAGCAGAGGGAATGCTGGGAGAATGGGAACAATGTGACCTCACCGACTCATTCTTTGGTCGCGAGGACGACTTTATTTACTTTCATGATCGTTGGATGCGTCGCTCAGATGCGCCGTGGCGCAAGGATAAGTACAACTAGGCTGTGCCAACACTAGCAGGATGGCTAACCGGAGAACAGGTGCCCCACGAAGTCATCGACCAAACGCTCTCAACGCTGAGTGCTGTTCTCGGGCGACACGGCGGGGAACTTGCACGCACTATCCAGCCGGGAGCCGGACTCATTGCTTTCTCTGATACAGCTCATGCAATGCAGCGCAACGAGGAGCCTCCTGTGCTCGATTGGGTGCCCGCTCGCCGTACTATGCTCTATCACCGCCCTCTTTCGGGTGCGCATCCTCTCTACTACATCGAAAACTGGCCTGCACAAGGTAACCTGCTCTTTGCTAGCGAGCTGAAAGCGTTACTCGCGCTTGGAGTACCGCGTCGTCTCCACCTTGCCGCTCTGGATGCCCTCTCGCGCTATGGCTTCATTCCCGCTCCCTGGACACTCTTCAAAGACATCCACATTGTCCCTGCAGGCTCCATTCTGCGCTGGCAGCGTGCAAAAACTCTTGTTAATCCAGCTACCGACTACCATCTGGACGAACTGCCCAAGCAACACGATGCTCTAGGTCACCTCCATTCACAACTTGCTCACGCGACATCTGCTCTGCTCCCTTCCCACGAGCAACTTGCCACCCTATGCAGCGGTGACGACGCATCCATCCTGGTCACGTTGCTGGCAACTCAGCATACAGAGGCACTATTTACACTCGCAACACTTGACTACAACCATGTTTCAAACATACACAAAGACGTCGAGCGTGTAGCATCACGCTGTCATCGCCCAAGCTTGGCGATCACGGCAGTAGACGAGCCTGCTTTCTGGATAGCCACTCTGAGCGGGCTAGAGGCTCCCAGTATGGATACGCGACCTCTAGCCTTGCACCAGCTATTACACACGGTTGCTGCTGAGACGGGTGCAAGAGTGGTACTCAGTGGATTGGGAGCAAGTACTCTGTGTGGCGTAGGATTGGCACAAGCAGCAGGTGAGAGCGAACAAAAAGATATACTCGCCTGCTATAGTCAAACACTCGTCCCAGCACAACACAGAAAGTTCCCTCTCTGGTCGCAAGAAGCAGTTACCATACTGCGGCGCGAAGAGTCATGGGAAAAGTCCCTTTATGCACGTAAGCTCGCACGACAGGCAGCGCGGATTTCGGATAAGCAGCAGCGTCAGTACTATCTTGACCTACACCTGCGTTTACCAGACCTGGTGGTAGGTCCGGCGCAACAATTAGCAACCCAGGAGCGCATAGCTATACGCTCTCCTTATCTGAGCAAGGATGTTCTTGATACACTGACACGCCTGCCGGCTCTTTTGCCGGATGGAACGCGTAAAGAGCACCTCGCTACTACTCTATTATACAGATACCTCTTCTATCGACATAGCGGAACTTCTCATGCTTCGTTAGCAATGCCCACAACTTCACTGCTACGCCCAAGCACCTCCGATGTACTGAGGCAGACGCTTTCACCAGCGGCGATCAGGGCGACAGGCATTTTCAGCGAGCACGCGGTAGAGGAGCTGCTAAAGCGACAAGAGGCTTCACGCGAGCTGTTGCTGGTGTTTACGACGCAGTTAGTATGCCAATTGTTTACGGTAGGACTGTAAACAGGTTCG
>JAFAXQ010000242.1 GCA_019240835.1 Ktedonobacteraceae bacterium
TGGCTAATGCCGCGTCTCTACTATGAATACGCAGTATCTCCATGCGCCCACGCACGTCCGGCACACGCAACATGATTTCGCGATCAAAGCGACCAGGACGACGTAGCGCGGAATCAAGGGCGTTGGGCTGGTTTGTCGCACCGATCACGACAACCTGTCCCCGTGATGCCAGACCATCCATGAGCGCCAGCAGTTGCCCGACAATACGCCTTTCGACCTCGCCGCCTATCTCGGTTCGTTTGGGGGCCAACGCATCAAGTTCGTCAATAAAGATGATGCTGGGTGCTCGGCGTTGTGCCTCCTGGAAGATAGAACGCAGCCGTGACTCGCTCTCGCCGTAAAACTTGTTGATAATCTCCGGTCCGTTGATAACGAAAAAAGCTGCGTTGGTCTCAGCAGCTACGACGCGTGCAATCAACGTCTTACCAGTACCAGGCGGTCCGTATAGCAGTACCCCCTTGGGAGGCTCAACTCCTAGTCGATCAAATACAGCGGGATACTTCAACGGCAGTTCGATCATCTCACGGATGCGTTGCAGTTCTTTGCCGAGTCCACCGATATCTTCGTAGCTCACACGCCCCGGAGTACTGCTTGCAGCGCCACGTGCCTGAGCGCGTACCACTGTTCCCGCTTGAACTAACACGGCCTCAACATCAACGGCTGGCTGTGGAGGAGTTGGCGTTTCCAGCGTCGGCATCTCACCCGTATTTCTCTTATGCAGTGTATAGGCTGGCGTAGCTGGCGTGGTGCTGATGACAAGCAGTTCACGCGGAGCAGCCCCTGGAGTGCCGATACGCAGCAGGTCACCAATCACAACTGGCAATCCCACCAGATAGCGTGCGATATACTGTAGATCAGCTTCTTGAATTGGCGCACCACTACTCAGTGGCAAAACAGTTACCTTCTCAGCAGTATGTACCTGAGCCTTGCGTACGACAACGTGTTCGCCTAGTCCTGAAGCGCTGTTCTGGCGCACTTGGCTGTCCATCTGTATGGTCTGTTGGCCTCGGTCCCCTAGTGCAATCGGCACAACCTTAGCTGCCGTTGTACGTGCCCCTGTAATCAGCACAATATCGCCCGCTTGACATCCTAGACGTACCATGTCATCGGGATCAATGCGTGCCACACCGCGCCCAACCTGGAATCCCTCAATGACTGTTAAGTGCAGGTTATCAACAATCTTGGATTGCTGGGTTTGATCCTCTTCATTTATATCTAATGGTGTTGTATTGCCCTTTGTTCCCAGCCTTGAAAGCTTAGCAGTTGTCGTTTTACGCGAATCGCTCGTATTATCAGATGCCGCCATATGTGTCTCTCCCTTCCCTTATATGTACGAGGTATAAGTGCAAAAGTTAGAGTGGGCAGACAAAAAAGGAAATGATGAAGATGTCATCTTCATCATTTCCTTTTTTGTCTGCTTGTTCTTTACAGCAGCATTATGCCCGAGCAGTCTGAACGTCTGCGGGTAGTAGGAATCCGACACCGGCGAGTATGATCCCGAAAACCAGGTGCAGGAAATTGTCAGCCAAATTGATAGATACCAGCAGCAGTGTTCCACTAATAGGAACGAGTATGAAACCCAGAATTGCCAGCAGCAGGTAGACAATACCTATGACCCGATTGTACAACTGGGACATGCCTATGTATACAGCTATAAGTGCAATGATGCCGAGCAGGAGATGCACGATGTTGTGAACGGCGTTCACGGCAAAGAGACCTAACAATGCGCCTCCAGGAGTGAGGGGGCTGATGAATCCGAGAATGCCAATCAGGATAAAAACGATACCGCCGACTAAGGTAACAAGTCGTTGAATGCTCATGATTGCCTCCTTTCTTTAAAAATGAGTTTGCCTATAGAGGATTACGTCTACCACTAAATCTTAGATCACAGTTATATACTTGTCAAGTATATTTTTGAAATGTTAAGTTTTTGCGAGGTTTCACTTTGTAAAAACTCAACATTTCATCTGCTGGTCGTGTCCTAATAATGAGTCTCAAACGTAGTAATATGTGTTCGTACATTTTTAGGTAAGGATCTGCAATATGCAAACGCTCAGGGGAAGAACAACAGTCGTGGTTTCTTCCCTCTTCTTGGCGCTCACGTTCCTATGCTTTTGCCCGCTCCAGGCGAATGCAGATGGAGGGGCACCCAATCTGGCCTATGTCAGCAGCACATCACAGGGGATCAGCGTCATCGATGTCATGCAGCGGCAGGTGGTGGGGGCACTGTCTGTGGCGGGCAACCCTGCAACTATCTTACTTAGTAGCGATGGACGCTTATTGTATGTGACCCAACCGAGTCTTGGGCGGTTGACGGTGATCGCTGCGAAAACTAGGCAAGTCTTCTGTACTAGAAGTCTGCCTGGTCATCTATCCTTGCTCACCCTTGATCCTGGCATGAACATACTCTACGTGGCGGGCGATCAATCGAATCTTGTGACTGCTCTGGATCCCACGACGTGTGATGTGCGACGCACTCTACAGACGAGTGGTCCTGTCTCTGGGCTAGCGGTTGCTGTTATCGATGGAGGGCTTATCGGAGGTGTAGATAATCAACTGTGGGTTGCCAATGCAGGTGTTCTGACCATCTTCAACACTGATGGGAAACGGCAGGCGACCATTCCCTTAGGCGAAGAACCGCATTATCTCTCTATTCCGGGGGGGGAAACCGTCTACGTCACAACACGTCAAGGTAGCGTGCTAGCGGTAGATGTGAACACCCACCGCATTTCCAAACCATTACTCGCTAGTGGAAACTTTGGGCCAATGGACTATGATGCCACGACGGGAGAAGTATACGTTCCCGATCAGCAGCATAATCTGGTCGACGTACTTGCCCCTGTCAGCGTAGGGTCGACAACCTTGCCACATGAGCCTAGTCGCTCTTTACACTTCATTGCGGCCCCACAATCAGTTGCCATTACCAATGATGGGCGACTTGGCTTTGTGGCACTTGAGAATGGAGAGGTGGTGATGCTTGATCTGCCTGCTCGTCAGATCATCTGCACGATCAAGGTCGGCGGTCACCCACGCTTCGTTATTACAGGGGCATACCCCGCATTGATCCAGCTCACGCCACAGCAGTCAAAGCTTCTTAATCTGCTAAGTGGTCTTGCGGAGTTTGCGGCAATCGTCATCTTTGTTGTATTGGCTCTCATTACCGTCCTGCGGCGCTCAAAGGTGCGAAAATCACTGCCTCCCAAACTGCACAGGCAGGAATAGAGGAGTAGAGCCAGGCTTCGTAAAAGACTAACTTCGAGCGTTCCACAGCGTAGTGCGTGCGTCTTGGCTCGATGTATGTCCTGCCTCGACGATTGTGCGGCGCAGAACATAGCCGCCCAGCAGTACCAGTAGCGAGATGAGTAGGCCAGGGAAGGGACTTTGGCGGCTACGCTTTGCCAGCAGGGACAGGGTTTGCAACAGCCACGGCAGGGCTAGCCCAGTTCCGAAAGCGAAGCGCCAGAACGACATGCCGTGCTCCGTTGGTGCCGTGCCTACCAGCGGACGGGCGGCGCGACCAGAAGCACGCAAAAAGGCAAGCAGACCTAGCATCTCGAGCAGCAGGACACTCCACTCCAAACGCTCCAACTTGTGCAGTGTCCTGAGGGGTGTGCGCACCAGACGCAGGACAAAGGAGATCAGAGCTGTACTGGTAGAGACCGCAGATATGAGAAATATCCCACCTAAGAGTTTACTACGTGACCAGAGAGGAATACTAGTCGCGGTTAACAGCACACCTGTATAACTACCCAATAGCAGTGCTACGGCACTCCCTGGAAGTGCTAGCAAGCGCTGAGGAAGCGAGGCGAGCCAGCGTGCTCCCCATGCATGCCCCAACAGACCGTCTCTGGCCACTTGAATGAGCGTGGTAAGTCCACTAAAGAATGACAAGCTTATCACTGCCCACATACCCACTGACATCGGGGAGCGCACTTTGAAGATGCGCAGCATATGCAGGAAGCGCTCAGGTCGCCCTAGGTCTTTGATGAGCAGGGGTGGGCAGGGCAACAATGCTAGTAGGGAGAGGTAGTAGCCCGTGCGAGCCACGATGCGGTCTTCATGTGAGCCAAAAAGAGCAGCGATACTGGCAATGATGTAGCAACCGGCAGCCAATCCACCGAAAAAGAAATACCAGATAATTTCCCAGCGCCAGACAGGAGCCTTCAGGACGGGCAGGTCATAGTAGGTAGGTTCTGACGCTTCCTGCTCTGAATTTGGCGTATAACCTGTAGTGAGCGTTGCTAAATGCTCTGCGAGTTGAGACGGCGCAAGACGCTCTATGAGAGCCTGGGGAAGATGAGTTTCCAACATTGGCAATCCTTCCTATAGCTTAGATGAATTTTATTTGTTATTGCTGAAAAAGAATATGCCCAGCAAACTTAGCACGAGGGCTGTAGCAATTGACCACCACGACGCTGGGATAACATTATTTGAAGGGCGTGATGGATTGTGCGGTAGGTTATATACTGCGGGCTCGTCTAGCAGAAGAAAGAACGAATTGAGGTCGCCATCAAGTATATTGTCGTCTACACCATAGAGACGAGCTTCACTCACACCTCGCTCGTGCAAGAGGCCAAGCCGCTCGCGTGCCTGCGCTTTGAGTTGTTCCACTTCGCCATATTGGATTGAGTCGGTGGGGCATGCCTTAGCGCAGGCAGGCTCTAAACCATCCTTCATGCGGTCGTAACACAGCGTACATTTACGTGCTGTGTGGCTGCCCTGCTCGTCACGAGCGATCACTCCGAAGGGACAGGCCACAACGCAGTAGCCGCAACCGTTGCAGATGTCTTGCTGTACGTAGACCGTGTCAAACTCAGTGTGGATAATCGCTCCCGTGGGGCAAGCCTCCTGGCATGGTGCGTTTGCACAGTGCTTACACACATCGCTGTGCATCAACCAACGATCATTGTTGAGAAAGGGCAATGTTGAAACCTGTGGTGGCTCGCGCCCAATCTGTTCAATAAACTGTACGTGTCGCCAAGTAGTCGCGCTCAACTGTCGCGTGTTATCGTAGCTTGTCCCGCTCCACTGAGCATTCTCAGCAGGAAGCTCGTTCCACTGCTTACAGGCAACCTCACAGGCTTTGCAGCCGATGCAGATACTGGTATCGGTGAAGAAACCCATAGCTGGCTGGGTCGCTGGTGCTGGCTGTTTGAGTAGCGGCGATACTATGTCTTGCACTAGCTCTAGGGGCGTTGTGCGTTGCGAAGTTTCAGCTACCATAGTTTTGTTCCTTCATCCAGGGTAGGTGTCCTGGGCGCACGTTACACATAAACGCTTTAGCCTCTTGAATGCTCACATTTGGCTCCAGTACTATATGTGCTAGGTCGTTGGTGATACTGCCGGTAGCTTTGCCCTGGAACCCCCAATGGAATGGCAGGCCAATTTGGTGTATCACACGCTCGTTGATATACAGTGGCCGTAGACGCCGTGTCACCACTGCTCGTGCCTCGATCTCACCACGAGGAGTGCTAATGACCATCCAGTCTCCATGCTTAATCTTGCGCTCTGCTGCCAGTTCTGGACTGAGTTCGGCAAAAAGTGTCGGTTGCAGGGCGTTGAGCCAGGGCAGCCAACGTGTCATTGGCCCACTGACATGGTGTTCGGTGAGCCGATAGGTCGTAATCACAATCGGATAATTTTCATCGGCTGCTGCCACGAGGTGATTATCGGGTCGGTCTTTAAAGTAGTGGGTAGTCGGGTTACTTTGCTGATGATACAAGCCGTTGTAAACGGGTGACTCCACTGCTTCGTAGTGTGTGGGAAGCGGACCATCTTTTAACCCCTTAGGGGCAAAGAGCCAGCCTTTGCCGTCAGGTTGCATAATAAATGGGTCACTACCAGAGATGGCATCCATGCCTGTTGCACCAGGTGGTGGTGTGTAGTCAGGTGCCTTGCTCAGTGGGAAATCCGGTACGTCATAGCCTGTCCATTGCTTTTGTTGCTCGTCCCACCAGACGTACTTCTTGCGCTCCGACCATGGATGGCCTTGCGGGTCAGCCGAGGCGCGATTATAGAGAATACGCCGGTTGGCAGGCCAGGCGTAGCCCCAGTGTAAAGGAGGATAGCCATCAGCAATGCGTGACGCAGCACGGTTATTACCGGGTTCTGGATAGACACCGCTGTAGATCCACGAGCCACAGGCCGTACTCCCATCGGCTTTGAGCGCTGCAAATCCTGCTACATGTGGCGCATCACGTAGTGTATATGTATGTTGCCTGCCAACGGTTTGAGCGGGTGGACATACATAGTAGCCGTTGATCTCTTTCAACACGAGGTGGGTATCTGGCTCATCGAGTATACGTGAGTTTGGCTCTGGCTCTTCTCGCTGGTAATCCCAGGTCAATGCCAGCAATGCCTGATCCTTGCATTTTCTACTAGTAGCATACAATTCTTTCAAGCGTTTGCCAAGATGGTAGACGAACCACAGGTCTGAGCGAGCATCAGCAGGTGGATCGACTGCCTTGTCTCGCCATTGTATCACGCGTTGCGTATTGGTGAAACAGCCCTCTTTTTCTGTCGAGGCAGCCGCAGGTAAGAGGAAGACCTCGGTCTTGATCTTGCTTGGGTCAACTGCGTCCCCGTGTGGTCCTTTGTACCAGAATGCCGCTGACTCAACCTCATAGAGATCACGAACGACCATCCAGTCCAACTGCTCCAGAGCTTTGCGCTGCATACGGGCGTTGCTACTACCAGCAGCAGGATTTTGTCCAAAGAGGAAGTAGCCACGTATCTTACCATCGAGCATGGCGTAGCTAGTCACCAGGTGCGAATGGTCGCCAGTGGTCTTGGGGAGCCAACGATAACAGCAATTGCCGTCTTGCTCATCGGCGGCTTTGCCATACCATGCCTTAAGCAAACTACGCATGTAGGCGGGCAAATGTGACCACCAGCCTGTTTTCTGCCCTACCGTGGCAACGTATTGGGCAAGCGTCTGTTGCGGCAACTGCGCACTTGGCTGCGGCATGTAGCCGGGCAACAGGTCATAGAGCGTCGGCACGTCTGTCGAACCCTGGATCGAGGCATGACCACGCAAGGCCATAACCCCTCCACCAGGTCGGCCAATGTTGCCAAGTAAGAGTTGCATAATAGCTCCAGCGCGGATAATCTGTACCCCCTTGGATTGCTGTGTCCAGCCCACGGCATAACACAAAGCAGTGGTGCGTTCGCGTCCCGAGTTGTCAAGGAGTATGTGCATGATTTGCATCCATTGCCCGTGTGGCACTCCACACACACGCTCAACCATTTGAGGGGTGTAACGTGCAAAGTGGCGGCGCAGAATCTGTAAAACACATTGCGGATGCTGCATGCTGGGGTCGGTCAAGGGCTGTCCGTCGGCATCACGCTGGTAGTCCCAACTGCTTTGATCACTGTAACTCCCTGTTTCAGGGTCAAAACCAGAGAATAGCCCATCTAAATCTTCGCTGTCACGGTAGTCTTCACTAATCAAGGTAGCTGCATTTGTGTAGTGCGACACGTAGTCATAGAAGTAGGCATTGTTCTCTAGCAAGTAGCGAATAATCGCCCCTAGGAAAACGATATCACTGCCAGAGCGTATAGGAACGTGCAGGTTGGCTAAGGCTGATGTGCGCGAATAGTGCGGGTCTACGTGAATCACCTTCGCTCCCTGCTCCTTAGCTTTGACAACATTGGCAAATGCCACTGGGTGAGCCTCGGCCATATTGCTACCCATAATCAGAATAGCGTCGCTATTGACAAGGTCTTGTGGAAATGTCGTGGCACCGCCACGCCCCAATGATGTACCCAGACCGGGTACAGTGGAACTGTGTCATATACGGGCCTGGTTCTCGATTGAGACAACGCCCAGCCCACCGCCGAAAAGTTTTTTTATCACATAATTCTCTTCGATGTCCAGCGTTGCCCCACCTAGGGTAGCTATGCCCAGCGTGTGGTTGACCTCGCGCCCATCAGGCAAGCTTTGCACGAAGGTCTCATCCCGTGCCTTTTTGACACGCTGAGCAATCTGCTCGACTGTCCAGTCGAGCGATTTGCCTTCCCAGTGATCGCTATATGGTGCACGGTAGAGCACTTGGGTTAAGCGGCTGGGATTGACTGTATATTGGAATGTGGCTGAACCCTTGGGACAGAGCGTTCCACGATTGATAGGGCTGTCAGCATTGCCCTCGATATCAATCACCTTGCCGTCCTTAGCGTAGACATCCAAACTGCATCCCACTGCGCAGTAGGGACAAACACTCTGCACAACTTTCGCATTGCGAATACGTGAGGATTTCTCACAGCTCTCTTTGCTAAATGGCTGCCTAGTAGAACCTATCTGCATCATCTGTGATACAATAGTTTGAGGCAGGAATGTCCGCTCTTTTTGCATAAGATATATTCCTTTATAATATAGGGGAACCGCCGTATTTGTTAGAAGGCCTTGTCAGTTACAGATATAATACCATATTTGACTATATAAACGAAGCAGGAGACAAAATTTAAGGCTTTGATTCGCTTAAACACAGATTGCGGCGGTCCATCTGGACCGCCGCAATCTGTGTCATTTTTTAAGCCAAAACCTTGTTAGTTGGCTTAGCTTGCTGTGGCCTCAACCACTTCTACCACGCTACGCCTACGTATATGCGAACGTATCAGCAGTGGCAAAACCGTGCTCAACAGCATGATCAACGCGATGATATAGAGCGCCGTCTTATATGCTAAGCTGGCAATCAGTAATGGACCCACAATCGCACCTGCGCTCCAGGCTGTCAGCATCACGCCGTAGATCGTGCCTGCGTGCTTCGCCCCGAACACATCAGCGACAAAAGCTGGCATGGTGCCAAAACCTCCACCGGCACACAACCCTATGATGGCTGCCGGGATAAGCAGCAGCACAAAACTGCTAATCGAAGGTATAAGCGCGAAGACGACCATTTGTAGTGCAAATATGCTCAGGAAGGCGAGGGGCCGACCAATGCCATCGGAGAGCCAGCCCCAGAAGAGACGCCCTGCGGCGTTGAACAGGGCAATGACGCTGACAATAAGGGCAGCAGTCAAGACCCCAACATTCGTGAACTGCTGTGCCAGGGGGGAAGCCACCGAGATCAGGGCCGACCCAGCCGTTACGTTCAAGGCCAGCATCAGCCAGAGCGCGTACCATCGGCGCATACGCAAGGCTTCTGCTAGGGTGTATTCACGCAGCGGGCCTGTCTGCTGGCGAGCCGAAGGCGTCCAGCCAGCAGGAGCATAGTCTTCTGGGGCTATGCGGAAGCACTGCGCTACTACAACAATAACTACAAGATAGGCTAGACCCAGCCAGAGGAAGGTCTGCCCTAAGCCAACCGACCTGATCAAGGAGGCTGCCAGGGGTCCGGTGATCAAAGCGCCTCCCCCAAAACCGGTCACAGCTAGGCCAGTAATGAAGCCACGGTGGTCAGGGAACCATTTGAGCAGCATGGCGAGAGCCACAATGTAGCCCAGGCCGATGCCGATGCCTCCAAGAATGCCAAAGGTCAGATACAGAATGGGCAAATGAGGAGCTGCAAATGCGGCCAGCAAGACGCCTAGGCCGTAGAGCATGCCACCCGCTGTGGCAATGAGGCGAGGGCCAAAGCGGCTATTGAGGTAGCCCCCAAAGCCAGCGGTGACGCCTAGCGCAAGCTGTACGAGGCTGAAGGTGAGATTAGCTGCAGGCTCTGAGATGTGGTATTGTGCCATGACTGGGCTGAGAAAAACACTCCAGGCATAGACTGAACCCAGCGCAAGCTGCATCAGGAAAGCTGCAATGGCGATGACCCAACGAGTCCAGCGATCAGAACGGGATGAGGTAGTGAAGGCAGATAGTATCATTAGGAAACCCCTTTTTAGAAATACTCCCCATAACTCTTCAGCAAGGGATTTCAGGAGTACCTAGAAAACCCTTGGCGGGATGCAAGATAGCAAGTTTGGGGAACTTCCTGTTCCTGCACACCTCCCGCCTTCCGCCGCACAAGGCGACACGTCATTCTACGATACTGAATTAGTTACAAAACTTGTTGCTATACGTCAGAACGTCTAAGTAGAGAAACAAGTATGAAACGAGCTCACGCTCCACCTGTCAGGGGTGGGTAAGGAAATGAAGTGGGAGCTTCACATTCGTGTCTCTTATGCAATAAACACTTCTACGTAGAATACAAAGGAGATGAGGAAATCACCTTAACTCTGAAGCGTAGCAGCTAAAAGAGTATTCACTACGTTGTCATGCCGATGCCTTCATGTTTATCATACGCACCTGCCTTTTGTATGACGTTCATACTATGTATAGCATACAAAAGGCATGTTGTCAAGTAGTCTCTTGGGCGTCGTATACTTTGTGGCACCTTGAAGCATTTGGCGTCATATAGTCTATATGTCACTTTTCCCCTGAGAGGATAGCTAATCTACACAAAAGTAGGTAGAGATAGCGAGAAATGGGTTAAATGACCAGGACGTTTATTGCCCTTGAAATGAATGAGGACTTACAGCAGCATCTAGCCGCAATCATCCAGCATATGGCTCACTCCTTCCCGAGTGTACGTTGGGTTGACCCGCGAGGCATTCACCTCACTTTGTCCTTTCTTGGAGAGCTAACCGATGAACAGCTAGCGCAGGCTATACAAGCTGCTGAGGGTGCTGCAAGGCAGGTCAAGCCATTCACGTATTGGCTGGCACGCCTTGGCGTTTTCGGCTCGCCACTTCAGCCGCGTGTCATCTGGTTGGGCATCGAAGAGCCTTCAGGTGTTCTACTTCACCTGCATCATCTTCTCAACACAGCTTTGAAGCAATACGGTTTTGCCATCGGCACACGCCCTTTTTCGCCACACCTCACCCTTGCTCGTGTCAAAGCACCCTTAACACAACTGGAGCAGCAGCGGCTACGAGCGTTGCTTGTCACAAAGCAGCAAGACATCGTCTCTCACCAGACTTATCATGTACACCACATAGTTGTTATGAAAAGTGAACTACTACGCACCGGAGCGCGCTATACACTTTTGCAGCAATGTATGTTAGCTGCTCGTTGAAAATGAGAAAGATTAAGAGAAGTTTACGAAATGATGAGAGTCTCTCTTCTTGACTAGGAACATGAAACTTATGTACCTCCGCCTGCGTGATATATAGGAAACAACGAAACCTGAGCAAATTCTGGCACATAGGTTGAGTTGTAGTATTGCAAAGAGGTCTTGTTCAGACAAGAAAGAGAAGGAAGGTTCTATTATGGTACTTGCAACTTTGGTGCTAGCAGATATCAGTCTTGGAAGCCTACTTTGGTGGCTTGTTGTTGGTTTGATTGCAGGCTTTCTTGCCAGCGTAGTGATGCGTGGTGGTGGCTATGGTATCGTTGGTGATATTGTTGTAGGCATCGTTGGCGCAATCATTGGCGGGTTCCTAGCAAGCCTACTAGGAATAAGTGCAGGTGGGCTTATTGGAACCATCATTATTGCGTTCATTGGTGCCTGCATCCTGATTGCGATTTTGCGAGCTGTTTCGGGTGGCTATGGTCGTCGTGTAGTGTAGGCAAAAAGTAAAGGTAGTGGGGCCTGTGGCCTCAACCAAATGAAGGTAATGATGCCTTGGGGCCATGCCCCAAGGCATCATCACATATTTTGTTCTCCGACAAAGGTTGCGATGTGTCTATACGACGTGCTATGCTGTACAAAAGCATGTAGGCTACATAATTTTTCCCATTGCGTGCCTTAAGCTGCGAAAATGTATTTTCTAAGAGATCGATATATGCTCGACCTGAGTACCATGCCCGTGGTGGATAACCATTGTCATCCCGTTCTGACTAACCAGCGCATGGATGTACTGCAATTGCGCCGCCACTTCACAGAAGCTAATGCTGCAAGCCTCGCTGAAAGGCATGTCCCCAACACCGTCTACTATTTGTGGATGATACGACAGATGGCGTCTTTTTACAACTGTGCCTGTAACGAAGATGCAGTCATAGCGGCAAGGAGCAGTGTGAGCGCCAATGGCTTGTTGGAGCGTCTTGTAGGGGAGGCCGCTATTGATACGCTCGTGCTCGATGCTGCCTATCCTGCGCCTGAAGAATGCTACACACCAGAGCATATGAGCGCTGTAGCGGGATGTCGCACAGTCAAATTGCTGCGACTGGAAACGCTTATGCAGCGTCTTGTTGTGGCATATGATGACTTCGACGAGGTGATTGCGCGCTTTACGGAGCACGTAAGCACTCTTCGCGAGAAGGGCTATTGTGCTTTCAAAAGTATCGTAGCCTATCGCACTGGTTTGGACGTTGCAGAGTGGAGTAAGGACGAAGCAGCACTTTCTTTTGCTGAGGCGCGTGCAGAGGCGGTACGAAAGGGACAACTGCGTATTGCCCACAAGCCGCTCATCGATTATCTCTTGCACATTACCTTTGCCAGTGCGGCTGAACAGCAAGTTGCTGTGCAATTTCATACAGGCTACGGCGACGGTAGTGTCAATATGTTACTGGGCAATCCACTACAGTTACGTGCCGTACTTGAGCGCCATGACTACAGAACGATGCCGATTGTTTTACTCCACGAAAGCTATCCCTATACGCAACTTGGTGCCTACCTTGCCACTATCTATCCGCATGTGTACTTCGACCTCTCCTATACTATTCCTTTCGTGGACAAATTAGAAATGCTCGCTTTCACTCGTCAAGCACTCAGTGTGGCCCCTGCCAGCAAATTGATGTACAGTTCTGATGGCATTTATGTGCCAGAGATGCACTGGGCGGCGGCACTGCGTGGACGGCAGGTGATTGGACAGGTGTTGCAAGAGATGATCGATGCCGATGAGATGGATCAAGAGCAAGCTTATTACCTCGCACACTTAGTTTTGCATGATACCGCGTACAGTGTTTATAAGCTGTAGTGCAGAGAAACTTGTGTATATGCTACAAAAGATAGGTTGGCAGGCAAATTATGGCAGAGCTTTTGGACGGGGCGAGAAGTTCGCATTACTTTCGTATTGGAGTCTATGCCCTGATCTTTGAAAATGGGCAAGTGCTGTTGGCGCATCGACGTGATATTGATTGGTGGAATCTGCCTGGCGGAGGCATGGAAGTGGGAGAGACGGTAGACGAAGCCCTGCGCCGTGAGGTGCGCGAGGAGACAGGACTAGAGGTCGAGCTAGAACAACTGGTGGGCGTCTACTCCAAGCCTCAGAAACAGGAAGTGGTGCTGACGTTTCGTTGCCGTGTTACGGGGGGCATACTCACCAGTACTGAAGAGTCGCGTGTATGTCGTTACTTCGTGCCCGATGCTCTGCCAGAAAATACGCTGCCCAAGCATCGCCAGCGCGTTGAGGACGCCCTACTTCAGCAGCCACAGACAATTTTACGTGCCCAACGTACCTCGACAGAGCAGGATCAGCGGCTTTCCCCAATAGAGCAGCAGAGATAACTCTTGACAGTGAGATCTTCCCCTAGTATACTTGTTCTAACAACACTTGGAGCAAGATCATGAGGACACAATCGATTGATACGAGCATTGATGCTGAACGAGTGCTCATTAGCATGATCCGCGAGGCATCGGTGAGCAAGCGTTTCGAGTTCATCCAGTCGTGGGCGACTTTGATGATCGAGGCCGGTAGACAAGACGTTCAGCGTCTTCACCCAGAGGCCAATGATGAAGAGGTCCGTTTTCTTTTCATCGAGCGTCAATATGGCAAGCATCTGGCTGATAAATTGCGTATGGTCTTACATACACGCGGGATACAATCGGAGGGCATTCCTGAGTTCCAAGCAGCCGTTATTCCCTGCATCGGGGCATTAGAAGCCCTGCATGTTCCTTATGCTCTAGCGGGGTCGCTTGCCAGTTCGCTCTATGGCATGCAACGGGCAACACTGCAGGTTGATGTAATTGCTGATCTACAAGCGGTACATAGTCCCGCTCTGCTCAATCGCTTACGAGGAGTGTATTTATTTCAGGAAGAAGAGGTAGACACAGCTATCCGACAAAAGCTCCCCTTCACCCTTGTTCATCTGGCATCTTTGCTCAAGGTGGTCGTAACGCTTGCTGAGCAGCGAATACGAAGCCAGCAGGTATTTCATCGAACGCGCCAGATAACTTTGGTTGAAGGGAGCCGGCCAATTTCCGTCTTGTCTCCTGAATTGGTCATCTTATCTTTGCTTGAAGCCTTCAAGAGAAGCCACCAACGCGCAGATGATCTCTGGTATGATCTGCTTGGCGTCCTGAAAGTGCAGAGCACCGACCTAGATGTAGCCTTTCTAGAGCAGCAAGCGGTTGTCCTTGACATAGCTGACCTGTTGAAGCGAGCACTGGTCGATGCTGGCCTCAGAGACGAGCAACTGCAATGAATATTACGCAACTCTTGCAAACGCTTACGCCAATTGTCGAAGTCCTAGAGCGACTGAACGTTCCCTATCACATTGGAGGCTCAGTCGATCAGGATTCCTTGCGTAGTTTGAGACAGCAACCTTTGGTCAAAGGAGGCCGCGAGTTTGTGCTTGCATCGCCTGAGAACACAGTTGTCAATAAGTTGGAATGGTATCGTATAGGAGGTGAGGTCTCAAATCGGCAATGGAATGATCTGATTGGCGTGTTGAAAAAGCAGGGGACGGCTCTTGACCTTGCCTATCTTGAGCGATGGGCTGCCGCTTTAGGGGTGACTGATCTGCTTGAGCGTGCGCTCATCGAGGCTGGACTCAGACAACCTTAGAGGCCCACGTTCCGCAGTTTCGCTTAGGAGCACGATCACACCTACCGCCGCTAT
>JAFAXQ010000283.1 GCA_019240835.1 Ktedonobacteraceae bacterium
CAATCTGGGCGGTGACGAAGTGGGTGCTGAAACGGTGGCACAGCAGATTGAGGCTTTAAAGAAACAGGACCCCACATTCGTGGGTGTCGTCGGACTGCCTGTGAGTCTTCCTCCGACCATTGACGTTATTCGCATATTGGCAGATGAGCATATCCCAATACTGTCAACAGGAGCTTCTAGTGATGATTTGACTACTCCATCTACTATAGGAGTCTCGCGTCTAGGATATTTTCTGCGTCCGAATTCCCCCGATAGTGAGCATGGGCCTATTGCTGCACAGTTTGCAGCTCAAGAGCTCAACGCACATGCTGTAGCTGTTCTGTCTGATGACGCTGTGCCCTACAGTGACACCTTAGCTAGCAGCTTTAAGCACTCGTTCACTCGTCAAATTGGCAGTGCAGATGTATTTGAAGATCAGTATACAAAGGGGAATAAAGGAAGCATAGGAGCCGCGTTGGACCGAGCACTTAGTCATCAGCCTGTACCTGATCTTCTTTATTTTGCTGGGTACTCTGATGACCTTAATGCTTTACTTGATGCCATGTCAAATGCCCCTCCTGCACAAGCACAGAATATACGTATTATGGGTGGCGATGCCCTCTACGAACTGGGTGGCTACTCGCAGTCTAACTTTAAAGGAATCTACTTTACTGCGTTCGCTTATCCCGATGAATGGAGTATTCTAGCTCCAGGAGAGCAAGTGCCTAGGCTCTTAACTGAATATGCAGGAACTTTTGGTCCTACGCCTCCTGGACAGAGTTCCTATGGATACACACGCGCCGATGATAAGGTAATTCTCGCTTATGATGCCATGACTGCTATGCTCAAAGGGTGCTACGCTATCATTCATAATGATGGAAAGATGCCGACGCCAGAACGTCTGCACCAAGCTCTTACAACGCTAGCGCCGTTTCAAGGAGCAAGCGGTCAAATAACATTTGCAAGCGACGGCAATCCAGTAGACAAGGTCATACTTGTGCTGTGTGTGGGCAGCGATAGCAAGCTCCATCTTGTGGGAGCATATGGACGTTTTTTATTGTCAGATAAAACAGCGCAAACGCGGAGTTTTCCGCTCACATCCTGCGCGTAATGGGAATGTAAGCCTGTAGCAGAGAGCATTGGTTGGTTAGTCTATCCTGATAATCAGTTTCCCAAAATTCTTATTCTCCCCCATCGCCTTGTGCGCCTCGGCAGCTTCATCCATAGCATAGACTTGCTCGATGATCGGTTTGACTTTGTCGGCGGCGAGTAGTGGGATGACGTGGGTGGCGAAGCGGCGCGTAACCGCTAGCTTCTCCTCCAGGGTGCGACTGCGCAAGGTGCAGCCGCGTATCTGGATGCGCTTGCTCATGAGCAGGCCGAGGTTGACGTTTGCCTGTGTGCCGCCCATAGTGGCAAGGAAGACCATGCGGCCCCAGGAGGTGAGAGCTTCTAGGTTTTGTGCCATGTAGGGAGCGCCAACAAAGTCCAGCACGACATGCACACCTGCTCCGTTGGTCAAGCGCTTGACCTCGGCGGCGAAGTTTTGATCGGAGAGGCCCACGTCTAATCCCAGGGACTTGGCGCGCTCAAGTTTCTCGGCGGTGCGCGAGGTAGCAAAGACGATTGCTCCACAGGCGTGGGCGAGTTGGATGGCTGCCGTACCGACGCCACTACCAGCGGCGTGAATAAGCACACGTTCGCCCATTTGCAAACCTGCCTGGGTAAAGAGGGCGTCATGGGCCGTCATGAAGACTTCGGGAACGCCTGCCGCCTGGATGAAGTCAAGGTTTTCAGGGATCTCGACCAGCAAGCCCTCGTGTACCAGGATGTACTCGGCCTGGCTTCCCCCGCCGACAATGCCCATGACGCGCTGTCCAGGCTTGGAGGAACGCGCCAGAGGACCAACGGCGTCTACTTCTCCAGCAAACTCAAGCCCCGGAATATCGGCTGGCCATCCTGGTGGTGCGGCATAGCCGCCCGCCCGCTGCAACAGGTCAGCGCGATTTATGCCTGCGGCGCGCACACGTACGCGCACTTGGTCACCCACAGGCTGCGGCGTCTCAACGTTCTGTATCTCCAGCACTTCCGGCCCACCAGGGCTGGTGATGATTACTGCTCGCATGATTTGCCCTCCTTTAACATACAAGAAACTATATCACAATAGCACTGTGGCCTGTGTCTCCAAATGAACATAATGCGGGTCGTACATGATGAAACTTCCCCTCACAGCCAGACGTATAAATACATAACGAACACCAGCTTGTGGCACGTGCTCTCAGCCCACAAAGATACGGTTGGAACCTGACTTTATCTAGGGTAATTACCTGATGGTGGTAGTCCGGCTGATTCTTTAAAATTAGGAGAAAGATTTAATAACGAAATGGACAAGTGAACATATCGGCACCAGCATGCAACTCCACTTGTAAGTGCCGACCACGAAGCCGTATGGAGTCCGACAAGCGGGTTTTGTTGGTGAGTTTCCTTATAGGGAGCGTGGAATTATGGCAATAGTTGATCCGGTCATGAACGTCCGTAGGACGATGCTCGCGGCTGATGCTGAGCTGTTTTCTCCTAGCATTCTATCCGACAGTGCTACGAAGCGAGATAGTGCGCGGCGTAGAACCCCCTCGGAGCGTATCACTGAACCTCTGACTGACAGTGAACCGACCCTGGATAATACGGTGGACAGGCTAAACGACCTAGACGAGGAGGGCGCAGATGAGGGCGAACCAGTGGTGGTTCGCTCACGCCGTGTCAATGTGACCAGCGCGAAACAAGTCACAGGGACCGAAGACGCTTTTCAGAGCTACCTGCGAGATATCCGAGGGCTTGGTCTTCTCACCCATCAGGAAGAAATTGATCTGGCCCGTCGAGCGGCTGCTGGCGATGGACGTGCGCGGCGCAAGCTTATTGAGTCAAACCTACGCCTGGTTATTGCTATCGCCCGTCGTTATACGAGTACGGGTGTTCCTCTCATCGATCTCATTCAAGAGGGCAACCTTGGTCTGATGCGCGCCGCTGAAAAGTTTGATTACCAGCGCGGATGCCACTTCGGTACCTATGCCACCTGGTGGATTCGCCAAGCCGTGAGCCGTGCGGCTGGCGAGCAATCGCGCCTGATTCATCTACCTGAACATGTAGCAACGCGCCTGCGCAAGGTACGCCGCGTTGCAGCGCAATTGTCACAAGAAAATGGGCTTGATCCCCTGCCCGAACAAATAGCAGAGGCGTGCAATATTGATGTCAATGAAGTGATTGACCTGCTTAGCGTCGTCGAGCAGCCCGTGTCGCTCGATGCCCCTGTGGACGACGAAGCTCGCTACTCGTTGGCCGATACGCTAGAGGATAGCTCAACGCCGCCACCTGCTGAGACAGCCTCACAGCACCTTCTCGGTGAGGAGCTTCATCGCGCATTAGCCCTGCTCACACCGCGAGAGCGTTCAGTGATCACTCTGCGTTACGGCATCGGAGATGGTCACAGCCGCACATTGCTTGAAGTGGGCAAGGAATTGGGCATCTCACGAGAGCGCGTGCGCCAGCTTGAAGTGGTTGCGCTCATGAAACTACGCGGCATAGGCAGCAAAGTCATGCTACGCGAGTGCGTCTAAGCCCGCTGGCGGTCCATCACCTTCATAATGCGAACGATCTAGCCCCTAGCTTCCCATTTCGTCATGACCTTGGCTAGGGCTGTATCAAGTTCTCGGTGCGTATGCGCATTGACAAACGTTACCACCGTGATGGGCAAATAGTTGGGATGCGTAAGACGACACGTCACTTGGTACTTCATAGGTTAATCCTGGGTGTGCGTCACATGTTTGCATGGCTGGGGCAGAGCCGCAGCCACTCCTAGACACGCACGAATGGTACACCGAGTATAGGAGTGGCGATCCCTTGCGGTCGCCATGCTCGCCCATCCACGCTCGCTGCTCGGCTAGACATACCTTACTACGCTATGCTATACTAGCACCCGATACAATATCTATAGATTATAGCAGTCCGGTGAAAGAGTGAGCATATATAAGCTGGGTTCGGGTGAGCGTCAATTTTTTGGTAGGGGCCCAATTCATTGGGCCCTGTGTGTGGCCAACGAGGGCCCAATGAATTGGGCCCCTACCGACGTCGATCTCACTGAGTTTGGCGTTGTGCTCGTTCTCGCTCTTGCTGCTTGCATTCCCCGTTTTCTTCTCGCGTTGCGGCTGGATGTAGTTACCGACGAGGTTGTATATATTCTAGGCGCTAAGCTTTACTTTCCGCTGTTGCTGCATTTGCGTATTGGTGCTGGCGGCTGGAGCTACAATTATGAGCATCCGCCTTTTGTGAAGCTGCTTATTGGCCTCGCTCTGACTTGCAATGCCGCGCTTGGTCACCCACTGCCAGAATTGGTGGCGGCGCGCATGCCTAGCATCCTATGTGGTACGCTGCTCGTAGTCGCCTTGTATTGGTTGGGGCGCGACCTCTTTGGGCGTGTCGTATCCCTGCTTGCTGCGCTCTGTCTGGCTTTTAGTCCCTGGCTGGTCTACTTCAGTGCCCTGGCCTACCTTGATATGACTATGACGGCGTTGATTACCATCGCCTTCTTGCTGATGTGGCACGCTATTCGTAAGCCCTGGCTGTATCTGCTGGCAGCGTTGTTGGTGGGCCTGGCAGCAGATAGCAAGTATACTGCTGTGCTTGCTATTCCAGGTATGATTTTGTTCACTGCCTACTATTTCTTTCTACTACGGCCACGCCTTCCCGTTGAACAGCCTCCCCGCCTGCCCTGGCTGTGGTGGCTTACTGCAATCATCGCATCTCCGGCTATTTTTCTGGCAGCAGACCCGGCTATCTGGCCTCACCCTATCAGCCTGCTCGTACATAGCTTTCGCTACGAATGGGATCACTCGCGCAGTGGCCATCTCACCTTTATAGCTGGTCAGTACAGCCTGCATGTGCCACACTGGGCCACTCTCTACATCGTTTTTGTGAAGATGAGCGCCTTCATCACTATTCCCGCAGCCTTCTTTGTGCTCTTTGCCCTCACACAACTGCTGCGTTTTCATCTAGGTGCAACGAATATGCAGACCAGAGAGGTTGCCAGTCTCTCGTTTCTGCTCATCTGGCTCGTCTCCATTGTGAGCACGTTTAGTCTGCTCAATATTGTGGTAGGTACACACTATGAACTGCCCATTGCTCCCCCACTGGCCTTGGCGGGTGTGTCAGGACTGGCCATGCTACTGCGTTACCGCAAGGGATCGTTATTCGCTTCTACAAGAGCAAGGCCAACGGCGGTTCTTGCTGCACAAACCAGACAAACAATGCAGCAATCTGGTGGACTCAGTATAAACCTACGCACAGCCATCATAGTCGCCTGTCTTGCTCTGCTGGTGGTAGGACCGCATCTGCTCGGGCTGAGCACAGTCTATGCAGCCGAAGGGTACAACAGTGAGTTCTTTCACGGTGAGAACACAGCGCTGCAGGTGGCCTATCCTGGCTATCGCGAAGCTGTACAGTGGATTGTGGCTCATACACACGGACAAGAACGAGTAGGACTTGGCGCTATAGCAGGAACGCTCAGCGGAGGCAGCAATGGGGTGTCATGGTTGAGCTACAATAGTCATCTTGCGGGCAGACTTACACTGATCGAGGCTCACCCGAATGACCACGGCTATCCATACGATTATCTGGTGTGGCCTATGCACTTAGTGCAGCGTGGCTTTGCGATTCCTGTCCCGTGGCGCTGGCATATCGTGCATATCGTCATGGGCGGCAATACGGTCTACTCTTATATAGCCGTCCGCTCCCCTGATACGATTACATCGTAGCGGAAGCTTTTTCCAAGTGAGGCAAGTGTGAAACGTGCTCCTACTCGCGATATTCTTTTCCTCTTTTTTGCTACTCGTGTGGCGCTGGTGCTGGTCACCTACTTCGGCTACGTTCTGCTCACTGCGCCGAAATACTCCAGCATACCGATCGATAGCGCCTTTTTCACCTCCTGGAATCACTGGGATGCGGCTAACTACACACGCATTGCACAATACGGCTATCAGATGCGCTATGATGTTGCGTTTTTCCCGCTCTTTCCACTGCTTATCGCGAGTATAGCGCATCTGTTGGGGAACTGGAGCTATATAGTCGTTGGCATGCTCATCAGCAACGTGGCTTTTCTAGGAGCGCTCTTTGTGATCTATCTACTGGCCGCTGACAGTAGTGACGACCAGGTGGCACGCAGAACGATACTATACTTGAGCATCTTTCCGACAGCATTCTTCTTTTTTGCGGCGTACAACGAGTCGTTATTTGTGCTGCTCACAGCCAGTACGTTTTTAGTGCTGCGCCGACGATGGTGGTGGTTAGCTGGTGTACTTGGTTTGCTCGCAACACTCACGCGTGCCACGGCTGTTTTGCTGGTCGTGCCATATCTTTATGAGTTTTGGCTAGCACGCGAGCAGCTTGTAACGAGTCGCCGTACGCTGCTATTTGGTCTGCTGCCATTGCTGCTCATCCCATTGGGAACGGCACTCTATTGCCTCTACTGCTGGCACATTCGCGGTGATCCCTTTGCCTTCGCGACCCTGCAATATCACTGGGCGCGCCACCTCTCCTGGCCGTGGGACGGCATCTGGCAGAGTCTCTACCAACTCTTGTGGAATCAGCCATTCGGCTCATTCTACCAGGCACATGTGTTGCTAGACTTTGGGGCAACGCTCGCTCTGATTACGCTCGTCATCCTTGGTTGGCATAGGTTACGGCTCAGCTATACACTCTGGGCGGTGCTGCTCATTCTCTCAATGCTGCTCAACGCGGCGGTGAGCCAGGACCCGCTTGTCTCGGCTCAACGCTTCATGCTCGAAGTATTTCCCGTCTTTATTACCCTAGCCATGCTTAGTGTTGCGCGTCCACGCCTGCATCAGGCTCTATTACTGTTCTTCCCTACGCTCTTGGCAACGCTGAGTCTACTATTTGTGATGAATCGCTGGATGGTGTGAGAAATTGATTGTTATATTCTGGCGAGAATTTCCAGCATGGTCCTTTCTTCGCGCAAGGGATCTTTGACTGGGCTGAATGTGGCTACGATCTCGTCGATGCCAGCGTTATGCATAGCATACAGTCGATTGCGAATGGTAGCCGGGTCGCCATAGAGGTAGAGGTCGTGGATCAGTTCATCGCTGAGATTGCCGTCAGGAGTGAGCGGGTAGTTGCCCTCCTGGAACATTTTGCCATAGGTGGGAAAAGATTTGTAGAGCGCCAACGCAGCATGAGCATGCTGGCGTACAGTGGCAAAATCTGTGTCGAGAACGATGGGAGCACTGCCAATGAGAGGAGGTCTAGGCCGATTGGCGGCACGAGCGCCTTCCTGCATCGCGGGCAGCACGATGGATTGCACATATGAGAGAGTGGACCAGGTGACAAACGCACCATCCGAAATTTCACCAGCCAGACGCAGCATATTTTTGCGCAGGGCGGCTAGCACAATAGGAAAGCGTGGAGGAGGCCCCGCTAATGGAAGTTCGGCGTGAACACGGAAGTAGTCGCCAGTAAAGTCTACGCGCCCATCCCAGAGCAGGCTGCGAAGAACGGTGATATATTCGCGCAAATGCGCCAGC
>JAFAXQ010000093.1 GCA_019240835.1 Ktedonobacteraceae bacterium
GTGTTCCTTTCCTTCCCCTTCGGAGACTTCAATGAGCAAGCAGGCAAACCCGTCTCTGTTCGCCAGACGGTTCAACGCGTCGAGCCTGATGCCGATGCCTTACGCAAGTGTGCCGACATACTTTCTCAGAGCCGTCATCCGATCCTGTTCATAGGGGCTGGCCTGGGTCGGAGCCTAGGGGGGTGGGATGCAGGGATCAAGCTGGCGGAAAAACTGCACGCTCCCGTCTGGGCGACTCCCTACTCAGAACGCGTCAGTTTTCCTGAAAGCCATGCTCAGTACCAGGGAATACTGCCAGCAGCCCTTAAGCCAGCAGGTGAACTCCTCAAAGGGCATGATGTCGCTTTAGTCGTTGGCGCTGCTGCCTTTCGCTTTTATCCCTATATCCCGGGTGAATTCCCCCCTCCCGAGACACGCATCCTGGTGGTTTCCGATGATCCACGCGAAATCGAGATCTCGCTGGAAGGGGATGGCCTTCTTGGCGATGCAGGGATTGCTTGCTCACGGTTAGCCGATGCCATCCAACGAGAGACAGCCGACATCTCCTTCCCTGAGAAACCACCTCCGGCACAGCCAGTGGCGACGACACCAATCACGTCCGACTTCCTGTACTCAACACTGGCCCAAGTCAAGAGCGCAGATGCCATTCTCGTCGATGAATCTCCATCAGACATCGGCATTTTGAAGCAGTACCTGTTGACGACCCTTCCGAACTCGTTCATCACCGAGCACAGTGGGTGCTTAGGATTTGGCCTGCCCGCAGCAGCTGGGATCGCATTGGCGCAGATGCACAACGGAGAAAATCGGCGGGTCATCGCAGTGATAGGCGATGGTGCCTTTCAATACTCGATTCAGGCGCTCTATACGATGGCCCAGCATCACTTGCCCGTGACGGTCATCGTCCCGCACAACGCCGAGTATGCCATCCTGAAAGCGTTCGCTGAGTTGACCAACACGCCCAATGTGCCCGGCCTGGATCTGCCAGGTCTGGATATCATCTCGCAAGCCAGAGGCTTTGGGGTTGAGGCAGTGAGTGTAGCCGATCCTCATGAACTCAAACAGGTGCTTCAAGATGCGCTCACGAGGAAAGGCCCGATGGTTGTTGATGTGGTTATCAGTCGGACGATTCCTCCGCTGGTCTAGTCGAGACACAGACGGGAGGTGATGCCTCACATGTACACCAGGCAGAGTGCTCTCTTGCTCTCGACCTGTTGAGCGCATGGAAGACGAGCAAGAGCCACTCCGGCTTTGGTGGACCTTTGCTCCTGATGACCAGCCCTGTATATGGGGTTTGAGCAAGGGAAGGACGGCATGGACACCCTGCCCGTGGGAGGAGAACTGGTGCAAAAAGCGGCCGGCTTCCGACTCGAATTTACAACGACTGCGCACAACAATCTGCTTCTCGAGCGGTTTTTCAGGTTGTTAATGGTTGAGCTTCTCACTCCTCGCACCGCTTGCTCACCTGTCACCTTATTTACCACCACACAAAAGTTTCAGACCATTCGATCCGTGAGAGGATACTGCAATAGGAACTGATCGAAAAGCTTGTTGGTGTCCCTACTCCTGCAAGGCCAACGCCACGTGAGCTGGAGACCAGTTGACAAGAGTCAGCGAAGGTGATTCCCATCAAGGCTGTACAACGCAGCAGGGAGAAGCCTCAGAAGTCATAGCAGACTCCTCTTCCTGCCTTTTTTCAGGCTTCGACGGTTTTGGGGTCACCCCCACCCATACCTCGCCATTTCCAGCCTCGCTTGGGTTTCCCATTTCGGTGTGCTGGCTTCCTACAAACCACCTGGCGCTGTTGGGCTTGGATGCTGATTCACCGTCCCGGAGGGGAGATCATTGAAAGGCACATAGTTAAGGGCCTTGACGAGGGGCTGAAGATCCTTCCCTGTCATGTACTGTATGAATGCGTTTGTGAGCCCTGAAGGATTCCCTTGTGTATAGAGATGCTCTATTGTCCAGAGTGGGTACGAATCATCGATGATGTGTTGGGGAACCGCTTGGACGCCGCCGAGAGTCAATGTCCTGAGATTTGGTGTGACAAGAGCATCTCTCACATCGACATACCCGATAGCCCCAGGAGTGTTCGCAACCTTCTGTGCCATGAGCCCTGATGTGTCCTCCTCATCATAATTTGGAGGAGAAGAGATCATTTTCCCGCCTAAGATATATTTCTCGAAGGTTGCTCGCGATCCAGAAGTAGTCGTGCGATTGACTACAAAGATAGCCTGATCGGGGCCACCAACTTGTTGCCAGTTGGTAATCGAGCCGCGGTAAATGCCTTGTATGTCCTTTGTCGAAAGATCCGTTACGTGGGGAATATTCTGATTGACAACCATGACATAGATGACAGCCGCAACTCGATTGTCGGTCAGACGGAGATTTGATGAAGTAAGGTCGGAGTCACCGATTTGGATATTCCCTGCCGCTAGTGAGCTTAAACCCGCTTTAGACGAGGCAGTATTCTCATTGACGGAGATCATTGCCCCTGGACACATATTATGATAAGTCGTGGCCGCAGTGCTGACTAGTGGGAGAAGTGCCGTGGACCCCCCAATAGCAAGCGAACCAGAGGCACAATTTGCAGCAGAGGAAAGAAGTGTGCGTGCAGGCAACACACTAGCTGACAACAAAGTCACCATCACCCCTATTCCAAGAAACACAGCCCTTCTCGAAATGCCCTTTTGTGACCTATAGCGCTGGATGCGACCACCCCTCAGTCCGCCAAAGTGGCCTACTATCGTGGTGGGATCTTTGCGACCTTTCAGCAAGACACTCAGAGTAATGGCGGCTTGCTTATTCAGCTCTGGATGATTTAAGGTGATCCTGCCTGCAGTCGAACTATCTACATCATGGAGACCGAAAAGGCCGGAGTCTGGCTTTGTTTCCACATCTGTTACGCTAATGACCTCCCGATGAGGAAAAGTGAAGCCGATTGGTCCGATATAATCGCTAGAGGTTATATTCGTATTCCCAGTATTTCTTATGTTGAGAACAAGGAGATCCGCATCAGATATCGGCTTACCGCACGGAGTACCGTCTTTGAGGGAGATTTGGACCATGCTTGCCACATTCGCCGAGACGAGGGGAACATCGGAGAGTTCTCTGTAGGTTAGTTCCTTTCGTAGTCTGTTGAAGAGTATTTCTATGAGAGGGATGACCGCAGCTACTATGCCACTAAGAGCCCCTATGAGGGCGACAAGCGAAACAGGATCATTCAGAATGCTTGACATAGGTAAACATTTCCTTTCCAATGCCACTTTATTTAACAATACTAACCTACCTAAGTACAGACGATGGATAGATGAATAGGTAAAAAGGAAAGTCCGTAAAGGCTATGTGCCAGAAGAAAGGTGAGAAAAGACGCTCACCTCAGCTCCTGTCGGACTATCAAAGAAACAGACCTAACGAAACTCGCGCCGTAACTCCCGGTTGGTGCGTTCCAACAACAAGGTCGTGCTGATGAGTTCACAGGCCACTCCATCCAGCGCATAGTAGGCAATGGTCTGCTCAAAATTGCGGGCACAGGTCGCCATAGCTTTAGGGCTTTGCCCTTGCCAGGTGTCGGTAAAGACCGCCACCCACTCTGTTGCTTCTGGCGCACTCTCGGCTTGATAGATAGCACTGGCCTGTTCCACCAACTACTTCCTTCCTACCCTTAATAAAGGATACGCAACCACCAGTGTACGGTGTGTATTTCAAGCTATTCGATCCGGGAGAGGATACTGCTATTGCTTTTCCGCTTGGTACGCCGCTGAAAACGCAGCAGTCACAGGCCCTAGAGGATATTGACCGGTTGCGTCAACAGGGACGCGAGACGAGAGCATTCCAAACAGGGGCTAACTGCTTACTTCGTTTGCCCTCCAATTGGAATGCTCTCCAGCAACTCAGCGCGAAGCGCACGAGCGGAATGAGGTTACTGCTCGGGACTTGCGCTCAAGCCTTCTAGAGATAGCCCACCTCGGCTGTATACCGTAGTATCCAGGACAGCGAACCAATCGAAATCGGTGAAGCTTTGGGTGTTGAGTGGTTCCATATAGCTCCCGTTCTTCTTACTGCCAGAGCGCATCGGAAGTGCCGCCATTTCCTCGGCAGGAAGCCCTTGCCCTTGATGGGTGGGAATGAACCGCACTGGCCCAGGAGCGGATGTGAACCGCGCCTCAAGCGTCCCGGCTTCTGGCTGGCCGATCCCGTTGGCAGGCGAGGAGCCTACGGCTGAGCCGATGACGACATAGCGGCGACCGAACCGTTCATGAAGATGAGAGCCAACGGGCCACCAGATCACCGTCTCATTCCCCCATTGCCATTGCACCTTTCCACGTTTGAGATGGCTATTGTGGGCAAAAACCAAGACGTTGCCTCGCCCCTGTTCGCGGGAGACGATATACGCCAGATTCTCTGCCATCATGGCGTCACGTATGCCGAGCAGTCTGACCATCCGCTGGCTCGACGCTCGCGCCAGCTCCGCGTGATAATTCAGTAGCTGTCGTGCCATCACAGCGTAGTGGATGGCTTCCCGATAGCGGCTCTGGTCGCTCTTCGCGACCAATTCGGGACGGCGCACACACAGCTCTGCAATCAGCTCCTCGGTCTCGATCCGCAATGCGGTTGCTTCCGGTGATCGACCTATCGCTTGCGTCGGGTCGAGCGCGGCAGCCGGATTCTCCCAGGCAGCGTCCTGTCCGAGTAGCGGGTCGATGCGATTTCGATACTGCTGGCCGAGGGTCTCATCAACTGAGCTAAGGTAATCAAGCGCAACGTGGAGTGTCTGGCGGGGACTATCTGTAGTCACATCGGTCGGGCTATCGAACCCATAGAACTGGATTTTTCTCTGGTGCGCAGGATCAGCATTGTAGTGTCTCATCCACTCGACAAGTTCTCGATTCGCTTCGAACGTTCCGAAACCGTGGCTCCATCCAGTCTCCTGCACCGCCTCATAGGATGCCGGACTGCGGCCAAGCACGTAGTCGTTGATGATGGGTCCCCGAGGAAAACTGCTCTCAACGGCAATGGCGCTGTAGCCATGAGCTTCGACAAGGCGTTGGAAGAGTTAGTTGCGAAGGACAAGCAGCTCTTCCCCTCCATGGAGGGCTTCTCCAAAGCCAAGCAATGCTACCGCATCGTCAAGTGAGCCGATCACCGTATCAACGGCGGCGTTGAAGTCCGGGCGAGAATCGAGCGAGAATGGGATCGCCTCGTGCGCAATCCAGTCGTCGAGTGTCGCATCTATGGGGGCAGGGTGAGTCATTGGTCGAACCTCCGTCGTTTTAACTTTAGCATCCATCTGATGAGAAACCTCCTTCTTCTGCCGCTCATGCCTGACTTGCTCCCGTATATTGTGCGAGATGGGCCAGTCGGAAAAGTGAGCACACTCTCCTTGCATAAGCAGATCTAGCATTCAGAGGCATGCATGCCTTGTGATCCAGGCTGGCCAGGCTTTTTTCTGGATCACACCTCTACTCTACAACACCGATGTAAGAGTGGAGGGTGAGAAAGAGAAGAGAGCGTGCGTGTGGACATGACAGAGTCCTCTCAAGCTCCATTTTCTTGTTTCATGTGGTAGAAAGAGGAGGGTAAATGAGAGAAGTCTCTATAGATACTTGGGAGTTTCACATGGTACCTCGCAACGCTTTGCGCACCATCGATCTGGCTAGGGCCGCAGGGATCAGCGTGCAGCAGGTGCGCAACTATGAAGCCTTGGGCTTGTTGCCACTGGTTGAACGGAGCAAGAGTGGCTATCGTCTCTACACGCAGCGCCATCTAGCTGCGCTCACAACCGCCCGCAGTCTGGTCGTCGGCTACGGCTGGCAGCGGATGCCGGCGATCATGCAGGCACTTCATCGGGGCGACCTTTCAGCCGCGCTTGCGATTATCGACTCACGCCACGCCGAGCTTGCCAGCAAACGTCTCCTGGTGGAGCAGACGCTCTCCGCTCTGCACGCGCTGGCGGCGCAACCAACTCCTGTGCAGAGTTCCCGCCCTGCCCAATGGCTGCGGGTGGGAGAGGCGGCCAAGCAAGTGAGCATGCGCGTCTCGGCCCTGCATTTCTGGGAGCAGCAGGGTCTTTTGCACCCAGTACGCGACCAGAGCAGCCGCTACCGCCTCTATGACGAGCAACAGATGCACCGTCTGCGCGTGGTGGTCCTGCTCAGAGAAGCTGGCTATAACTTCACTGTGATCCTGTCGGTCTTGGACGAACTGGCGGCAGGTCGGCCAGAACAAGCCATCGTGGCGGTGGAGAAGAGGCGCGAGGAGTTGACGCGGACAAGCTGGATGTGCGTGGAAGCCTTGGCCTGCTTTCAGCGCTATATGCATGAGTTTTGCGGGGAGCTTCTCTGAGAGATTCCCCTTTGCGAAAGCAAATCGTGCGTGAATTTGCCCATAGAATTCCCAAAGGTCCATGCTTGTTCTAGACCAGCACAACGGCGATGAGGTAGGCAATATAGGCTCCCACAAAAAGGCCGCCCATTATACGAGGAATCTTCCCATACCAGACAAGAGCCAGAAGCATCAGGTGAACAGCAATCATGACTGGCAGGGCGATAAAGGTTATGTGAGGGTCCACCGGAATAGCGCGAATGGCGGCTGCAAGTCCAAGTGTAACAAGCAGATTGTAGGCGAAGGAGCCAAGGATACCACCCACTAGGATATCGGCTCGTTGCTTGCGGGCCGCACTCACCCCCAGGGCAATCATTTCTGCCCCCGTTCCAAGCGAGACGATGGTTGCCCCGACGACTCCCTGCCCGATCCCCATGAGTGTCGCCAGGCGGAGCGCTCCTTCCACGATGGCTGGACCTCCCAGAGCCATTGCTGCCAGACCACCGCAGGTCAACAGGACAGGTTGCCAAGGGAAACGAGGGCGCGAGTGCCCCTCTTGGTTACTGTCATCATCGTCGTCTGCTTCAGGCTCTGCCATACGTTTGACTGCCTGCTGGTCTGTGCGAAAGAGGAAAAGTGTGTAGCCGACAAACACGACTAACAGGAGAACCCCCGCGAGCCGGCTGACCATGCCCAGAAAGAGCAGCACAATAGGGATAACCGACACAAGGGTCGCGATCAAGGCTTGTCGTCGCACGCTCCGGTCGATGGTTGTTGGAAAGATAAGTGCAGAAAGACCCAACGCGGCTGTCACATTAGTGACATTGGTGCCAATCACGTTTCCCACGGCAAGGACTGGAGCGCCGCGAGCCGATGCAATGGCTGCAGTGAGCATTTCCTCTGGTTCCAGTCCAGCAAGTAGTACCCCTAAGACAAAGGCACTAACACCAAGAGCCCGTGCCAGGTCGCCTACTCCATCAAGAAACCAATCGGCTCCAAAGACGAGCAGCACGGTCCCGACGAGAAGCAGAGTCAATGCGAGCAGGAGCGGAAACATCATCTGCCCTCTTCTAGGTCTGCAGGAGTTGCTCGCTCCAACTGCATCAAACCAGGACGTTGTGTGAGGTTATCTTCCCGTGTGAAACGGCGTCCCACCAGAAAAAGCCACAGCGGGAGCAGGACTAGTGAAGGGACGAGTATAAGAAAGGTCAAAGGAATGAACGCAACGAATGAGTACACAGCGAGGTCGAGTGCTACGATCACACCGATCACACGTAGCACACCTTTTTCCTGCCATGAAGCTGGGGCAATCCAGAGGGCAGCAGCAACATTGGCTCCATAGCGTAACGCGAGATACGTCAGTTTAGGCACTCCATTGAGCTGCATAATATCGGTTGCAATGTCGAGGACGAGCCAGCCATAGCCAACCGCTCGTGCCCACTTTGGTGCTGGGAGTGCTGCGATGACAGGGAACAGGATAACATGCTCCGCGACAGCGAGCAGCGCGAGTGCTTCAGCTCCCATCACTGAGCTAGAAGTTGTTACGTCACGGATAGCAGGAATGAAATAGGTGATGAGGTGGACAGCAAAAAGAAGAGCAGCTACATAAGCCGCCGTCCGTTGAGATCGTTTGGTTTCGTTCACAAAGATCTCCTATCTTTTCAAGAAGATGTTTCCTTCTGGTGCATTGTCTGATAAAAGAGCTCCGCCAATCGTGCATATCCAAGAGCGGTCGGATGAAGACCATCCTCACTAATATATTCGGGATGGTGTTGCAGGTCATATCGGTGTTGAGAAAGATCGATAAGTATGGCGTGATGCTGAGTGACAATGGAAGCAATAGTCGTGTTATAGGCGAATATTTGTACCTGCAAAGTTTTGAGATCAAACGCAGCATTTTTGTTCTTATAAAAGTATGGCAGGAGCGTAAGATCGGGCACGTTGGCCACAGCGATGCGCGCATGTGGCACCGTCGATTGTAAACGGCTCAGTAGTTGGTCCAGGTCTTGCGAGTAGGCAGTCACCGGGACGTTGTCGATAATATCATTCACCGCCAGCCAGATGGTGACCACATCTGGACGTGCATCTAGAGCTACCGGAAGCTCCCTGGCGAGCGCCTCGTGCAACTGTATGCCTGGTACACCAAGATTGATCAGATGATAGCCCGGCCCAAGTTTTGCGGCTAGATCAGTGGCCCAGTTCTCACGGTAGGGGTCATTGGTCCCAGTCCCGAACGTATCGGAAGCCCCCATAGCCACGTATGTCAGTTTGTTGCTAGGCTTGTGTTGCTCCGCTGCTGAACTATGCGTAGGCGTTTGCCCATTGAACTGCAGGTTGCAGCCAACGAGAAAGAGCATGAGCAGACTAGTCAGCGTAATTG
>JAFAXQ010000116.1 GCA_019240835.1 Ktedonobacteraceae bacterium
CCTGCTGTTTTTGCCCTCTCTCGCGGGCTGGACATCCAGCTCTGAGCTCCTTTTGCTTCTCCGACCAACATTAGCTCTTCAACAACCTCGTTGCGCAACTCGTGGGTTTTGCCAAAGCCAGCGGGTGCTGAGATGAGGATGAGGGCGTGCTCCATGGCCTGACTGAGTCGCTCAGTCAGGTGGGAGCGGGAGACGAGTTGCTGGCGTGGACGCGGTATATAGAGCTTGGTGTTCAGCAGGAGGTCACGTTGCTGCTCGGTAGGTCGGGCGGCTTCCTGTACAAGCGTGCTTATCACAGCAGGGCGTGTCGACAGTTGGGGAGCTAGGGTCAGTTCTCCTAGCGCTGGTCTCTGCTGTCTGCTCGCCATGTCCGCATCACGCTGTGCTGAGCGTGCCTGAAGTAGCTGTGACGCCTGTTCAAGCCGAGCTAAGGTGAGGGTAGAAGTTTTGCCCAGATACGTTTTGCTGCGCTTGTCGCCCACAGCGAGGTAGGCATACCAGTACTGGTCACCACGCTGCCTGGTTTCCTTGCGTGCAGTGTAGTGGCCTGCTGGACCCGAGAAGGTAAACGAGGAGACGTGATCGAGCCAGACAAACCAGTCGGGACTGTCCGGTACAATATTCAACGGACGGCTGTCACGGCTCTCAGAGAGCGTATAGGCTTGTGTTGTGCTAGACCAGGCAAGGGTGTAGGCGGGAACTTTCGGCATGAGACCTCGCTGGTGAACTACTCCACTGTGTTCGTTCCCAACAGGAACGTACCCAACAACGCAGCATACTCTCTAGTATATCTGTGGGGCGAAAATTGCACAAGATAGACAATCTACTTGGGGTGGGCATCCCATGTGCTCAACAACGCGGCACATCATTTATAGAACCTCTCGGTACCTATTAATAATTGGCAACCTCCTATCGCGCCCAAAGGCGCGTGGAGTAATCTTGACACCAGGAGGCGCTTGGCGACGCTTGTACTCACTCAGATCTACAAGCCTCATGATACGCTCGACGGTCTTGCCCTCGAAACCCATAGCAAGCATCTCCTCGAAACTGCGGTCATCTTCGACATATGCTTTGAGGATGGGGTCAAGTTCATTGTAAGGCGGGAGACTGTCAGTGTCCTTCTGCCCTGGACGCAGTTCGGCGGAGGGGGGTTTGTCGATGACCTGCTGGGGAATGAGCGCTTTCTCTCCAATGCTGTTACGGTAGTGGCACAGTTCATACACCAGCGTCTTCAGCACATCCTTGAGTACGGCGAAGCCCCCAGCCATATCGCCGTAGAGCGTAGTGTAGCCAGTGGCCATCTCCGACTTATTGCCCGTGGTGAGCACGAGGGGGCCGAGTTTGTTGGAGATGGCCATCATGATATTGCCGCGAATGCGCGATTGCAGATTCTCTGCTGCCAGTCCCAAGTCGTCGTCCCCCAGTACAGGTCGCAGCATCCCTAATGAAGCACGGAATGTCTCTTCTATCGGAACGACCAAGTAGTGTATACCCAAGTTCTCGGCGAGTGTGATGGCGTCTGTTTTGCTGCCCTGAGAGGAGTAGCCGGAAGGCATCAGCACGCCCAGCACGTTTTCAGCTCCCAAGGCGTCTACAGCAATCGTAGCCGTCAGCGACGAGTCGATGCCACCCGATAGGCCGATAACAACCTGCTTGAAGCCTGTTTTACGCGCATAGTCTCCTGTGCCGAGCACGAGTGCCGAGTAGATTTCCTGTAGTCTCTCCATTTGGGGTTCGATACGCTGTGGCGCTCCAAGCACTACGTGGTTGTTGGCGGCTAGTGTTGGGAGCGGGCAGGTAGTCACGGGAACGATAGGAACCTCATTGGCTGTAACTTGCAGGCGTTCCTTGCGTCGGCGTGGATCATGCAGGCGCGAGCGGAACACCGAGGCGGTATCAAGATCGACGATGAGCAGGTCTGTACAGAACTGCTTGGCACGCGCTATCAATTGGCCCTGCTCGTTGAAGACCATACTCTCGCCATCGAAGACCAGTTCATCCTGTCCACCGACTATGTTGAGGTAGACGACGATAAGCCCATTGTCGTAAGCGCGTGTGGAGAGCATTTCTGCACGTGCTTGCCCCTTGCCTGCATGATAGGGTGAGCCGTTGATGTTGATGATAACCTCAGCCCCTGCATGCGCCTGACTTGTCATCGGCCCTGTAGCATACCAGATATCTTCACAGATGTTGATGCCGACATGCACACCATGAATAAGAAAGATGGGAGCCTGTTGTCCAACCTGAAAGTAGCGGTTCTCATCAAAAACGCCATAGTTCGGCAAGTAATGCTTGTGATAAACTCCCACCAGACTGCCTTCATGCACGACCGCTGCTGCGTTATAGATATCTTGTTTGCGGTCTACGAAGCCGATAACGGCAGTAAGTCCGCGCAGCGTATGGCTGGCAGCGACGAGTTCATCCAGCTTGCACAAATTAGCATTAACAAACCCTGGCTTAAGTAGTAAATCCTCCGGTGGGTAACCTGTCAATGCCAACTCAGGGAAGCACACGATATGCGCTCCTGCTGTATGTGCTTGCTGCATCATCGCCAATATTATTTTGGCATTACCCTCAAGGTCGCCCACTGTCATATTAACTTGGGCAAGTGCAATACGTAGCGGTATGATATTCATAAAACCTTTTCTGAATAAGGAGCATTTCTCTATGGAGATATCAGCTTTCGTGGCTCTTGTCGTTCCCTTTATTATCATCGTCTATCTTGCTGTGCTATTGTTTTTACAGGCACCAAGAACTGTTGTACTAGCCTCGCTGCTAGGCGGACTGGTGACGGGGCTACTCAATGCTCTCTTTGACCTTACAGCCTACTACGCCCATTGGTGGCATTATACTCTGGATGGTGGCATTCCGCTACAACTCTGTCTGAGTGACCCCTGCAAGCATTACACGCTTGGCACGCTTAATGCCGTAATCCTGCACCTTCCTCTACCATTTTATATTACGCCGATACTGATTTACGGCAGTACCGTCTATCTGCTGATCTGGCGTTTCTGGGGGAGTCATCGTAGCCACTGGCTTGCCTTGCTGCTGCTCGTAGGGGTGCCCATCTTTGGTGCTCTACGCGATATCTACGGCTCAGCGCTTACACACACCTCATATGTGACTTGGGACAGTATAGTGGCATGGCCTTTCGATGTGCTCATGTGGGTAGTCATGTTTTACAGCGGATTTTTTGTGTTCAGACGTCTATCAGCATCGCTGCCAAGTTTTCGTACACAAAATCCGGCTTGAAGGGTGATCTCATCAGGCTCTCACGTGAATCTTTGCCTGAGAGCACAAGTAGAGTAGAGGTATGAGCTGCCTTGCCTCCTGCGATATCAATGTCAAGGCCATCGCCAATCATAATTGTTTCATCTGGTCGGCTAGCAAGCTGCTGCATGGCTTCCTGGAGCAACGCTGGCTGGGGTTTGCCAATGACCTCCGGCGCAATGCCACTGGCAGCCTCAATTGCAGCCACCATAGCACCGCAACCAGGGATGAGGTCACCCATGATGGGTAGCGTCGCGTCGCGATTGACGGCAATAAAAGAGGCACCGGCTCGCACGACAGCAGCAGCATTGGTGAGCTTCTTGTAGTTGAAGTCGCGATCAAGCCCAACTAAGAGCACATCGGCCTCACGCGAGTCAGCAGAGACGGCGGTGAGATGATGCGCCTGTACCATATCGATGAGGGCCTGCTCGCCGACGACGTAGACGCGTGCGCCAGCAAAGCGACGGGCAATGCTGCGCACAGCCGCTTGCCCGGCACCGAGAACATGGCTCTTATTGGTGACAATACCCAGACGTGCCAGTTTTTCGATCACCTGCCTCTCGCTGGCAAAAGAGTTGTTAGTAAGAAAGAGATACTTCTTCTGCCTGGTGTCGAGCCAGACAACGAAGTCCCTTGCTCCGGGCAACAAGTGTTCACCCCGATAGATCACACCATCCAGGTCGATGAGGTAAGCAGCGTAGGCTGGTAACATGATATACACCCCCTCGGGCACGATAAATCGGGCCCCTACCGAGCATAACATGGGCACAACAAATCGGGCCGTTACGAGCGTAATAATTGTTCGCGAATGGCTATAATCTCGCGGCGTAGCTTGGGATTGAGGTTCACAGCCCTGTCAATCTTCTCGCACGCGTGCAGCACCGTACTATGATCCCGCCCACCGAAGAGCTGGCCGATTTCGAGTAGCGAGGCTTGTGTCTCCTGACGAATCAGGTACATAGCAATCTGGCGCGGCATGACAATATGCTTATCGCGCTGCTTACCACACATAGCTTCCAGGGAGATGCGATAGTACTCAGCTACGGCTTGGGCAATTGGCTTGCTGCTGAGGCGTGACTCTCTGTTATCATTGCCTAGTGATGACATAGCAGCGCGAGCCATGTCGAGGGTAAGGTCGGTGTGGTGCAACTGCTGATAAGCCATCAAGCGGTTGAGACAGCCTTCCAGTTCACGAATGTTCGTCTGGATACGACCAGCGATGTAAGCAATGATCTCGTCCGGCACGTGATAGTGCAATAGGTCCGCCTTCACGCGCAGGATAGCCATACGCGTCTCCAAGTCGGGCGGCTGAATATCTGCAATCAAGCCCCATTCAAAGCGCGAACGCAGGCGCTCTTCTAGGCTCACAATCGCCTTGGGCGGGCGATCACTACAAATCACAATCTGCTTACTCAATTCGTGCAGGCTATTGAAAGTGTGAAAGAACTCTTCCTCGGTTGATTCCTTGCCGGCAATGAATTGAATATCGTCTACCAGCAGAATATCCACCGAGCGGTATTTGGCGCGGAACTCCTCGGTCGTGCGGTAACGGATGGCATTGACGATTTCATTCGTGAATTGCTCCGAGGAGACATAGAGAACTGCCAACCCTGTTTGCACACTCTGGTGTCCAATGGCGTGTAGTAGATGCGTTTTGCCTAGCCCCACGCCGCCATAGAGGAAGAGAGGATTATACGACTCGCCCGGTGCCTCTGCGACAGCTAGAGATGCGGCATGCGCAAGGCGATTGCTATTACCAACAATAAAAGCATCGAAGGTATAGCGTGGATTGAGGCGATTATGCATGAGTATATTGGCGCGTTGCTCATTATCCCAATCCTCGCTCCAAATAGCAGAAGTATTCACAGATGTTTCTCCCGTAGCTATTCTTCGATGAGAGCAACACACTCGATCTCGACCAGGGCTTTGCGTGGCAACTCGGCCACAGCCACTGTTGTGCGGGCTGGTGCCACGCCAGTAAAATAGCTCGTGTAGACAGCGTTCATCGCCTGGAAGTCATGCATATGCATAAGAAAAACTGTTGTCTTGATGACGTTGTCTAACGATGTACCTGCGCTAGTGAGTATAGCCTGGAGATTTTGTAGTACACGGTGTGTCTGCGCCTGAACGTCTTCTCCGACCAACTCCATACTTGTTGGATCAAGTGCGATCTGGCCCGAGGTGTAGACAAGCTGACCGCAGCGCATGGCCTGCGTATATGGACCTATAGCTGCTGGTGCTTGAGATGTGGTAATCGGTACACGTTGCATAGTATTTTCCCATTGAGATGTTTTTTGTAGGAGCGGGGCTGGTCCCCGCCCTCTAGGGTGGTGAATATGGCATAGCAGTCGTCGGGGCTGCTCGCCACAACTCTCTTCTACAGTTGTGCAGCGCCAGTTGCATTTCGGCAGCAGAACTAAAGCGGTCTTTGGGTTCCTTCTCCAGGGCACGGATGACGAGCTGTTCAACGGCTGACGGGACACTCCGATTGAACTGGCGAAGCGATGGTGGATTGGTTGATGCATGCTGCATAGCGATGGAGACAGCCGTTGGCCCCACAAAGGGAGGACGCCCCGCAAGCATTTCAAACATCACCACGCCGAGGGAGTAGAGATCAGAAGAGGCGGTCAAAGTCTCGCCACGAGCCTGCTCGGGCGAGAGATAATCGGCAGTGCCAAGTACAATGCCGCTATTAGTCAAACCACCCTCCTCAACCACACGCACGATGCCGAAGTCCGTTAGCTTCACCAGGACACCGCCATCACTGATACTCCCACCCGCTGCACCAGTCCATGCCAGCATAATGTTCTGTGGCTTAATGTCGCGGTGAATAAAGCCGCGTGCGTGAGCAACCTGTAGCACCGCACAGACCTGAGCTGCAATCTCTATAGCCTCGCGGGCCTGGAGCTGATGGCGCTGTCCGATGAGTTGTTTCAACGTAGGGCCATGAATATATTCCATTACAAGAAAATATTGGCCCATCTCCTCTACAAAGTCATAGATGGTCACAGCATTGGGATGTGCCAATGCCGCTGCTGCACGAGCCTCGCGCCGGAAGCGTTCAACAGCACGTAGATCATTCTTATCAAGGGATCGCAGTACTTTAATTGCTACTATCCGCTCGACGCGGTGATCCCAGGTCTTGAAGACGCTTGCCATACCACCAGCGGCAATATGCTCGCGAATCTCGTACCGCCCAGCGATCAAGGTGCCTTCGAATTGGTTCAACGTTCTACCTCAAACTACCCGGTGCATATCGAAACTGCGACGATTCTAACACATCGACACGCCAGAGACAAGCAGTTTCTCATTTAACCAGTGCTTAGCTTGCACTTTACATCCAGCTAATCTTTTTTAACTAGACACTAACGACAATGTGCTATTATTACACAAGGATACAGTATTCTCGTTAGTTTTTTCAGGTGATGGACTATGCGCGTTGCTATCATTACCGAGAATTTTCTCCCGAAGCTCGATGGCGTTACCCACACCCTAGCACGGCTACTGGAACACCTACAAGCTACTGGGCACCAAGCGTTATTGCTCGGGCCAGAAAGCGGGATGGAGCAGTACGCAGGAGCTGAGATAATCGGTACGGCTGGCCTTCCCTTACCCTTCTATCCAGAACTCAAATTCAATTTCTTTCGCCCCCTCTTCATACGGCGCTTGAGTGAATTCGATCCCGATATTATCCATATAGCTGATCCTGTCGTGTTAGGTATGACAGGACTAGCTACGGCCCGCTTTCTCAACAAGCCTCTCGTCTCTTCCTATCATACCAATCTGGCTGCCTATTGTGTACACTTTGGGATCCCCCTGCTAACGCAGCCCGTATGGTTATACACCCGCTTTATACATAATCAATGTGACTTAACCTTTTGTCCTTCCCCTTCGGCTGCCAGGATGTTGCGCGCACAAGGCTTTGAGCACCTACGTATCTGGCCACGTGGTGTAGACATGCATCTCTTTCATCCTGCACGCAGGAGCGAAGCGCTACGCGCTGCTTGGCTCAAAAAGCGAGCACAGCCTGAAAACAAGGTGATTCTGCTCTATGTTGGACGTGTGTCGTGGGAAAAGAATCTCCGTCTGCTGGTGCAGTCCTATCGCGGCATGGATCACCAACGCTGCCATCTGGTTATCGTCGGTAACGGACCAGCCTACACGGAGCTGCAGCAGGAGCTGGCGGATGTTCCCGCCACCTTCACTGGTTACCTTTCTGGCAAGCCGCTAGCTACTGCATACGCATCAGCAGACGTGTTCGCCTTTCCGTCGACTACAGAAACCTTCGGACAGGTAGTATTAGAGGCGATGGCATCACACCTGCCAGTGGTGGGATTGCTTGCGGATGGAGTGTGTGACCTAGTAGAGCATGAGCAGACTGGCTTGCTGTTGAATCCGCAGTATTTATCTGAAAAAGAGACAGTGTCAAAGTATTGCGCACAGCTCACTAGGCTCGTTGAGCAGCAGCAGGTGCGTCACAAGCTAGGTAGTGCTGCTCTCAACTCAGCCAGTCGGCACTCGTGGTTTGAGGCTATGGAGTGCCTAATACAAGGGTATAGAGAGGTCATTGCGAGCGCAAATACTTTCGCTGCTGTATAGCCTCGTTTCGTTTGGCCAGGGCAAGCTTAGCTAGAGCTTTCTACGAACGGCCCTTTTCCTGTTGACGTGCCTGAATAAATGACAGGATGAGCGAACCCACTAGCACGCCTACCAGGACAATCTCCATCGTACTGAACGTTTTCTTCTTGGGCATACAATTCTCCTTTTCTTCTCAAAACAATTATACCCTACTCCACAACTCTCCGCCAGATAGATAGCGTTTGACGAGACGGAAGTGATGAGTGACCCAGATGTGGAAACCGCTGATGCCCTGCCTGTTAAGGCGTCCCGTGTAAAAGAGCACTGCGTACACATCGGGCTGGGAAGCCTCAGAAATGAGTTGAGGTAGCGTCACATAGCCTGTGACGATACGTACCATCGAGGTGTCTACCAACGAAGCTGGTGTGCTCCTATCAGCGAGACCGACCAGGAATTGGGCATCGGTCACAACCAGTTGGCCACGTGTAGTGTTAGCTTGCAAGTCCTGAACAACCTGTCCATCTAGATGGACAGAGCTGACAGCTTGTTGTAGTTGACCGCTGAAGTAACGTTGGTCGCCTTGCCAATTCTGGACGGCTACAAAAAGTAAAACACATACTGCAGTGGCAGTTGCACTGTCGACAAGTATAGCCGACACTTTTTTACTACGTATAATTGGCCCAATGCCCATAACCGCTAGCGAGAGTAGCGGAGCAATCAACACCACTAAGTGATGATGAAACAGTGGTGCCTGTTCTAGCAGCAAGTAAAGTGTTGCTAGCAGCCAGGCTATGAGAGGAAGGACGCGCCAATCGCGTCGGGCTAGCGCTATGATAATGCCCAAGAGTGCAGCAAATGCCGTGATAGAGGTAAGCAGATGAAGCATTGAAGGAAAATTCTGCGAGATTGTTTCTTTGAACTGCTTCGCGGCATCAGTATGGAAAGTAATCACACCCTGCACCATTTGATGCAGCGAGCCGCTAAAGGGCAGGATAAAGGCGGCGCTAACAACAAGAAAGGCGCTAAGTCCAGCAATGAGCGAGCGAGCGCTATGTAAACGAGTTTCTCGTGGCTGCCGCAAGATGCGCCAGAGATGAGCCAAGAAGAGCAGTCCCAGTGGGACGAGCGTAGCAACTTCGAGTAGCTTGGAGAGAATAGATAGGGAAAGTGCCACACCAGCAAACACGGCATAACAAAGTCCCGCGACGCCTTCTGGATGTTCCCACCACAGGTAGGCAAGTCCTACGGCCAGGAGCGAAAGAGCCGTACAGGAAATCTCAGCCTGGATAATCTGAGATTGCGACAGGTAGAACGGGTCAGTAACCAGCAAGGCAAGAGCCACTATCGCTCCGATATGCCCAGCCAGCGCTCTACCAAGCAGAAATGCCCCTAGCAGGCCGAGCAGCGAAACCAGCGCAATGCCGAGGCGTGCAGCCCACAGCGTTTGGCCTGCAAGCATATAGGTAGGAAAAATAGACAGTAGGAAAAAAGGCGGCTGTGAGTAGAAAATCTGCTGGTAGAGTGTGTGACCTGCTGCCATTGCCCGTAGCGACTGCCAGTAGACTCCCTCGTCATAACCATCACGATCAAAAGGAAGCCCCAAGTCATGCAAGCGCATCTGCAAAGCGATAATAACCAGCGCTACTGCCACCACGTAAGTAAGTGCTGTTTGCCAGTTGAGCGAACTCTCCTGGCGAGCGCCAGGGGCAACGCGACCTACCCGTGTGGTGACGACCTTTTGTAGCCGCCATACAACACATGCAAAGGCTCCTTGAAGCGACTTGCTGACAATTCTCAATAGTCTTCGTTTACGATGCACCGAGGTCGTCCCCAAACAGATAGGGATTGTACTCGACAATCGATTGTGTACTGTCAGTTTCACTATTCAAAGGTGTTGAGTTGGTATGCGGCGTGGTGAGGGAACGGCTACCATCGCTATGCCCGTCGGTCAATAGCAAACTGTCGGCACCATTGTGCCCATTGCTACCCAGCAGAGGCTCGAACTCGCTTAGCACAGTTTTTGCCACCTGGCGGGCATCGGCCTCGTCGATCAAACGCTTAATCTCGTCGGCTACCAATTCATCACGCTCGATCAGCGCGTCAGCCACAGCGATAACGGCTTCACTGTGCTCCTGGAAGAGCTTCTTGACAGCTTTGAATTGCGCCTGTAGCAGAGCCTCAGTACGCTCAGCGAGGCCAGGAAGACTAAGGGGACTTGTACCTATATTCCCTGTAAAGGCCAGATAGGAGGTAATTGTGCCATCCATACCATAGGCACCTACATAAGCGGCAGCCATTTGTGTAGCACTGGCGAAGTCGCCACTGACACCACTCAGATTGACGTTGAGGAACAATTCCTCTGCTGCACGAGAGGCCAGAGAGACCTGGATACGAGCCAGAATGTCTTGCTTGCTCAGCGTAACAATGGTCTCTTTCTGACGCCAAGCGGCGAAGGCTGCTGCACCTTCGAGATCACCATGTTTGTGCAAAGTGACGAAGGCGGGAAAGTAGCGCTCCATCAGATAGTAACACGCCACAGTGTGACCAGCCTCGTGATAGGCGAGACGACGACGCTCTACTGGCGTCAGTTCACTCAACTGGCGCAGACCAAATTCGTGGACATCCTGTGCCTCAATCAGGTCTTTGTACGTGACCATATCGCGCCCATCAAAGACGGCAATGATGGTGGCCTCGTTCACCACGTGCTTGATAGCCACTGGCGTGTAGTCAACCATGCGCTGCGAGAGCGCAGCTATCGAAATCTTCGGGTCATGCTTGATCTTACTGAGGTAGTATTCAATCACCTCTGGGCGATATTTATCGGTTGGCGGAGCTACGTTGATTCTACGATCAAAGCGGCCTGGGCGTAGCAGCGCGGTATCGAGTGAGTCGGGAATGTTGGTAGCGCCAACCGTCAGCACTGGCTGGTTCTGCACACGACTATGTGTAAGACCGAGTGTGCGCAGAATCTTTCTGAACCAACCCGTCTCAATATTGGGTGGGTCCATCTCCATCAACAACTGGTTCAACCCGCCCGTACCGCCTCCAAACAAGCCTAGCGCACCCCCACCCATACCCAAGCCATTCCCCTGGTTGCGTGATCCGCCAATCGCGTCGATTTCATCCATGAAGATCACACAGGCACCGTACTCACGTGCCAAACGTCGCGCTTTGTTGTACAGGTTGCGGATCATCAAAATATCCATACCGATGAACATCGCACGGAAACTGGCCGCGCTAGCGTAGGCAAAGGGTACACCTGCCTCGGTGCTCATACATTGCGCTAGATAGCTCTTACCAGTGCCCGGAGGGCCAGTGAGCAGAAGTCCGCGTACAGCAGTACCGCCCATGTCTTTCAATTCTTTAGATCCCTGCAGCAGTTGCACGATACGGCGTGCCGTCTCAAGCACCTCTGGATTACCCTTATAGTCATCGAAGGTGACACCGGTTTCGCCAGGCATCACCCAGTACAGGCGTGGGCGTCCCAGAAACCAGAAGATGGCCACAAACTGCATGATGCCAAAGAGAATGGCAAAAACGATTTGAAAGACATACAGCAGAATTGCACCTGGCGATGGTGCAGTCAACTGGGGGGCGATGTAGACGATCCAGTACCAGATAATCACAGCCGAGATGGCCAGCCAGAGCCAGCGCAGCTTGACGAAGCGACCAAACTGGTCCAGTCCCAAGTCAATCGACCTATCCAGGCTCTCCTGGTTTGTCTTCTTTGTTGTTTCTGACACGTCGTTCTATTCCTTTTGATCTTGCAACGAACCGATCCAGGTCTACTACTGTAGAGCCGGACGGACTGAAGGAGAGTCTATATAGAGAATGCGTCCCTGAGCCTGGGGAAGAGTGGTAAAATGCCAGATCATGATACCGTTGACATTCCCTCCTGGGCCAGGTCCTGTGAAATCGATCTCTACAAAGCTATCTACGGTTGTATCTGATTGTGTAGACACGCTCAGAACGTTAATAGACTTCCACTGCAGATGGGCCTTTGGCTGGCTGAACTGAGCTACGAGTTGGCTGGGATCAGGTGGCTGTGACATGACTAACTCAGACTCCAACAATGACATAGTGGTCACGTTGCCGTCGCGCAGGGCGTAAAGCCAGTTTTTTACATGGTCGCCGCCACCGTCACCACCACGGACGTGGAAGTCAAAGGGATCGTTGCCGACGCCAAAGGGAAGCTGCTTTGCTGTTACATAACTGGTTAGAGAAATGCTCACTACGAGCAAAAACAGTAGCAGCAGCGTCAGCCAGAAGTGGTTTCTCACACCCTTGATCGTGTAGTAAATCAGCTTGAAGATAGGGCGTAAGAAGGCTTTGATCAGCAGCGCCGCAGGTGTCTGCCCCAGTCTTCTTTGAGCTGGAGATAGCTTTATCTCTTTCTTTTCGGGCACAGATGGCTCTGATGATGGTTGAGTAGATGACGGGCTAAGCATGAGTGCGTCTCTCAACTTTCTCTACTGGGTGTGATACAACAAGCTTTGCTATATTACGCCGTTGTGGTATTATTGTTGCTATTTTACCATACGCTACATCCATTTGATATAATGTGATATGCCTGTTTAAGGCTTCTCTGAAATCCTCAAGGTAGAGATCATCAGGGTCTAGAGCCTCATACGCACCACAATACAACATGCACTGTAAAGAGCAGAAGTCACAGGAGAATGCGTCTATGGATGAGATAAGACAGGCTTCAGAAAAAGCTGGAGAGCATATCTGGTTGCGCTATGCGACGCAGTTCTCTATGGGAGGGCGTACCTATACTGTAGAGATGAGCATCCCTATGCCTATAGGTGTAAGTGCAGAACAGCGTGAACAACTGTTACGCGAAGCAGATGCCGGGATGAATCAGCTCTCAATGCACGTAGAACAACGTGTCACCCAGATGCTGCAACGTGCGCCACAGCGAGCAGCTCCTGCTACGACCCCAGCACCAAATTCTGCTGCATCACCCGTCATCCCAGCTTCGCCATATGCTCCACAGGCTATCACGCTCTCACCGACTTCTTCGCCTCAAGTACGAGAAGCAGACTCACAGAAGGAAGCGATTGTGCCGCCAACGCGCCCAAATGTGGCCGCGAGTATGCCCCATACCCCTGTATCTGGCGATACGAGCAGTACTCTCTCACTGCCCCAATTTATTCAACACGTCAAAGAGAGTATGGGGTTGACACCCAAACAAGCTATGGAACTGCTCAAGGTAAAAACGCTTACGGGTGTCAACCTGCGTGATGCCCTTGAGCAATTGCAGAGTCTGGTCAACCATAGTACTAATGTACCTGCCGAGACGATACAATTTGAAGAGCGAGTCACCAAATCAACAGACCAGCAAAATCTGTCCTCAGCCTCTCGTTCGCCAGCAGGCGCGAAAATCACGTCCATAGAGCAGCATCGAGAGATGGTTGGCACGGTGGGTGACAGGCATCCTAGCGCTTTCGACGAGGAGATAGACGTGGAAGAAGATCAAAAAGAAGCAGAGCTGCAGGATCTCGACCTCCTAGGTGAGCTGACACCCCAGCAACGTGTGAGGGCCAGAGAATTACTGGATAAGTTCCATGAGTCACGAGGGCCTACTGTTGCTAGCTCGGGTCGTTTACAAGCTCTCAACAACGTCATTGGTTCACAAATCAGCTCTGAGCAACTCCAGCAATTGGCACAAGGCATCTGGGGTGCTACTAGCATTAAAAAGCTCAAGGTTGATCAAGTTGAGGCGCTCATTTCCTGGGCTAAAGAAGACGACTTTTTACCGGACGTAGAAGCAGTCCTGGCTGTGCTTGAGGAGGAACGCCATGCGCGTGGTAACAGGTGAGGCGAAAGGGCGTAAGCTTAAATCTCCTAAAACGATAGGAACACGCCCCATTATTGCGCGGGTCAAAACGGCCCTGTTCGATATTCTGGCGGGTGAGGTTGAAGATACGCACTTCCTGGACCTCTTTGCCGGTACGGGGAGTGTGGGCATCGAGGCATTGAGCCAGGGTGCTGCGAGCGCAACGTTCGTAGAGATGAATTACAAGGTGCTTACATTGGTGCGTGAGAACTTGCAGATCACTGGTCTTGCCGACCGCGCTGAGGTACTGCACGCCGACGCGTTCAAGTTCTTACAACGTTATGCCACTGATGCGCCAGATGAACGGCAACGCGTGTACGATATTATCTATGTAGCTCCCCCCCAGTATCAGGGGATGGCAGCAAAAGCTCTACAAATGCTCGATACCTCCACGCTAGTGTCCGATAAAGGACTAGTCATCGTCCAAATTCACCCCAAAGAGCGCGAGAGTGTAGCAGTTGTGCAATGTGTACGCTTGATGCTCACAGATGAGCGACGCTACGGCAGTACATTGCTTATGTTTTACCGCGTCCCGTACGGAAGTGATAAATCATGCTCCTACAACACAGCGACATCAGGATGACATATCAAAACGCAGAATGAATAATGAAGGAGAGTGACACATGGTAAACAGAGCGGGAGGAGGGAACTTCGCCTTTGTGGATGCGGGCGAAGCAGCAAGACGCCTAGGAATTGATCGCGTAACGCTCGAACGATGGGTGCATGAAGGACGCCTCAAGGCGCACCGTGGCGTTGGTCGCGATGTCTTTTTTCGTTCCGCAGATGTAGAGGCTTTATACAATGAACTGCATCCTACCTCAGAACTGGCCGCCGCCGTGGCCGCAGATGAGCATGATACTGCTAGTGAAAGTGAAGCTACAACACCAACACGTAAGAGGCAACCGGATCAACAGATGCGTGTCTACTTACGCCTACAGGCAGACGCCAAATGGTACGACATCTCTGAAGAAGATATTCAGGTCTGGTTTCAGCAACTTGCACCCGATGGCTACGAACGGAACAAACGCAATGCTCAACATACCATCAAGAAGTTGCAGTTTTTAGTGAGCTTGATTGAGCAAGCACAACATCGATGAATTTCTTATCTGACAAGGGTCGAAATTAACCATATCGTAACGACTTCTTAATATAAAAGTGTATCACCATAGACTATCATAGTACGTGATGAGACAAGCATTTCCAGCATGCGCTACACGTTCTGGCTGTTCGCTCTATGTGTCGAGTGCAATTATTTCACTATTTTTTACTTATAAAGGAGGGAACATATGGTTATACAGATGATTCAAGAGGATGTCCTTCTCACGTTCAAGGAAGCTATGCATTACTTGCGTGTGAGCCGCTCTACGCTCTATCGTCTCATGTGGTCCGGTCAACTGACAGGTCACAAGGTGGGGAGCACATGGCGTTTCTATCGTGAAGACCTGCGTGCATGTGTGGGGCGCGAAATTCCAATGACCTCACTTCAGCCCGAAGTTATCGGTTAGCTTAAACAGAAGCCCCAAACTTCCTGCCATGCTAAAACATCTGTTGCTTATTGCTTGCCGCAGAGCTAGCGGCAAGCAATAAGCAACAGATGTTTTATGATGGGGAAGGTTTACCTTCTGTAAGAGTTCGTGCTCGCTCCTCAAACTCAAGCTCCATCTCTCCCTGAACGCGCTGCTCTGCCTCTTGCCTTGGTATAGCATATTTACGCGCACAAGTGACAACACGGTTCACGTAGCTACGAGCCAGCTCAGCGCGCTGCCACTGTAGATCAGGCATAGGCTCTAGATGCAAGAGTGAGAATGGGTAAAAATCACGCTCATGCAACGCGAACGAGAAAAGTTGAGCATATTCAATCACCGCTTCACGCGTTGTGTAATCCTTGAAGAAGCCTGGCAAAGCACTAGAGATAATTAGCACACCAGCCAGACGTCCGCCACGCATAACTGGATAGGCACAAGCACTACGCTCAAATTCGTCAATGGTCACCTGGAAGCGCTCTTCAGCATCCAGACTGTCCCATGTTTGCAAGCGTTGAAGCAGTGCTGCTGTGCCTGCCAATGTTGTACTACCCAGAAAGATCTTGCTTTCAAGACTGAACGGCCACGGATAGGTACCGCTCATGGCCAACTCGCGCAACGAATGAATACCATCAGCCCGTGGAGGCATCAGAGAGGCATAAGTAATAGCTAACCCGTTGTGACCTGCGTCCAAATGGTGAAGAGCAGACTCGAAAATAGCCTGGGAGATCTGCCAGAAGTAGGCACTATCTTCTGCTATTGTCGTTGCCAGATCCATAACGTGGCGATAGATATCTTTACCTACCTCTCGTATACCGGGATAGAGTGGCTCTATTGTCTTGCCGAAAGTCTGGTTAATGACATAGGTAAGATTACTGCGGTGCTCTGAAAGTACCTCTGGCAATTTCTTCAGATATACAGCACGTGGCACCGAGCTACCATTCATCCAGCGGTAGACAGTGTTCTCCGAAACTTCCAGTTCTCTAGCAACACGGCTGATCTCGCTACGGTCTCGCCGCAAGATATCGCGTAGTAACCTGTTGAAAGGAGAAAGATTTTCTTCTGCAATCACGTCCATCGGTTGTCCATCACCGAACTGTGCAACTGTTAATGACCCCTCCCCTTGTGCATTTTGCTGGTATTGAGCCTCTTCTCCTGTCTGCAGTTTTTTTTCCTGAGAGACTGTTGTCCTTCTTGACCTGAGGGATCGTTCCCTCTTCTTACCAGAACTATTAGCTTGCTGTTTCATCTCTATACAGTCCAGTCCTTTCTTTTCTTCCTGTTCCCTCAGGAAGAAAACACAGTTTACCATAGTATAGCACAAATATACAGAATCAGCGCCACGCATGTATATTGTAAGTTATACAATATTCTACAGAATTATACATAAATCGCACTCTATATGATGAGACGTTTTCGCGGCATTTCCTCAACATTGGCATAGCGGGACCTGCAGGCTGACATGGATGTTCTATTATGCTGGATGAACCACCTTCCATATTGACCACAACATGCCCTTATGGGGGATGAGCAGAGCAAACAGTGACTTTCACACAATTTCACACAAAACACTTTGCTATGTTTTTCGTAGAGTTATAAAATGTTTTACTAAAGTACTATCATGTTTAAACAAGTATTGTTTTTTTTGACACAAATGTGTATGATACACAGTACTGCAGAGTGCAGTACACATTTTTCCAGATCTGAATGTGGGAAGGATCGGGCCTAATGCTATGACAGTTGAAACTGCCGTATACGTTAACGAGTGTGGACTTCCGTTGAACGCGATTGAATGGTTAGAGACGCATCATCGCAGCAAAGCACCAGAGCGAGAGCAGATGATACGTGATCTTGACCTAAAGAAAGGAAGCTTTGTTGTCGACGCCGGTTGCGGTCCCGGTTTGTGGACCCCTCTTCTTGCGTGGGCTATTGGACCACGCGGGCGAATCTTAGGAGTAGACATTGCCACAGAGGCGCTTATCACCGCACAGCAACGTAACGAGAATAAGCGGTATAGACGGCAGGTGCAGTATAAGCTAGCACCATTGGAGCAACTGCCGATACAACACGAAAAGGCAGATGTTATCTTTAGCGCAAATGTGAGTCAGTATCTGCCGGACCCTGCCGCTACGTTTGCTGCTATGGCACCCTATCTCAAGTTTGGTGGCCGTCTGGTCATTAAGGATATAGACTTTGGGACTATGCGCTTCTCCAATATTGATCCAGGCTTGCAGACTCGTGTATTCCAAGCACGAGAACGCTGGGAACGGGAGCGTACTAGCCGGGGCTATGCTTTCGAGGATAGCTGGGTTGGTTCTAAGCTTGCTGGCTACCTACGCGCTGCTGGCTATGAAGATGTCCAAGAGAAGAGATATTGCATCGTACGCAGCTACCAGCTCCCCGATGACTATCGCCTCTACCTCCAAGGCATTGCCGACTGGTTCGTGTGTGAAGATGCTCCTTACCTGAGTGGCAAGGATGTGACGGATTGGCTACAATGTTTTCACGATGAACATCATAACGTTCTTGACCAGAAAACATTTTTGAGTGAGGAAACCGAGTTTGTCGTCTCAGGTGTATGGAATGCTTCTGCTAGCTCCTAGATGATGAAGACGTGAAACGGGCTGTTCTGAGCAGTAGCCCCGAATAACCCGTTTCACGCCTTCGTTTTGGTATCGTCTCTACGACCCTCCCACATCAGTGGCAAGTATTCAAACTGTCTGCAATCATCGCGATAGCTGTGTCTCCGACTAACGATTGTAATTGCGTATGAAGTTGGCCCATGTTTTCCATACGTGCAGTAATGAATGCATGTTGAGACATCCCATAACACAGTCCTGAAAGACCGCGTTGAGCAGCCTCATACTCTGCATTGATTTGTGCCAACAATCGTGCGACTTCACTGCGTTGCTCGTAGGCTTCTGGCATGGTCTGCAGTTCCTTCCTACCATCAAGCCACATGCTTGGCTTGTGTTCATTGGTTCACGTCGATGGTGAAACCACTAATGTGATTGTAATGTTTATCTTTTGGCTAACAAATGATTCGTTGCCTATACATAGTATGCACTAAAATGTGTGCTTTTGTCTAGTGCTTGCGAAGTTTTTTTTGAAAACAACAATTTTTCGTATACATTCATATTGCCACACCTATCTCCTCCTCCTTGGCTGCTTCTCGTCGTACTGTAACAATGGGTAGACTTCGATTTCTGGGGGAAAGATCATATGCTGAAGGTCACCAGCCCAGAAGAGTTGCTTCATCGTCTCTGCTACTGCATATAGCAAATGCTGTAAAGTTGCCTCACGTCCCTGCTCATATGCTGCACTCCCGTGATAGGCAGAAGTCTCGCTAAAGCATAACTCAAGCGGTATGCGATTACTAAGGCGCACCAAATAGATATCCATCTTCACATCACCCTTATCAACAGGGATCATAATACGTAACTCTGGTAGACAATTAATACTGTCCAGGCGGTAAAAGACGCCATAGTGATCACGCGAGGCCTGAAAAATAGATACCTCTGGAAGAGAGTCACTATCGTAGTCACTAGCTGCTGGGCGTTCCATCTCAACTCCTAATCCTGCCAGAAAGTCTTCAAGTTGCTCATCAATATTCATATGTACCTGTCCTTTCTCTGCATGTCATTCTTTTTAGGCACTTTAAATGTGGAAGAGGAGAAGACTTCTTCTGCTTTTCAGCGAGAATTCGCCAAAACACTCCAGATTGTCAAAAGATGTCTAGAACATGTCAAAGAAAGTCCTGGTAGCCCGATCCTCCATCGGGCAAACTAGAGATGCGATGCCAACGAACGGCGACACGTATGATTTCATTAAGCATCATTGAAAAACTTTAATTGAAAAACTTTAGAGGAGCTACACTTATGACCACACAAACTATCATGCCAGGCCCAGCGACAAGCGAAAAACATACCCTACATAACCTTACTATCAGTGCCTCTACCTCAATGACTATCTCACAGGAGAATACTTCAGAGTTTACAATGCGCTTGCTGGATGTTTCAGTTCTTGCTCAAGGCTGCAAGATCGAGATGGAGAAGTATCGTCGTGGAGAGCCACATAGCGATCAGTATTGTGTGGAATTGTTACATCGTGCCTTGGTGCAACGCGATAACGAGGCATGGGACATCTTTCAACAATGCTTTACTGAGACGATGCAGCGCTGGATGCACAGTCATCGCATGTACGATCTGGCCTGCCGCCATGATAGCGAAGAGAACTATATTGCTCAAGCCTTCGCTCGTTTCTGGATAGCGACCGCTCTACATCAACGTGTCGCGTTTCCTTCGCTGGCGGCTGCGCTACGCTACTTACGCACTAGTCTGAACGCTGCTATTCTCGATACACTACGTGCATATGCCCGCTCTTCCAAAGAACTTCCTCTGCTCGAGCATGAAGGGCCAGAAGACCCATCTGCGAACGATGACGATGCACAGGCAGTATGGGAGGTCGTACGTAGCCTCCTACCCAACGAGCGTGAGCAGCGCGTAGCCTACTTGCTCTTTCACTGCGGACTCAAGCCACGTCAGGTTCTCAAGCATTGCCCTGGCGAATTCAGCGACATTCAGGAAATCTATCGTTTGCGGCATAATATTACCGACCGCCTTGCTCGCAACGCTGACCTGTTACGTTGGCGTCTTGGCGATGGGACACACTAAAGACTGACATTGCTCCGCTTGTGGACCTCCCACGAGGGTAAATGATTGAGTGTGTGGGGAGACTGGAGAGCCTGCCACACACTCAACAATTTCATTCTATCAAATTTGACACCAAGTTCTCCTACATGTATTCATCTTGAACCAATGCCCTGAAAATAGAGCAGAATTTGAGCATGGAAAAAGCCCGCTTAGGTAGCTTTTACTACCTAAGCGGGCTTTTTCTTTTCGTCCAGTTCTTAACTGTTCTCAAGAACATATGCAAATGTCCTAGAGTAGAGCGTTTTCTTGTGGGATTTCACCGCTTTTTGCTCTGTTGTTCCTTTGCCCTCAGTCTCTCCTGAAATTGCCGGATGATCTTAGAGGCGGCCTCTTCCTGCATATCAAGAACATAGGCATCCTCTACCCTGGTTAAACCACCATTTCTCATGATGTAGAGCGGGCCTAGGTAGAGCTTCTTTGCTAGGGTACGTCCCTGCTCTGAGACAGTTTGCGCATAGATACGCTTAATCCGTTTCTCAGGATATTGGTCAATCCAGAATTTCATGATCGCGTGGATGATGCTATTAGCAAGCTCGGGGTAATCAGGGTGTATCACGGCGCTATTAGCGAGTAGGGTGTATTCCCCAGGCTCGTCATAGGTGAGGATCTCATCGGGGGTAATCTCCTTCTCATCCTTCTTGCCCATGAGAACATCAAGAATGACGGATTCGGGAAGTGGGATGAGTCCGATATAGCCGTAGCGCACTCGGCGATCCTTTGCATCGAAGGCCCCCATAGAAATCTTCGAGTTCTTCCGACGCCAAGCCATGTACACTTCTGCGTTGGCAAGAAACATCTCATGGTAGACAATCTGATCTAATGCCAGCCCCGATGGGACATCTTCTGGTCGCACCCAATCGAGTATCACGTCGGGGATGGTTCGTTTCTTGAGAGACCTCCGTTTCCTGGCGATGATCTTTCTCGACGAGGGGGTAATCTGTTTCTCTTCCGCTATCCTATCCACATCTTCTTTCCGATAGACCCCTTGTTTCCTGCCAGGTGCAGTTACCTTTCGTATTGCACCGCTATCTACAAGAGCTTTAAAGCTGCTTGAAGCCATTCCCCCAAGCCTTTCTCTTGCTTCACTTGACGTATATGTGTCTTCCATTCCGCTCTGCTCTCCGTATTGCAATTCTACCTGCCTGCTCTCTAGCATACACTGTTCATGGCATTTTGAAAAGCTGGGTAGGCAATAAGAACTATTGATATTTCTATTGACATTTTGAATTTCTTAGTTTATAGTTTAATTAAGAAGTTCAAAATGTCAAATAACTTCTGCTAGGTCCGTAATAGAAAGGAAGGTGAGTACACGAAACTAATCGACGGGCGATCATATGGCGACCGAGCGGGCGCATGCCATAAGCGGAGGCTTGATGGTCGGAACAATGCGAACGTGACAGTCCGATGGCAAGGACACCATGAGAACAGGCGTGGGTGCAAGGCCCGAAAGACGGTTCAATCCCGCTCTCGCTGGACGTTTCTTCTTTCACTTCTTCTCTCCACCTGCTTGCAGGTTCGGAGGGGCTGAGGCACGTTCGCGTCATTCCCTCTGAGCTTTGCGCACGGTCAAAGCTCGCCGTTTTTCAGAAAGGAAAGGCAATGGAACAGGGGTTCTCCCTTCTCCACAAACTCGATTTAGGGCAGCATACGCTTGTCATCATGAGCGATGGCAGCATTGGTCTGCTCGCCAATGGTGAACACACTCCCTGCCTTGCGGAGCATGCGCTCCGCCTCGATAGCGATGAAACCTATCGGTTGCTCGTCTCGCTGCAAGCACAGTTCCCGCGAGAAGAGGCGTTGCCAGAACGAGGGTAACCCGTGCTCTGCAGCCTCCTGCTGTTCCCTGTAGCTTGTCACCATTGTAATGCTACCAACGACGGAACTGGCGTCATTGCTGGCAGCACGAATTATGGCATAGTCCTGCTGCCCCTGGCAATGGCACTTCATGAAAGGATGATCCATCCATGAGCGACCAACCCAAAGCCTACAACCCCCGTGACCATTTGGTCAAATTGAAAACCCGTACCGGCGACGTCGACTATTACCCCGCCGCCTGGCGACTCTACGAACTGAACTTGCGCTACCCCAACAGCAACTTCCGTAGTGAGCTAGTCCACCTC
>JAFAXQ010000119.1 GCA_019240835.1 Ktedonobacteraceae bacterium
TCGATTTTTCTCCTAATAACTTTCTTAGAATGTTGTACACGCTATTTTGGTGTACTTACTTAAGTAAACTGAGCATTAGTTTGAGTAGTAGAAACGGGGTAAGTTGGGTTGCTACCTCGTTTCTGTCTGAGCTTCTCTACAGTCGTAGAGAAGCTCTTCGTTCACCTTACGGTTTACGCAATCTGAGTATCGCCAGCACCGCTAGCTTTTTGGCTGGTGAACTCATTGTTGTTGTAACTCCCGGTAATGTCGCCAGCAGTAGCGCTAGAAGCCACAACCTGGCCAACGCTCACAGGAGAGTAATAAAGGGAACTATAGCTAACCGTGACACTCTGGGCACCTGCTGCACCAGAAGTAGCAGTGCTACCACCAGCAACCATCTCTAATTGTTCGTCGTTGAGTTCAAATGCGTACATTTCGATTTTTCTCCTAATAACTTTCTTAGAATGTTGTACACGCTATTTTGGTGTACTTACTTAAGTAAACTGAGCATTAGTTTGAGTAGTAGAAACGAGGTAAGTTGGGTTGCTACCTCGTTTCTATCTAAGCTTCTCTACGACTGTAGAGAAGCTCTTCGTTCACCTTACGGTTTACGCACCCTGGCTGTCGTTATTGCCAGTAGCGCTTTGCTTCGTCAGCTTGTTACCGTTGTAGCTATTAGTAATGTCGCTAGCAGTAGCGCTAGAAGCCACAACTTGGCCAACGCTCACCGGAGAGTAGCTAAGAGTACTATAGCTGATCGAGACAGTCTGGGTGCCTGTTGCTGTAGAAGTAGCAGTGCTACCGCCAGCAACCATCTCCAACTGGTCGTCACTCAATGTTACGAAGTTCATTTTGGATATTTCCCCTTTACAAATCTTTTCTTTTTTCGGTACATTCAACTCGGATGTACCCAACTATTGTAACGGATGTGCTTAAAGATGGTAACATCTCTATGCACTATTTTTTGCATTTTCGGCATACTCTTATTTATTCGTATGCTCAATGCGAAGTCCCTCTCTTTTTTATCGTAGGAACTATCCTTATAGAAATGTTTATCTAGTCACTCGCCTGATATATCATCAAGTCTGCTTCGCGATAAACAGTAACTATACGGATTCCTTTTGCATAACCCTGTTTTATGGTTGACATTGTTTGTAACGTATGATGTATAGGAAAATAACACGCCTCTATGAATGATTATTCAGTTACACAAGTATTACTTTCTTTTTACTCTTACTTATTTGTTTCTGTTCCATACTATTTCATTATGTAAACATCCACTGTAAAGTAGAAGAGTACACAAGTGGGATTTGCTTTACAAACATATTTCTAGGATGTATCATCATTTAGCAGGAACTATGGCAGTAATGCACTAAGACAGTTTTTAAGATAACGTAAGGGGGAAAAGCTATGCGCCCTGTCGTCTACCGTAATGAAAGTTGCCACCTTTCGTATCTCTGTAAGGTATTCGGCACAGGAGTAGGAAAATCAGTACTGCCAGGGAGAGAGGAACAGTGACAATTTTTCGTCCAGCGCATGAGGCAGATCTCAGAGGGGCGTACGAAGTATTTTATCGGAATGAGGTGCGTGATAGTCCTCACCCACCCCCACTCGGCGATATCCCACCGCATCTGCGGCACGTTCTTCACACAGGAACAATCTATGTTGCGGAGCAGGATGGAAAGGTGCTGGCCTTTGCGGGAGCTATTACACTGGGAAATATTACATTTCTCACTGATTTGTTCGTGCTGCCAACTCAACAATCTAGTCAGCTTGGCAAGTCGCTCCTCCACTGCGTTTTACCGCAAGACGATCTAGTCCACTGCACAGTAGCTTCGAGTGATCCACGGGCGCTTGCTCTCTATATCCGAGCGGGCATGCGTCCACAGTGGCCTGACTTCGCACTCCGACTGACGAAGGCCACTCACGCGTGGCCTTCGCCTCCCGATGTGGAGATTATCGAGGCTGACGTTGCTGATCCAGCGTTGGTAGAGTGGGATGCTCGGGTCAGCGGGCGTTTGCGTCCTGCCGATCTTCTGTATTGGGTACGAGAACAAAGAGCCGTCCCATTGTGGTTTCGACGACAAGGGCAGACAGTGGGCTACGCATATATACGCTTGGGTGGAGGAATGCTCTGGGATGCCCGAGCCTGTGTACTTGGGCCTCTCGGTGTCAATGCCCCGTCAGACGCTACTGCTTGCGTACTGGCTGCCGTACCCTGGGCCTTGCAGCAAGCTGATACATTACGCATCGATGTGTCAGGTTCTCATCCTTGTTTGGCAACGTTACTCGAAAGAGGGTTTCGCATTGACCACGTTGATACGTTCGTTTCGAGCGCGGACACTCCTTTCTTTGATGTATGCCGCTACATCACATCAGGAGGAGATTTGTTCTGAGGGAATAAGTAAAGCTCCTGGTGTGTTTATATTGGTGTATGACATCAAAAAGTAATTGTATCGCTTCTGTGAGAAACGGTTTCTTCGAGCGTCAATGTATTGAGAGATGTCGACACAGGAGCATACCTTCATGAGACTTTACGTAGGGGGACTTCCCTATCAAACGACCGAACAAGAACTGATCGAGCTTTTCGAGCAGGTTGGACAGGTTACCTTTGCAACGATCATCACTGATCGTGACACAGGGCGAAGCAAGGGCTTTGGCTTTGTGCAGATGAGCGATGACCAAACAGCACGTGCGGCCATCGAGCAGTTGAATGGCTCCCTTTTGGGAGGTCGAACCATCACGGTTAGTGAGGCACGCGAGCGCCAATCGACTGGGAACAGAGGGTTCCAAGGGAGAGAGCGACGTCCAAACAGTGGGTATCGGAACGGACGATACTAAGTTCTACCATCCAAGTAGTACTGAGCATACTATGTTCAGTACTACTTTTTTTGTTGCTGTTAAGGAGCACTGGGAAGTTTTCTTGAGATGTCGTAGAAGAATTCGCTGACTCGACACATAAAATCAGGCAGATAGGGGGACCGTATGGTATTCCTGATAGAGGGTACTATGGAGCTTCAGTTGACCTTCGTCGCGCCGATACATTTCAACGCGCCGATGCATCCAACTGACAATCCAGTACTCTAACACGCCACGTCGTGAGTACAGCCAGAGCTTAAACTCACAATCCCGCTGTTCATTTGTCGTGCCTGGTGAAAGGACTTCTACGGCAAGATCAGGAGCAGCATGATATTTTCCATCAGCTTGATATGTGCTGGCTAGCCGCTCATTACTCATCCATGTGACATCTGGGGCAACATCGTTATCGTCTGTAAAGATAAGTCCTGGGCCTGCAACTGCTTCTCCATTCTCTGTTTGAATGCTCCACGTCTGTAAGATCATCCAAATCCTGCTACAGACGAGTTGATGATGTTTGTGTGGCTGCCTGGACACGTACAATTCTCCATTGATGATTTCGTAGTGTGTACCATTGGTGTCTGGCAGTATCTCTAGGTCCTTTGATGACCAATGTCTGGTTTCCATATTGTTCCTGCCGTTTCTCTAGCACAGGTAGCGGACTCACATTGTGCTTACATTGTAGCATTGCAGTCTCTTGCTGTAAATATTTCAGACTTCTCCATATACCACATTGCCCCCCAGAATAGTGGCCTGTACACCGTTTTCTGGTATGTTGTCCTGGGGGACGTTGAGGATGTCCTCGCGTAGGACGACGGCATCGCCGAGTTTGCCAGGGGTGAGGGAGCCTTTGCGCTGCTCTTCGGCTCCGGCGTAGGCAGCGCCCAGGGTGTAGCCCCACAGGGCATCGGCAATGGATAGCGCTTGGTCTGGCAGCCAGGGTGGACGTACTATGGTTGGGTCACGGCGCTGCGTGGCTGCATAAAGAATGGGCAGTGGGTCAAAGAGTTCGACGGGCGCGTCAGAGCCTAGAGCCAGCGGGATACCTAGGTCGTGCATGCTACGATAGGCATAGGCCCGGCGGTGACGCTTGCCCCAGTAGCGTTCGGCGATATCGCGGTCGGCAACGGCATGGAAGGGCTGAACTGAAGCAATGACACCCAGGCGACGCATGCGCTGCAGGTCTTCGGGGGCAATGAGTTGGACGTGTTCAAGGCGATAGCGCGGGTCCGAGGTTGTGGGTGTACCCTGTTCGCTGATGAGCTTCTGTGCTCGCTCGATAGCGTCCAGGGCGACACGGGCAGCACGGTCGCCGATGGCATGAATAGCAATGGTCAAGCCCATTGCGCTAGCATCGCTTACAATATCCCTCATCTCCTGCTCTGCAATGGTAAGGATCCCGTAGTTGTCGGGATTGCCCTCGAAACTTTCAAGCATAGCGGCGGTTTGTGAACCGAGCGTACCGTCGGCAAAGATTTTGATGCCGCCAACGCGCAGCAGGTCGTTATCATCGTTGATAAGACCCTGTGTGCGCAACTGTGGTAACATAGAGCGCGGCAGAATCATGTTGACGCGTACCCCCAGAGCACCCTCATCATGTAGCTCCTGGAAGAGGTGCAGCGAGGTTTCGCCTTCGATATCATGAATGGTGGTGATGCCGCAGCGCTGTAGCTCGAGCAGTGCGCGCTGCAAGAGTACGCGGTTCGTCTGTGGGTCTGACCTGTCGATGACACGATAAACCAGACTGGTAGCACCTTCTTCTTGTAGTACGCCTGTTGGCTCGTCTGCGCCTTCACGTAAAATAGCGCCAGTCGGTGGCTGCGGCGTCGCGGCGGTAATGCCCGCTCGTTCTAAAGCGAGAGAGTTGACCCAGAGCGAGTGTCCATCTTTGCTCCATAGGGCAACGGGATGTGTGGGCGCAGCGGCATCAAGCGAAGCCTTGCTGGGAAAACGCTCATCGGGCCAGAGGTTTTTGTCCCAGTGTCCACCGAGTACCCACTTGCCCGTCGGTATTTGTGCAGCTCGTGCGCGTACAAGCGCGGCCACTTCATCCTGGCTGGTGCAGGCTCCAGCATCAATGTAGTAGGCACGGTGCGCGGTATCTAGCAGGTGGATATGAGCGTCGATGAAGCCGGGAAGGACAGTTTTCCCGCGCAAGTCTATCAGTTCCGTATGTGCTCTACTCACGCTACGTACTTCATCATTCGTGCCCACAGCCAGAATGCGCCCACTTGTGCTGTCGATGGCCATAGCCTGGGCACGCGGGTGATCCGCATCCATGGTGTAGATATTGCCATTTAGATAGAGTATTGTGTTCATCAATCAATACCTTTCAATCCACATCGCTAACAGCCACAAAGCGTGCAATTGCTTGAGCGAGCAGCGCTGGACGTTGTAACTGAATTTCATGCGACGTTGCGGGCATCCATAGCACCGAGCAGCACTGAATAATGCGTGACACCTGTAGCGCCATCTGGCCCTTGGCAACAGCAAACTCCTCAGCCCGCTCCAGCCGCTCCGGAAGTTGCTCTCCTGATCTCGGTTTAGCCGCGGCCGGAACGAGTAGCACGGGGCAGGTTACTTTGCAATAGTATGACAAGGCGCGGTCCTCCCACAAGGACGCACGGATACGGCGCTTAGTATCAGCATGCAGATGCTCTTCCAGACGGCCATCAGGTAGTTCTCGAATATAAGTGAGTACAATAGACTGCACTTGCGGTGACCAGAATGTACACATCTCATTACGCATTGCCTCTAGATATGCTGTTCGTGAGGTAAACCATTGCGGTGGCATCTGCTCGTTGATGAACCGCTTGCGCACCATACCAGGCCAGTGTCGCGGCTCCACGAGAAGAGAATCAACCAAAATGAGGTGGCTCACGAGGGCGGGATGACGTGCAGCAAGCACGAGCGCCACACGCCCTCCCCAGCCATGCCCGACCAAAGCAACTTTGCCGAAGCCAAGCTCTGCCATACCAGCAACAATGTCCTCTGCTATCGTCGCGAGATCATAGCCGCTTGCGGGCTGATCGCTCTGCCCGTGGCCACGCAAGTCGAAGGCAACGACGATATGCCGTTGATAGAGTTGTTCGGCTACTAGACGCCATGTATCGGCGGTAGCACCGAGGCTATGCAACATTACTAAGGGGATTGCGTCATCTTGAAGTGGCAATTCAGGTGTGGAGGATTGTGTCTTGATCAATCGTTCAGGATCCCATTCGAGATAGTGTAACTGTATCCCATCAGCATTTACAAGGGAGCTACGAGGTTCTAGCATGACACGCCTCTCTCTAGTGCAGTGCTCCTTAACAACGACAAAAAATTGTCACTGCTATTGTACCGCACACGGCACTGATTTCAAAAGAAGTCAGCTTTTCCACAATATGCTCGCTTCCACAAGGCGAGTGTATTGTGGAATTTAGTATTTTCCCATTTTCGGGGCGAAAAAGATTAGAACTTTTATTGACATTTCAGCCAGGGCCAAGTACAATTGTGGAAGATTAGACAGATATCGTGTGTAATAACTTAGGAGGCATCTTCATGGCTGTTGTACATACGGATTTTTATCGTCATGAGAACCTCGTCCGCAAGTCGATACAAATCCCCTCGTCACAACATAAGGAACTCAAAGCCCTGGCTGTTGAACTTGAATCCTCTCTAGGAGATGTCGTGGAGACCATAATGGAATTGATGAGAAAAGATAACTATCAGCAGCTTAAAGCTGCGGTTGTACAGAAGCGCGAACGCGCCCTCTCTTCCCTTAATCACTCCCTCGACGAAGCATATACCTATCTCGGTTCTATTCCTGACACTCTTGAAGACGCCAGGTTCTTTTTTGATGCTGGGCACGAAGGTATGGTTGCATGAGTGATGAGGCCAGGCAAACACTGCCCAGCCCTAGACAACAAGATACTCACACCTCACATGCGGTAATGCCCAGCCCCCGGCGCGGTGAGATCTGGGATGTGAATTGGTCTCCTGGTCGTGGTGCCGAGCAACAAGGGGTAAGACCAGCTTTAATTATTCAGAATGATCGAGGTAACGCATCACCCACTTACCCCCTTACTATCGTTGCCTCTATGAGTCGCACGGAGCGAGAGCTGCCCCTGCACGTGCGTATTGCCCCCAACGAAGACAATGGCTTGAATGACTTTACTGATGTAAAATGCGAACAGGTCATGTCGATTGAAAAGTCGCGCCTGCTACGTCGCCGTGGTGCCATAAGTGTAGAAGAGCTTGGTAGGGTAGATATGGCTTTAAAATTGAGCCTGAATTTGCTTTCGTGAGCAAGTGAGATCAGGATATCCTTGCTGATAGCTTATAATATTTCGTGAGCATTTCCCCTAAATCATATACTCCCTGCTTGTTCACATCTGAGCTATTCACTTTGACCAGTTGGGTGTGCAGGTCATTGATGATGGCAAGGTTTTCAACAGAGTGAATATCTCGACATGCCAAAAAGGCACTCGTCGCCATTGAGGTAGCCGTAAAGAAATCCCTCTGCTTGAGCCCCACTTGTGCCCGCACAATCTGCATCCAGGCATTTTGACGGGTTTGGTTACGAGGAATAGCCTGCTCTAACTCGTCGTCAAGAATCTCCTCTGCTTGTTCTGACCATCCAATGAGATTATACGTAATGGCTTTGTTGAGTAAGTAATCCCCATCACTCATCAATTCTCCACTCAGTAACCATTGTATGTAGGGATCCTCCCTGCTACCACGTCCGATGAAACCTTGTGCTGTCTTGATGTGGTTCGTCGCTAACGTCACAAAATTTGCATGGACGACTTTCCCTTGTCTCACGGCGAAAAAGACTTGTGCTCGGCTCAACTCAGATTTAATCAGCCCTTGCAGTTGTGGGCGAGTAGCAGACGCGAGGGCTGCTTCAAGGTCGTTGATAGCCAACAGCACTTTTGTGTAGTCGAGGGTGACAATACCTTGAGTGGTTTTCTCACCCAGCATGCCCCAGACGAGGCAGATATGGCCGCGAACGTACAGAGCAGGAGCCAGCCACTCTCTCTTCTGAAGCTCTTTAGCTACTTTGATTGCTTGGCTGGCATAGTTGTATCCATTCTTATAGCGTCCCTGGTCTCGACTCGTTTCTGCTGCCAGTCGATAGTGACAGTAAAGTAGGAACTCTATGCGCGCTAATAGAGATCCACTGACCTGCTGCCTGAGCTGCTCTAACTCTCCTATGGCAGTTGTGACATCCTGCAAAGCGCTATGAGCACTGCTGGTGTGGTGAATATGCCACAGGAGGCGAATGTTTTGCTCATACCTAATCACATCTGCCTCTACGAGAGGGGCACGTGTAAGAACACCTGGAATAGCTGATGCCGACTGGGCTTGCCCCTCGGGTTGAAGGACAACCTGTTCAAGAGAGGCTAGGCCGAGCAGAACAGGGGGGATCTTCAGGATGTCGGCTAACGCACGGCGTCGTGTCATATCAGTTGGCACTTTATTCTTGCTTTCCATGTCTAGTACCCATGTGGCTGCTATCGGCTTGCCAGTCGCTTGTGTGTAACGTTGTGCTACCTCTTCTGCGCTCAAGTCGCGTTGCTTGCGATAATGACGCACGACTTCACCGGCATTGGGCCAACCATCTTCTTGCATGGTAAATGGACCATACTGACCAGCTTCGCCCCAATAGAACAACTCAGACATCATTCCTTCTCCTTCTCTACAAAGATGCTTTGACGGCTCAAGTATAGAAGATGGAAACGATGGTGTCTAGAGGTCCTCACGTCTCTCGTCTACTGAAACGAGAAGAGAAAAACAACGGTGTTTACATTCACAATTTCTGTTACACTCATCATTGGAGCAAGGAATCGATTATCTGTTTCTACTCTCTTGAGTGTACCATTCCACCGGTTACCCTGTCAACGTATCATTTGTTGAGTTCCTGAGTATCGGTCTTACGGACGTCACATCCCCATCACCGTGAGCAAGGAGTTGTCATAGATCAGCCCGAAGTGCGGGAGATGTGCCAGCAGTTACGGCGCGTGTTGGTAGCAATGCGCTTCCTGTTGGGCACGCCCCCCCTTAAAGAGAAACAGATGGCACTGCTCCGCGTCTGTCATGCTCGTGTGGGGCACTATTATGAGCGTCTTTTCAAGCTAGTAGGCTCTGCTCAGGCCGACTATCTATTGCAGCACATATATCTGCAGGTTTTGCAGAGCGAACAAAGGAGAAGCGATGAGTTCGTTACCGGAAAAGAAAACGAGCGAGCGGATGCTGTGGATATTCATATATAGTCGGGAGGAGATCATCGTCCCGTCCACAGCTTTTACGATAGTACCTTTCTACGCCTCTTCCCAGGCGGATGCGGAGCGGCAGACGCACGCGTGGAGTGAGCGACAGCCCTTTCCGGTTGTATTCGTAAGCTTAGAGCCTTATCCTTACGGCTTTCAAATACTGTATCATGGTTGCCCTGGCAAATTACCTCCTAAAGATGTATAGGGTACCCTGGCCTCAGTGGTAATCTCAAGGGGAGCTAGTAGCGCCCTGACCCTAGCGAGGTGGCGTGCATCGTGCTCCCAATCCTCTTTGCCGTTCTCGGTGGTGAAAATGGGCGTCTCTAACAGCACAGCAGTAGTGGTAAGGCGCGGATCGCACAATAGTGTGCCTAGTCCTTCCTCTCCGATAATACCCTCGCCCAGCCGCGCATGTATATCCCGGTGACTTCCCAGCGCCACTTGTGTATCATTCAGGTGAATAATTTTCAAGCGTGCCAGTCCGACAGCATCGTCAAAATGCTGTATAACCACTAAAGTAGACTCGACCGTGGAGATATCGTGGCCTGCACCCCACAGGTGTGCTGTGTCTAGGCAAACCCCCAAGCGCTCCTCATGTTGCGGCAGGTAGGCCAGAACAGCCCCAAGCTGCTCAAAACTATGCCCAAGCGTCTTACCCGCTCCAACATCATTCTCTAGCAGCAGGTACACGTCAGGCGGTGCCTCAGCTAGCACACGCTCAACCCCTTGGGCGACACGCACTAATCCTGCCTGGATACCTGAGCCACGGTGGCTTCCGGTGTGAAACACAACATACGTTGCTCCGAGCTGCGCCCCTCGCTGCATCGTCCAGGTCAACAACGCAATCGACTTCTGCCAGATAACATCATCCGGTGAAGCCAGATTTATTAAATAAGGCGCATGAATAACCACTGGATCTAATTCAAGTCGGCGTACTGTCTCAGCAAACGCCGCGTAGCTGGCAGGGTCATCCGCTGTCGGTCGCCAACCCATCGGATTGCTCGTAAATATCTGTATCGACTCACACCCTATCTGATGGGCGATCTCAGCAGCCTTAACCAGCTTTGAGTGTGTGGGCATATGCCGACCAATACGCATCAGGGGTGTTCCTCGCTGTTCAGTTCCACAAACTGCACCTCTTGTGCTGATAGGGTGGTAGTATTCGTGGAGGCGACATGCGGCAACTGTTCTAGGCTCGTCAGCCCGAACTGCTGCAAAAACTCTACCGTCGTCGCGAAGAGTGCCGGACGACCCACTGCCTGAGCACGCCCCACCTCGGCTACCAGCCCGTGCTGCAACAGGCTTGCCAGGGCACGGTCACTATTCACCCCACGCACCGCTTCAATTTGGCTACGAGTAATCGGCTGCCGATACGCAATCACCGCCAGCGTCTCTAGCCCGGCGGTGGTCAACTTCGCCGTCATCGGTAAGCCCAGCAGAGCTGCTACGTAGTGCGCATTCTGTGGGGCCGTCACCAACTGCACCTGTTCCCCTAGACGCTGCAACCGTATCCCCCGCCCCTGCTCTTCCAAGTCACGCTCCAGCGTCTGCAAAGCACTGCTCAAGCGCTTGTCATCACTATCCAGTAACTTCCGCAGCTCTGCCCGCTCCAAGGGACGCCCTGATACAAACAGCAAGCTCTCAATAGCCGCTGCTAACTGCGTAGCTGTAGGTTGTGCTGGTGGTTGTGTATTCATAATTGCATATAATAGCATACTTTTAGCCTCTGTTGTCTCAATTGCTGCCTCTAGTAGAAGACAAACAAGATGATGTTGTAGTGGTTTGAGGAATTGATTTGCGCAAGTAATGAAACTGTGAAAAAAAGGGACACATGCACCCCGCAGCGTCGCACGTGCTATACTGGATGGAAAGTGTGCGTATGGAAAGCAACAAAATGGATAGCAGTACTCATGAACACCTGCTGCGGACGCTCAGTGCAATGCTGATTGAACTGAACGCACTGCAGACTATAGTGGACGAAGAACATACTCTCGACCTCGACGCTATGCGAGATGGACTAGTGACACTAGAGCAGATGACACGTGAGGCAATATACACTGTGCGCTCCACTAATGACGAAACACTGCCTGAGCTAGATGGTGTGACACTGGCCGAGGCCCTTTCGCGCCTCGTTGAGGAGACAGCGGAGATGCTGGTGCTGTCCAGTCGCGTCTCGTTCTCGGGCGTTGATGAGCAGGGAAGATCGAAGGAGCATGAGCTTTCTCGTGCTGCTGAGCGCGTGCTTTACCTTATAGCACGTGAAGTGCTCTACCAAGTGCAGCAGCACAGCGGTACCCGTAAATTGCGCCTTGCGCTGAACTATGGGCAGGACGATGTACAGATGAGCATCGAGGATGACGGTAAACTAACTACCGTTATCGAGGAGGTGCCTATACCCGCCTTCGCCGCTACGGGCACGCAATTTCTCGTTCCCGCCGTCACAGAGATCAACGGAGGCGAGCGCAATGAGCGCGGCGTAAGTAATACGAGCAATCCTTCAACCTCCTACACTGATCTTCGTTATCGCGTTGAGCACTTAGGTGGAGTGCTAGAGATCAACCAGCACGAGCGAGGCACCCGTGTCATGGTCCGTATGCCCTATACTCCACATGTCGATGACGGTGGAGAAAAGCAGGTGATCGCACCCTTGCAGCCTGCTATAGCTCTTGCCGCCGTGCAGGTTGTGCGTATCCTGGTCGTAGACGCGCAGGCCGTAACGCGTGCAGGGCTACGCCGCCTGCTTGAGAGCTATCCCAGTTTGGTAGTGGTTGGCGAGGCAGCCGATGGAGTGCAGGCAGTGAGTGAGATACTAGAACTGAGTCCACAGGTTGTATTGATGGACGCGCAGTTGCCTAACGGACAGAGCCTGGAGGCATTACGCCAAATCAAACAACTCAACCTGGACACCCGTGTGCTGTTGCTCTCTGCCCAGGACCGCGAGGAGTACCTTTATGAGGCATTACGCGCCGGAGCGGATGGCTATGTGCTGAAAGATCTCACTGCCGACGAACTGGCACAGGCGATTCGCGTAGTAGCTCGTGGTGAAACGCTGGTGCAACCACAACTCGCGGGCAAACTACTCTCACGCTTTGGCAAGCAGGGGCGCGGCAACGCACCCTACGAGTCATTGACAGCGCGTGAACTGGAGGTGCTGCGCCTACTGGCGCGGGGGCTGCGCAACAAAGAGATAGCCTCTCGCCTTTATGTAAGTGAGCGAACCGTCAATTTCCATCTGGCGAATATCTATCAAAAGTTGAACGTCTCAGGCCGCACCGAAGCTCTAAGCAGGGCAATTGAACAGGGAATAATCACAGCATAAAAGGATGAGCATGGCGACCGCAAGGGGTCGCCACTACTATACAACGGCCTCGCAGGACACTTCTTCGGTATATAGCCCTGGCGCTTGCGGTCGTCCTAGCCCTCGTAGTCACCGGCTGTGCTCTTTATGCTGTGATTATTCCGGCACGCCAGTTGTCGACGGAATGCTTCACTGCCGCGATGTATGCAGCCTCATTATTGTTGTCGCTCGTGGGAGCATATCTAGGAATGATATAATCAACAGTTGTGAGACCCCAAATCGCAACGTACAGATTGCGAATCAGTTTGTACCATGCCTCGAATCCATCCTCCCAGGTACTGAACCACGCGTAGTTGTTGCGGCACACAGCGTTAGGGATACAACGAAGGTTACCTAGCGATAGACTCGAACGCGCTTCGCCATAGTTGCCAAAGGTGCTTTCATGCTGGAAAAAGGCCAGGGCGAAGACCGGATCGACACCGTATTTCACGCCCAGATCATAGAGGACTTGGCCCTTTCCCGCTGCTGGCGAGTGGTAGCTATCCAGCACGCGATTAATGAAGTCCGCACTGACCGTGGGCTTACCCAAAATGGAGTAGGGACCAGCGTGTATGGGTAGATTCCCATTAAGCGGTAGTAGCCCGCTGCCTTCCCACCGACCGGCGAGAACGCCACCAACCTGAACAGCGTAGACTTGCCCATTGAATACACCGGCAGAGAACTGCTGATCTCCTGATCGCTGGTAGATGCCTGCTGAAAGTAACACGCCAAAGAAAATAACGGCACAGGTGATAGATAGAATCAATAGCTTGAACGCAGGGCGTTCTAACGGGCGCGGCGCGAACTCATCAACGATCCTTACTCCCTCACGAGCACACAAGAGCTTATTGCTTAGTTGGAAGCCATGCAATACTTGGGTGATTTTGGCAGCGACGAGGGAGAGATGTGACTGTTCATCTGTAGCTACGGGCGTTGTAGCTTGCAGTTGTCGTGTGGCACGAAGGGGAATTGGAGAGAGGGTTTCGCTAGGCTCTCGTGGTGCAGGCTTTTTGGCATAGCTACCACTTGCCATGTGTAATCTGCCTTTCAAATATAAGAACTTCTATTCAAAATTCTATCACAATTCCTACCTCTACACAAGTACGTTAGAGTATTATATCACGCATCTTTCTGCTAATGAGTAAGACAAAAGTACTTATACGGCGCTCCCTTGCCCTTGCAGTTAGCATAATCATTCACAAACTCTACCTGCTCGTGCTTGAGCTTTGTATGAGTTGATGTTCCTGTTATAATAGTAGTCACCGTATGCCGCTTATTTTATGCAAAGGAGCATCATGGCCAAGCAACTGAACATCATCGTCGTACCTCATACGCACTGGGACCGCGAATGGTATCAGACCTTTCAGCAGTTCCGTATTCGCCTGGTGAAAACTATTGATAAGTTGCTCGATATCCTGGAGCGGGATGATAAGTTTAGTTGTTTTACACTCGACGGTCAGACTATTGTGCTGGATGATTACCTAGCAGTGCGGCCAGAGCAGGAAGAGCGTCTAAAGCGCTATACACGCACAGGACGTATCCTGGTTGGCCCATGGTACGTACAGCCTGATGAATTCCTGGTGAGCGGCGAATCGCTGATCCGCAATTTGCAGTTTGGCCTGCAACGTGCAGTTGAGTTCGGGCAGTCAATGCGTGTAGGCTATCTGCCAGATTGCTTTGGACACATTGCGCAGTTGCCACAAATCTTGCAAGGTGTCGGTATCAATAGCGCTATCTTCTGGCGCGGTGTGAGTGCAGAAGCTAAGAAGAGCGAGTTCTATTGGCTGGCCCCTAATGGCAGCAAAATATTGGTCGTCCATCTCTCCGACCCCAGCGGTTATTCGAATGCCCGTCACCTACCACTTAATCCAGGAGAGCTTGTTACGCTTATTGAGTTGCTCACCGCCAACATTCTGCCTAAGGCGACGACTGATACACTGCTCTTTATGAACGGTACCGATCACCAAGAGCCACAAGAGAATCTACCAACAGTTATTGAGACTGCTAACACGCTACTCGCTCGCCTAGACCCTAGGTACGAGCAGTTTCTCTATGAGCACAGCCAAAACGGCGAAAGCAAGCAGCATTTTGACTCTATCCATCTTCACATTGGCACCCTTCCCCAGTATATTGCAAGGATTCGCCAAAGTAACCATACGTTGCAGACATTGAGTGGCGAGATGCGCAGTAGTCAGTATGCGCACTTATTACCATCTGTTCTCTCGACGCGCATATGGATAAAGCAGCAGAATGCAGCAACCGAGCACCTGCTCGAAAAATGGGTTGAACCGCTTACAACTTGGGCGTGGAAGTTGGGTGATTCCTATCCACAGGGCTTGATTCAGATGGCCTGGCGCTACCTGCTGCAGAATCATCCCCATGATAGTATCTGTGGCTGTAGCATCGACCAAGTCCATCGAGAGAACAGTGTTCGTTTTGCGCAGAGCCAGCAGATTGCCGAGAGCGTTATCCTGCAAGTCATGCAGTACATCGTCGCCGCAACCGACACTCGCGCTCCCCTGGCGGCTTCACGCCCCAATAACGAGCCTATATCCATTGTGGTGTTCAACCCTGCGCCTGGTCCTCGGACTGCCGGGGTACAGACGGTGCTACAGCTTCCCGGCTCGCTCTACAATGCGGCTATCGTTGACGAACTGGGTACGCGTATGCCCTACCGCATTGTGAATCGCTGGCGACAGGAGCTTGGGTGGTTGCCCCTGGCACGCGAAATGCTTGCTAGCGCGGTCACCCTGGCAGGCGTAACCACACCTGAACAGCTCATCAATATGGCGTATAGCATAATGATGTCGATGTTGGGCCAGGGTGATCATACACATGTGATCTCGCGCATCTCGATAGAAGACTGCACAGAGTCGCCAAGTCATCACCTCCATCATGTCCCGCAGCCAGGCGTCGTTTCTATTGAGGTGATGATTGCTCCCAAGGGGCGTATCGTCGTCAATGAGCCGGAGCTTTTTGCCGCTGGACAACGCCTGCTGGAGCTACTTAAGCGCGAAGACATTCACACGCTGGAGGTATCACTTATCGACCAAGCACGCGAAACTATTGATTTCGTTGCTGCCGATCTCCCTGCGTATGGACTGAAAACATTCTGGCTCTATCCGCAAGGGCTTCCTTTGCCGCAGTCGCGCTCTGTTATAGACGGTACACACTCGCTCGTAGGCAAGCCGCACAGTATCGAAAACGAGTTTTACCATGTCGAGGTCAACACTCGCGATGGTACGTTGACGGTAATAGATAAGCAAACAGGTGTAGTTTTTACGGGTCTCAATCGTTTTATAGATGGCGGAGATGTGGGTGATCTCTACACCTATTGTCCCCCGGAGCATGATACTCTTGTGAGTGAGCCAGCACAGCCAGCAAAGATTGAGTTGGTAAGTGCCGGTCCAGTACGCGCCACGTTGCGTATTACTGGGCAATGGGCATTTGCTGGCTCGTGTGCCGTTAATCGCATAGAGCGTACTGCATGTACGACAAACTGTTCCATTGTCAGTGAGGTTTCGCTGCTCCCCGGTGTACGTCGTATAGACGTACATACGAGTCTAGAAAACGCCGTAAAGGACCACCGCTTGCGTGTGTTGTTTCCTGTGCCATATACCGTGGAGCATGCCAGCGCCGAGGGAGCATTTGAAGTACGGACGCGACCCATAGCTCAATCTCTCCCCGCTGATGTGGCAGCATGGGTGGAGGCACCGGTCAACGCCTTTCCGCAGAAGCGCTTTGTTGATATGAGCAATGGGAAAATCGGGCTAGGCATTCTCAACCGAGGACTCCCGGAATACGAGGTTGTAGACAGCGGTCCCGGTATTATGGAGGGGCAGGTAGGCGTGGCTTTGACACTGTTGCGCTGTGTGGAGTGGCTCTCTCGTGGCGATCTAGCAACGCGATGTGGTCACGCTGGGCCGATGGAGCACACTCCGGAGGCACAATGTCTTGGGCACTACGAGTTCGACTATGCGCTGTTGCCGCATCGTGGCACGTGGCAGGATGAAGAAGCGTTAGTATTGCGCGAGGCACAAGCTTTTAATGTACCTGTGGTAACACGTGCTGTCGTCTCCGACCTGCATGAGGGACAGCTCCCCTCGCGGGCAACACTCATTGAGGTCGAGCCACGAGAGTTGGTCATAAGCGCTGTCAAGCGCAGCAACAATGGGCGAGGAGTTATCGTACGCATCTATAATCCATTTGATCATCAGGTTGAGGCGAAAATTCATCTGCCTCTTGCTTTTACACGGGTGTATGTGGCAAACTTGTTAGAAGAGCCTATAAGAACTTTACAGAGCGAACAACAAGCAGTCCGAGTGGATGTAGGTGGCGGAGGAATCCTGACACTTGCCTTTGAATAGTTTATCTTATAGTTCCTGTGAGTTGCCTTCTCATGAGCATACACGTTATAACTTGGTGTAAGACAATTTACTTTGCACTGCTGAAAGGGGCATCTATGCTGTGATTATGACTTTTGTAACCGCTGCCGGTTCTGGTGGAACTGATTTATTAACAAAGCTAAATGCGATAGTGGCACCTCTTATTGGCTGTACTGTAGCCTTTCTCGTTATATTCTGGTTAAGTTTAATACTCTGGACCTTTCGTGATATTCGCCTACGAACCCAGGATTTTCTTACCCAGATTCTAGCTACAGTGCTGGTCGCTGTTTTTTTCGTCGGCGGACTCTTCATCTACATGATTCTGCGTCCCCGCCAGACCCTATCCGAGATTTACGAGCGCCAGCTTGAAGAGGAGTCACTCCTAGCCGAGATGACCGAGCGCCAGACTTGCAACAACTGCCATGCCCGTGTTGAGTCTGATTTCCAGATCTGCCCGTCCTGTGGTCATAAGCTCAAACGTTCCTGCCCCAAGTGTGAGCGTCTGCTAGAACTGCGCTGGATCTTCTGCCCCTACTGTGCCACCAATCTAGCCGCTACGCCTATGCCTAACATGCCAGGGATGGCTACGGTACCCGGTAACCCAGGCACAGGTAGATACTAAAAATCTGAAGAAGAATTTCTGTTCGGCGTGCTGAACAGAAATTCTTTCTTTGCATTTTTCGCCCCTTTCGGTTGTCCGGTCATCTAGTTACTTTCTTTCTCAAGCAGGATGTGGTATAATGATTCATAGGTGCCAAGAGGCTTTGCAGGCCCTTTGACACCCATGCAGAGCACTTATTAATAATAAGGAACGTATAGCCCTATGGCAAAAGTGAGAGACGCTAGGATGGCAGAGCAATCCGCAAAAAATCAAGAAAATCTACTTGTTGGCAATGACATGGTATATAGCAATCGCGACAACGGCTACAGTGGACAGGATATTCAGATTCTCGAAGGCTTAGAGCCTGTACGTGTACGCCCTGGCATGTACATCGGCGCGACCGATCAGCGTGGTCTACACCACCTAATTTATGAGGTTGTTGATAACAGCGTGGACGAGGTCATGGCCGGCTATGCCGATACTGTTGTCGTCACTATCCACGCGGATGGCTCGGTCACTATCACGGACAATGGACGTGGCATTCCTGTTGATGAGCACCACCAGCGCCCTGGTCTCTCTACGCTCGAAGTGGTGATGACTGTGTTGCATGCCGGTGGCAAGTTTGGCGGCAACGGCTACACGATCAGCAGTGGTCTGCACGGTGTCGGGGTCTCGGTGGTCAACGCACTCTCTGAATGGTGTCAGGTCGATGTCAAACGCGACGGACGGCTGTGGCGGCAACGCTACGAAAAAGGCGTTCCGGTCACTGGACTGCTCGACCTTGGGCCTGTCGAAGGCAAGGGTACGACTACCTCCTTCCTAGCTGACCTGACCGTTATGGAGACACGCGACTACAACTTCGATGTACTCGCACAGCGTTTCCGCGAGATGGCCTACCTCAATCGTGGCCTCACCATCGGCCTATATGATGAGCGCGATGACCGCGAAGCCACCTTCTACTTCGAGGGTGGGCTTGTCTCGTTCGTGCGCTACCTCAACAAGAACCGTGCTACACTACAGGCGCGTCCTGTCAGCATAGTGCGCGAGATGGACAGTGCCAAAGTCGAGCTGGCCATGCAGTATAATGATAGTTGGGTCTGCACCGAATACTCCTTCGCCAACGGCATCAATACCGTCGACGGCGGCATGCATATTACTGGATTTCGTAGTGCTCTCACACGCACCCTTAACGACTACGCACGCAAAATGAACCTGCTGAAAGAGAAGGATGCCAACCTCACAGGTGATGACGTGCGCCAGGGCTTGACAGCCGTAGTCAGCGTCAAAATTCCCAACCCGCAGTTTGAAGCGCAGACCAAATCCAAGCTGAACAATGCCGAGATACGTCCCCTCGTCGAGGCTATCACCGCCGAGATGCTCACCCGCTACCTGGAGGAGACGCCCAGCGAGGCCAAAGCTATCATCGAAAAGTGTCTGCTCTCAGCCAGGGCACGCGAAGCTGCTCGTGCCGCCCGCGACCTCATCCAGCGCAAAAACGTGCTGGATAGCACGCTACCAGGGAAGCTGGCCGACTGCTCCGAAAAACACGCCGACCGCTGCGAACTCTACTTAGTCGAGGGCGATTCGGCGGGGGGTAGTGCGAAGCAGGGACGTGATCGCCATTTCCAGGCCATCCTGCCCTTGCGCGGAAAAATTCTCAACGTCGAGCGCGTCGGACTGGACAAAGTACTCAACAACGCCGAAGTCAAAAACATCATCACCGCTATCGGAGTAGGCGTTGACGACTACTTTAACATGGCCAAACTGCGTTACGGGCGTATCGTCATCATGTGCGACGCCGACGTAGACGGAGCACACATTCGCACCTTGTTGCTCACCTTCTTCTTCCGTCACATGCAGCCGCTGATCAGCGACGGGCACCTCTACATCGCCCAGCCGCCGCTCTACCACATCAAAGTCGGCAAACAAACCAAATATGTCTACAGCGAGGAAGAGCGAGACGCCATCATCGCCGAATACAAAGCCAACCACAACGGCAAAGAACCCGAAGTTGGTCGCTACAAAGGTCTAGGTAAAATGAACCCCGAAACCCTGTGGGACACCACCATGGACCCTTCCAAGCGCACCATCCTACAAGTCACCATCGAAGAGGCGATAGAAGCTGAGAAAACCTTCAATATGCTGATGGGCGATGAGGTTGGGCCTCGCAAACGCTTTATTGAGAGCCACGCGAGGAGTGCGAATTTGGATGTGTAGAGCCAGTGGATGTATGGGCATCGCGTGATGTACCTATCTCGTCAAGCACCACTCTTACAGATTAACCAGCGCCAACTCAGGGAACTGCTCCTCTAACTCCGTGAGCCTGTTTTCTTGTGGCCATTTCGCCCTCGCCTGCTGGTAGATAGTGCATGCCTCATGCGGTCGTAAGTGTCAGCCGAGAGCGAGGGCACTTGTGGCAGACTGCTCTAAGTAGCACCGAGTTTGATCGAGATCGCCAAGCTGTAAGAAAGTCGCCGATTGACGAACGAGCCACTCGACATGGTGAGTATAGCGTAATGCCTTCTTACCAAGCTTTTCAAAGGTATCCTGGGCTTCTGTTGGTTGGTCCAGGTGAAGGTAGATCAGTCCCTCGTAATTTGCCGTTGTGAATCCATCCCAACGTGTGTATGCGTAGTCTGGATCCGTCTCGGGATGTTCTGGGAACGTGTCGCGTGCAAGGCCAAGGTAGCGCAACGCATTCTGCTTCTCTTTTTTGAAGTAGGAGTATGCTACAGCTAAACCACTATACACCCGCCCTTGGAAGAAAGCGGTAACACGAGGACAATACTGCATGGCTTTTGCCTGATTGAAGCAGAAATGGGTGTGTACTTGACGTATGAGCGAAGCTGTCTGCAAACTCACATCTTCCGCCAGTTCTCCATATAGAAAGCCCTGGCTCGTGTGCCAAACAGCCGTATTGAAATCTTGATGCTGTATAGCGAGTAAATAGGCAAGTTGATGGACTTGTGAAGCGAGATGTGCTGCTTGTTTTTGATGATGTGACGGTTGCTGTGCCAGTGCGGAAAGAGGCGAGAGGTAATCAGGAAGTATACTTCGTATTTCTGCATGGTGACCGTCGAAATACAGTCTCCAAAGTATTGGAATATTCGTAGCGCTCATAGCAGGAGCTCTTCGTTGCGGAGTAGACGCGACAGGTGCGCTAGGCCAAGAAAAGGTACGCCAGCGAGCAGACCAACCGTCTCTCTGCGTGAAAGTTCGTCTTTTTTCATGTCATTCGGGTCCTCGGCTAGTGAAACAGCGTTGCTACTAGCAACTATACCACACGTTGCATCGTCTGGCAGCAACGCCTCCACTGAGCAGCCAACCACTCGGGCAATGGCTTCAAGTTGGCCTCGCTTAGCGACAGTATAGCCACGGCAATAATCGGACAACGTACGTAATGCAATATTGGCTTCTCTGGCTACCTCGCTTTGTGTATAGCCACTGAGTTTGATGATCTGCGCTAGGCTCGTTGAATACTTGGCTGCTCTTGGCATACCTCTCTATCCTTTCATAGCTATGCTCATGTTCTAGACAATTCCTGCATATAGGCTGCAAAGAAAACATCTGTTTATAGACAATACTCAGGTACAATATGAGCAAAAGCCCGTCATTGACAGGAGTATGCCATTATATAAACTTTCCTGTCAACAAAGCAGTGAAGGGAAGATATGCAGTATTTGTGCAGAACTTGCGCATGCAAGCATGCAAGAAGAGGATATACGCGAGGTAATGAAGAAAGGAAGATCCTAATATGGCAGAGGCACTCCCACTCTTATTTCATCTCTGGCAGGCACATCAGGTCGCTATTGAGCGGAACTTACTAGTGAGGGGAGAACAAATCGTTGTAGCAGCACATATCACCAACGATTCGGCTCCGTCCCAGACCATAATACAACTGTTCAATCAGTTCCTTGGGACAGCGTACAACTTGACAGATATCATGCGTGAAGAGCGCATAGAGCGAGTAAGTGAGCGCTGCACCTTGGCGATTGTGGTCAAACTCCTATGGGTACTAGACCTTGGTGATGAGACTCTGCCCATCTACGAAGCAGACGAAGAGATAGCAGATTTCACAGCCAGCCTGCTTGAGCAGAGTAAATACAAACGGCGTCACTCATTCCAGCAGTATCCCAATGGCACTGAACAGTACCCAGGCTCTGTTATTGTCTTCAGCTATAACACCGAGCGTCCTCTGAACTCGTCGGAACACAGAGTTTTTGGGAAGGGGTTTGTTTAGTATCCAGAGGCGAAACGAAGACTACATAATAAGGTACAAAAAGGCTCGGCAGAGAATCATTTCTCTGCCGAGCCTTTGTAGTTTATTTCTGTTGATTTGGCGCACGCGCAGACTGTATAATCTATCTTGTTAAACTCAATAACATACTACAGTATGCTGCACAGAGCGAGTGAATATGCATAGTCAGACTTCCGCTCCACCAACCAACCCTGATATCAAACGTGAGGTGAAAAAGCAACTACTCGGTATGTCAGCAAGGGGCTTTGAGTTCTTCGCTGGCGATCTCTTAGTCTACATCGGCCTCGAATCGGTATCAGTCACACGTTATGTTGGCGATGGTGGTATTGACGCGCAGGGAGACCTAATTGCAGGCATGTTTCGTATTCCAACAGGGATACAAGTCAAGCGATACCGAAACAACGTTCAGCGTCCCGACATCGAGAAGTTCATAGGTGCTCTCTCGGGGCGCTTCTCTCAAGGCATGTTCATGACAACGGCCAACTATGCTCCCAGTGCTCTACAGAAAGCTTCAAGTTCCATCCCTCGCGTGCTGACTTTGAATGGTGATCAAATTGTTTCTGTCATGGTAGAGCATTGCGTGGGCCTAAAAGTGTCACCTACCAACATGCACCAGTTCGACATTGACCCTGATTACTTCACAGCCTTGGAGGCTAGGAAAGGTCTTCTACGCCGAGTCAGCGAAGCAAGTCCAGGTTACAGCGCAGACTCTTCGACACCCGATTCTGATACAATGGCCGACGACCAGACGCTTGATCTGAAACCAGAAGAAGATCTCATTTCATTAAATGCGCTAGGCTATAGCCTACGCGTTGACCCAGTAAGAGTGCGCCGTTGGGTCGAGAACGAAACACTGCGACCTGATGTATCTCAGAGATCAGGTGACCGCACAATCTATTATTTCAGACGAGACCGCACTGAGCAGATCAGGAAAAGCCTCAACCTAGAGAGAGTTCCCTCTTCAAGCGACGAATGGAAACAGGAGTTTCTTGACTTCGCGAAGAGCCGCAGCCTGTCGAGATCTTACAAACCCGTAATGGTGAAAGCTTTTTTCAAACTAGCTGATCGTGAAGGCAAAGTGATAGTCAATGACCTGGTCAGAGAGTTCAGGGAATACTATATACAGCGACTCAATACCAGCCAACCGCTAGAACACGATGCCTCCTTGATGGCCCATCCCATAAAAGCGAGTGATAATGCGGTCAAAAGGCTCATTATTACTAATCCTCTTGAGCGCTTTCTGATCAAAAATTTCATGGAGTATTTCCCTGAAGAGGGAATCTTGCAAATCACTCCGCAATTATGGCAAGAGTTGCGATATTATGAAGTGGTGGATCTCCTCAAGAGCGCGGATGAGCAGATTCACTACTATGTGTCTCGGCATGAACAAAGAGATGGCTCTCAGTGAGCTATTAGACCTATGAGACATTGCAGCAGACATCCTAGTACACGAAAGTGATTCTTGCCTATGCATATTTACTCCGCTCCCGTATAACCACACACACCCACGCGTGGAGAATTTACCACTGGCAGGAGCATCTCTTCACCGCATGCATGATCTTTTGCACAAGCTTCACAGAGCGAGCCACCCTCATCGTAGATACATTGCGTACATGTCTGCTTAGCAGGTTGCCCACATACATCACAGCGGACCAGAGGCGGTTCATTTCTAGCTAAGACACGTATTGACTTCTCCTTCACCTCCCCTTCACGTTCTGAGAGCACCTTCAAGCGCAGTTCGGTCGTAGAGCCAAAATCATACTCGTGAGAAAACTGCTGTCCTGGACTCAGAATTTTCCCCACCTGTACACGCATGCTTTTATCGCCAAATTCTGGGTCTACATATGATGCATAGGAAATCTCTGCAATCTCAAATTTACTGAGGTGCCCACAGCACTCCAGCCAGATTTTTCTGAGGAAATTGTCTAAGGTTGCCAATGTGGCATCAGCAGGTATTTCAAGGTGCATCCAGTACTCGGGCAGGTAACGCCCATCAACTAGGAGATGCAACACCTTGGTTTTCTTTCCCTGTTGGTTGCCTGCAACCTCAAGGGTCGTAGCTCTTTGTGGGCATGCTGCCAGATGCCTAGTCGTCCCTGCCTTACCAAATACACCATGACAAAAATAGCACGTCCCCTTAGAAGATGGCCTACTCATCCTTTCTCTCCTTATGGAAGTAGTTTATCATATTTTCGCTATTTGCGAAAATACCTATGCTTTGAGAAAGGTGGAGTTGGTGTGGTCATTCGCCCGCACCAACTCCACTTCCCTCTTTTCCTAGCTGACGCTCGGCAAACGCTCAGAGAAGCTCTCTTTTTCCGCTAGAATGCGAAAGTCGTGCTTGATAGCAGGCCCCACATATCGCAAGCATGTTCATGTCGTCGGTAGATCAAAGCTGCGGTAGACCAATTCAGGTATGGCTGGGGGCGTAGCGCTATTCACTGACTCCACGACATCTTCCACGAGGGCGTGGTGGGGTGAGAGGTGGCACACCGGGTCAGTTGCCGCAGCATCCCCAGTGAGTTGAAATGCCTGGCAGCGGCAACCACCGAAATCGACATTTTTCCGTGGGCAGTTGCGGCAGGGTTCGGGCATCCAATCTGTGCCGCGAAAACGAGTGAACATGGGCGATTCGTCCCATATCTCCTCAAGTGAGCGGAGCCGTATGTTCTCAATGGGTAACGAAGGAATCTGGGCCGCCGCTGAGCAGGGCAAGACGTTGCCGTTGGGTGTGACTGTGAGTTGGTGACGCGCCCAGCCGCCCATGCATGGCTTGGGATAGCGGCTATAGTAGTCGGGTAGCACATAGAGAATCTGCATCTGGCCAGCTAGGCGCTCCCGCTCAGCACGGACAACCAACTCGGCTTGCTGTAACTGCTCCCTAGTTGGTAAGAGTGCCGCACGGTTATGCAAGGCCCAGCCGTAGTACTGCGTATTGGCCAGCTCGATGCGATCCGCGGCTAGCTCTTCCGCCAAAGCTAGAATAGGCCCGATCTGCTCTATATTGCGACGGTGTAGCACAACGTTCAGCGTCAAGGGGAAACCGAGCGCTTTGACCAGACGCGCCGCCCTTACTTTCTTCTGGAAAGATGGCGTGCCCGCGATCATATCGGATGTCTCAGCGTTGGCGGCCTGGAGACTGATCTGCACGTGATCCAGACCGACCTTTTTCAGTTGTTCCGCCTTGGCCGCGGTGAGCGCAAGCGCACTTGTAATCAGGTTTGTGTAGAAACCCAACGCGTGCGCTTGGTCAACTATCTCTACTATGTCCCGTCGCTGCAGCGGTTCACCGCCGGACAGGTGTAACTGCAGCACTCCCAAGGTGCGCGCCTCGGTGAAGACACGCACCCATTCGTCCAGCGTCAGCTCGTCACTGTACGACGACAGGTTCAGTGGATTAGAACAGTACGGGCAGTGCAGCGGACAACGATAGGTAAGCTCCGCTAGCAGCCCGAGAGGTCTGTTACTTGCCTTATTCATCAGTGATATCCAGTAATCTCTTGTTCAGTAGGCGGTTCAGGAAAGTCAAGACATCCTGGTCGACTGCGCGCTGGTACTGCTCGCTCAACACGGCAATGATGTCCGACACGCGGCGTTGACCATCACAGAGAGCCATGATGGCAGCGGCAGTCGCGTTAAGCGCCAGCACGCCTTCGGGCATCAGTATGACTTGCTGCTCACGCACGGGGTCCCACTGCAGACGTGCGTGACCGCTCAGCCGTGGCCGAGCGATGAGCGTCATCTCGTGTGGTGTCGAACCCACGTTATTTCTCCTCGATTGCATGATGAATAGCGTCCAGCATGCTCCAGAGGACATCGCATTTGAAGACCAGAGCGGCAACGGCTCGTTCCTGTTGCTCCCGCGTGTAGCAGTACTGCACTAAGATATCCACGGCATAGTTAGCGTCACGGGGTGCCTGGAGCAAGCGGTTCCTGAGATACGTCAAGCCATTGTTATCAATCCAGTCGTAGTGCTGCTCGAAGGCATCAAGGCGATCCTTCATCAGATCGGGAGCGAATAGCTCGGTGAGCGATGCCGCAACAGCCTCAATCCATGTGCGTGTGCGTGCGAAGTTGATGTAGGCATCCACCGCGAAACGAACGCCAGGCACAAGATAGCGCTCATCCAGTACCGCCTCGCGGCTCAGGCCTACCGCCTCGGCCAGCTTGAGCCAGTTTTCGATTCCGCCTTGGCCAGCCTCCGTGCCATCGTGGTCGAGAATGCGCTGAATCCAGACACGGCGCACCGAGATCTCGGGACAGTTGGAGAGAATAGCCGCGTCTTTGAGCGGAATGCTCTTCTGGTAATAGTAGCGATTGGCTGCCCAGACTTGGATCTGCTTCTGACTCAGTTTACCTGCGTTCATGCCCACATGCAATGGATGTGTATGGTAGTAGCGTGTACCCTGTTTCTTTAAGTTAGCGACGAACTCGTCGCGTGTCATGAGGGCTTCTATGGTTGGTGTTGTCATGTCAAATCTCCAGTTCCATACCGTCGAAGGCGACTGCAAGGCTGCGTTCCTCAACAGCGTGTCGTTGTAGTGAGTTTTCAATCAAAATCGGGTTAGTGTTGTTGATATGGATATAGATGATGCGTTCGATAGGTAGTACCACCAACTGCTCCAAGCTTCCATCCTTGCCTCCGATTGGCAAATGACCCATCGAGCGCGCAGTCTTCTGAGCAATACCCAAGCTGGCCAGTTCATCATCGCTCCAGCACGTGCCGTCGATCAACAGGCAGGTGCAATCGTCCAATTGACCGAGCACGCTCTCGTTCAGCTCCTGTACTGCTGGCATGTAGACCAGGGTACGACTCGTGCGCTTGTCGGTGATGCGGTACCCAACAACCGACTCCGGGTGGACGGTTGGCTCTGCCGCATACGCCACTACCTTGCTACTCAACGTAGTGAAGGCCTGACAGAGTAGCCCGCTGTCTTCTCCGTCCATGTTGCGTAGCGCTGTGGGGACGTGAAGCCGCATGGGGCACCACTCGACAGAGCAGTATGTACTCAGGGTGCGCAGGAGAGGATTCAAGTGGGTCAGCGCGTGGTGTACCCACCCGGTGGCGTAGATATGCTGTGAGCGCGTCTCACGCAGTGAGAGCAGACCGAGCGTGTGGTCCATCTCCGCATCCGAGAGCACAATGCCCTGAATGGGCGTGTGACGCACGCCCCCCTCTGGACAGAGCGGTGGCGCTGCGTTGATCTGACTGCGAATATCGGGCGAAGCATTGAAGAGGAACCAGTGGCGATAATCTGCGCTGACGGCGATGGAAGACTGCGTACGCGGTGAGCAGGGCAGTGAGCCGTCACGCACAGCACGGCAGTTTGGGCAGTTACAATTCCATTGGGGAAAACCACCCCCGGCGGCGGATCCGAGGACACGCATCCACATACAGGCTTCTCCCTTCAATTAGTATGTCCAGAATAGGGTAGGCACGACTAGAAAACGTTTGCACGACGGGCGTTGGCGCTACAAGCTGCTCAAAGTTGATCACCTGCTACGCCAGCGCCGCCTTTGCTACAACTGTTTACCAGTGAGCCGCATAAGCAGTCACTTCACACTCAGTCTCGTACTCCTCGAAGTCGGGTGTAATCCAGTCCATCGCCATCACCTCCTTTCCAGCACGTTTTTGCAACAGAGTCCTGGGTCCTCATTTCCCATCGATTGCTGGTAAACTCATGAGCGAAGCGGAGACATCGCTAAGCTGTGGAAACGTCTTCTCCAGGGCCTTGCTGTTCTGGATGATCTGTCTCTGGGCTGTGGTACTGAACTCGAAGCTGGACCCGGCATTGCCATGCTTGTTTGGAATCGGTGTCTGCATCAGTAGGGTTGCCAGCAGCGGCAGAATCTGCCTCATTAGAATATACAACGCATCGACCAGGGGGGAATTATCCCCGGTGTTGAAGACATGAGTCATCGTCCGCAGCAGCAAGCTGTAGCAGTCGTTGAAGAGCTGGGACAGCTTCTGGACTGGGCTACCAGCGGGAAGACCGGCGGTGGTAGGGTCCTGAATCATCGGGTACACCTGACCCAACGCTACGGTACCATCGGCAATTTCCTTAAACTCCCAGTAATGAGCTAGGTCGCCGTCCGGGTCCATCATGGTTTGCGGTGAACCTTCCCCCTGTTGAACAATCTCCGTGATCGCTTGCTGGGCTGAACTCAAGTCGACGACCTTGATCAAGTTGCCATGCGGGCCGCCAGATACTCTAAGTATCTGGGTCGCTTGCTTGCTGGTATCCCCCTTGAACAGCCCCGTTGGGCCTAAGCTTTTGTTGAGGTTCACAAAACCCTGGGAGACCGCAGCATAGAACTGGCCGATCGTCATATAGTTGTCACCTTCAGGGATGTCGTGAACAGTAGGCTCCGGCTTCTCGATCTCAAGGAAGGTGTTCTTAACGAGGTCGACCGAACACTTCTCCAGGTGGATGATCAGGGGCGGCTGAGGGCTATGGTGGGGCAACGAGCTGGGATACTTGGGGATAAAGGAAGGATTGTTAAATGTTGGGCTGCCGCCGATGGCGTTGAGCAGGTTGCAGCCGAGTGCCAAGTGTAGCATCTCATCGACCACGACATCTTGGATGAGACTCATTGCATCAAAGTTGTTGGTGTCCTGGGCATTGAGCGAGTACAACGCGCACAGGTAAGGTGGAATCGTCGCGTGCTCAATCTCAATGGCCCATTGCACATGATTCTGCAGGTCGGCGAGTGTCTGGATGTTCATGACCAAAACTCCTTTCTGGAGATCGGCTACAGGCCGAACACGCTTAATTGCTTGTCGCTAGCGACGTAGACCTTACCCTGTATGACCGTTGGCTCAATAAACGATCCTCCACCTAGATTAGTCCACGGCCCGGCATTCCCCTCGAACAGCTTGACTGTCAAGTTGGTTGCGTCGTAGGCGCGAAGCAGCACTCGAGGATGCATTCGATCAGCACGGACAAGTGCCCACACGACCGCCGTACCTGCCGTTTGCTGATTGGAGGAGACAGTAGGCGTCGTACCGCCCTCACCGGTAAAAATCTCGGCTGACTGGTTGGGTTGATCAGCTCCAACTGTCGCGAGCGAGAGCAATCCGTTGAGCAGCTTGAATGCCTTGAGATGATCTCCCCCATTGCCGCAGTAGTAGACAAATTGCCCATCGGGGCCGTGGTAGTAGGCTGGTCCCCCCCACACGCCTGGCTGGTCGGTGATTGGCTTGCCTGGCTGCAATGGCAAGGTCTGGACCACACGGTCTGGACCGTTAGGACCGTTGTACTTGCCCAAATTCTCACGATCTAGTAGGAAGATGCGACCGTCTTTGCCACACGTCACCAGTAAGTGCGGGTGGCTTGTGCCTGCAGGTTGGTCCGGTAGAACAAGGACGCCGCCCGAGCCGAGATCTATGTCTGCTCTGTTTAGTATATCTTGATCAGCAGGGGTAAAGAAATCAAGCACCTTGAGATCGGAGCCTAATTTCAGCACGGAGTCGCCGTAGTCCTTGCCGCCTGGCTGGTTCGCGGTGAACGCTCCGTTGCCGGTGGTGAAGTAGATATTGCCAGTCGGATCGACTGCAAGACCTATGCCTGCTTGCCAAATAGCAGAACGGGCATTGTCAGGTGCTGCGATGAACGTTCCGACTTGCCTAAGCGTTGCGGCGTCATATGCCAGGATCCAACCGTGATACTGGCCAGGATGGCTGTCGCAGTGAGAACCGAAGGCAGCGTAGACTCTGCCATGCTCTAACAGCAGGCCCGGCCGATTCATTTGCCACTGCGGCACAAAGGGTATAGGTCCGCCAGTGCCAGGTACCGAAGCCTGAATCTCCTGCGGGCTACCGGCTCTGTCATGTCCCGTGGTGATATCAAGCGCATAGAGGTACTGGTGGAACGTCGTCTGTGCTCCTTGCACTCGCTTCGTTTTCGCTACGACGTACATGGTGGATGTGCTAGGGTCAATGACTGGCGTTGACGTGATACCAATCACAGGTGCCACATTGTTGCATAGCACATCAGATGACGAGACTGGGGTCTCACCAGCAGGCGTGAGCGTTCTGCGCCAGAGCACGGGAAGACTGGCATCGGCGTCGAATGCATACACTGAATCGTTTTCGGTTGCGACGAAGACAACATTATGCGTCCCCTGACCCGGAATAGCGACGCCGTGCATATACAATGGTTGCGCGTAAGTTTGTGCGTCCACACGCTGCGTGAAAAGCTGTTTGAGCTTGGGCACGTTGGCCACTGTCAAGATGGTCTCGTGCGGGTTCCATCCCGTGCGAGCATTCTCGTAGTGCTGGGTTACGTAGTTGCCTTCTGTTGATGCCATGTTCTTTTCCTTTCGCTTAAATAGAATAGTCATACGTTCGGCAATCATTTTACTCGAAGGCTACAGGCCGAACACGCTCAATTGCTTGTCGCTAGCCACGTAGACCTTCCCGTTGATGACCGTTGGCTCGATAAGTGGCCTCCTCCCACCTGGATTAGTCCATGAACCGGCTTCTCCATCAAATAGCTTGACTGTCAGGTTAGTCGCGTCATAGGCTTGTAGCTGCAGTAGTGGTATACTGCGGGCAACCACCCACACGACCGCCGTACCTGCCGTTTGCTGGTTTGAGGAGACCGTCGGGGTCGCACCACCCGAACCAGGCAAGATCTCCGCTGACTGGTTAGGTTGGCCGTTTCCAACTGTTGCGGGCGAGAGCAATCCGTTGAGCAGCTTGAATACCGTGAGGTGACCGTGGTTTCCACAATAGTAGACAAATTGCCCATCGGGGCCGTGGTAGTAAGCTGGTCCTCCCCACACGCCCGGCTCGCCGCCTGTTGACGCCGGCTGCAATGGCAAAGTTTGGACCACATGGTCTGGCCCACCAGGACCGTTGTACTTGCCCAAATTCTCCCGATCTAGCAGGAAGATGCGACCATCCTTGCCACATGTCACCAGTAAGTGCGGATGGTGCGTACTGCCTGCGGGTTGATCTGGTAAGACGAGGACGCCTCCAGAGCCAAGGTCTTTGTCTGCTCTGTTCAGTATATCCTGGTCGGCAGGGGTGAAGAAATCAAGCACCTTGAGATCGGAGCCTAATTTCAGCACGGAGTCGCCGTAGTCCTTGCCGCCTGGCTGGTTCGCGGTGAACGCTCCGTTACCCGTCACAAAATAGATGTCGCCAGTCGGGTCGGTTGCAAGTCCCATGCCTCCTTGCCAGATAGCCGACTGAGTACTATTAGGTGACGTGTTGAACGCTGCGACTTGCTCAAGCGTTGCAGCATCATATGCTAGCACCCAACCGTGATAATAGCCAGGAGGGTGGCTATCGCAGTGGGAACCAAAGGCAATATAGACTCTGCCTTG
>JAFAXQ010000141.1 GCA_019240835.1 Ktedonobacteraceae bacterium
TTGTGGTGCCCGGGTTGGAGCCGCTTCGCGTCTCACTTGCGTTGCCATAATACTATCTCCTTAGAAGAATGATAGAGCCACTGTACATTGATCTCGTCTTGCCTTGATCACCATCTTGGACGATAGCCTGTTGTTAACTCTCTGCCCTTACGCCGCCATGCTGGTTCCTTGTTGGCGGTGTTCTGCGTGATCTTGCGTAGTTGACTAACGACCGCACCATAGACACCAATGACGCTTGATGACGCCTTACTACCAGGAGGTGGGTCCATAAATGGCATAAATTTGTCTGGGAAGCCTGGCATGGTGCAACCAATGCAGATACCACCAACATTGGGGCAACCACCGATTCCAGCCATCCAACCTCGCTTAGGAACGTTGCAGTTGACTACTGGTCCCCAGCAACCCAGCTTCACGAGGCACTTCGGTGATCCGTACTCAGTAGCGAAATCACCTACCTCATAGTAGCCAGCGCGGTCACAACCTTCATGAACAGTCTTGCCAAAGAGCCAAGTTGGTCGATGGGCATCGTCCAGCGGAATCATCGGAGCCATGCCTGCCGCCTGGTAGAGCAGATAAAGGACAGTCTCCATGAAGTTGTCTGGCTGCACTGGACAACCCGGAACACAGATAATCGGGAGACCCGCCGGGGTTTTCCAACTCCAGCCCAAGTAGTCAAGCAAGCCCATAGCACCTGTAGGATTGCCTTGCATAGCGTGAATGCCGCCATACGTGGCGCAGGTACCAATAGCGATTACTGCCAGAGCCTTAGGAGCTAGTCGGTCAATCCACTCAGCAGTTGGAATAGGCTGACCAGTTGCAGCATCAGTGCCGACAGCCGCCCAATAGCCCTCGCTCTTAATCTTTTCGTTGGGGATTGAGCCTTCCACCACGAGTACGAAGGGATCAAGCTCGCCCCGTTCAGCTTGATAGTACCATCGCATAAAGCTGTCATTGTCGCCGCCAAGTTCATAGGCAAGCACGGGGTTGTGCAGGTGAACCGTGGGAAGCCCCGGTATGGCTCCCAATAACACATCTTCGATGCTGGGTTGGCTAGCTGCGGTGATCGAGACTGAATCTCCGTCACAACCTAATCCAGCCGTGATCCACACGATGTGGACGTCCGCCATAATGTCCCTCCTCGAGCGATATGCGCTCGTTGCATGCTAAAAAGCCGCATTACAGTGATTGCAATTCTAACCAATTGCTCACTAGAGGCTACACTAAATAAACAACAATCAAAATGGGCACAAGACACGGAAGGCAACAGACGCCTCGCGAAGACCGTAAATTACCTCTCGGGGGTGCGAACTGGAGCAGAAGACGAAATCCTCTCCATTGTGTCTAACAGTGACCAATGTTGTTTAAGGTCGTCCGTATTACCCAAGAACCTAGATGCACCCTTGCACTGTATACGAACTACTACAAAGAGATTGGCCAGGAAGCGCCTGGCATAGATAGGACGAGGTTTGTCAAATCTATCTCCGATCTGACAGCAAACATATACCTGCGAGAGGGGATAAGCGCAGATACTTTGGTGATGACTTCCCAGGGCCAAAGCCGCAGAAGTTCTGCGGACCTTCACCGCAGCTATATCATCCCATGCCGTAAGTTGTAATGTGCTTCCGCTGCAGCACAATCATCTTACCTGCTTTACTAGTATAACACAGGGTGCCAAGTTTATCAAGCTTCTTTGGGGGCTGTTTAAGAACATGTGAGGATCCATAGTAATTCTAATCTTGTCACGACACTTCGTAAGGGCTAGGGCGACACAAAAAACCCGCCTATCCGTAGGAGTTAAAACCACAACGGCTTGCGGCGGATCTTTAGCATCCATTTAGCTCATCTGCTGTGAAATGGTCCAAGGCTTAGTCAGCAGAGCAATAATATGCTGCACAGCGTCTTTGAGCGCAGCAACAAACTTCTGTTGTATGAGAGTGTTATACGGTTCTTTCACTGGACAATATACTAATTTGGGCCCATTTCGCATATCTATTGCATAAATGCTAGATTCATCCACATTCGGCATATTTCCAAGAGCGATGTCTCTATCAGCCGGCAACTTTACTCTCAATTCTTCACGTTGGTAGCGCTGGTAACCTATAAGGCGACGCTCCGAAAGAGTACTAAGGCCATTATTGGCAATCGCTACGAACTCCTGTTCACCAAAACGCTTGCTGAAAACATATTCTCTTTCAATATTTGTAATAAATTCACTCTCTGCTAGCTCAAGGCATTCCGTCTTCTTCTCAACGGTCTTGCCTTGTACTGCTATCAATGTATATAAATCGTGACCAACTAATGAGGCGACGGCTGAGACATCTTCTAAGGTATAGAGCGCATTCACATCAACTTCTGCTAGAAAGTGTTTGAGGCTTTGAAACGAACGCATATATTCTTCTCTACTTACCACCTCGACTTCCCAAGGCCACAGTGAATTTTTGCTACATCCTTCTGCTTGCAGGTTCCAACTAGACATGTGTATTTCCCTTTCGTCTGTCCCTTCTAGTATGTATAGTTCATGTTCTGTCACTACTAAAGGTTTCGTATTTTCCATAGAAAACTCTCTGTACTATCTAAACGCGAGAAGGAGCTAATTTCATGGGATACGTTCTGTTAAAAAGCCTGCCATTCTGACAAAACTTCACGGACAGAAGTCCTCTGGATGAACTATGACCCTCAGGAGGGTTTAGCCGCTTTGACCAGTTTTGTCATGAACCAGGGGGAGCCGTACCAGAAGCGCCAATCAAGCATTCGATGAGTAACATTGATCATACCCAACTCGCCCAGGTGCTCAGCATAGCGCTGTGTCTCAAAAACGTCGGCGATGATCAGTCGGCCACCCGCTTTGAGAACGCGTACGGCTTCGTCCAAGGCTTTATATCGGCCTGCGCGCTGTGGGATATTATGGATGGCAAGGCTAGAGAGAACAAGATCAAAAGAGTTGTTGGCGAAGGGAAGCTGTTGCATGTCGGCAGTATACAAGTCGACCCTCTCAGCAACACCCTCCCGCTCCGCATTCTTCCAGGTGGCCGAACTGGCATTGCCTGATTGATCACTGCTCTTCCAGATGTCGACGCCAGTAGCTTTGCCCTCCTTGAGAAAGGCAGCAGCCATTAAGAGCACCGCCCCACGTCCACACCCAAGATCGAGAATCTGCTCATCCCCACACAGATGCAGGCTGGAGAGAAGCTCAGCCCAGACCTGGAATTTGCCACGGCGTGTGGTGTAGATATAACTGACACCAGAGAGCAGGCTACACACGCTATAGAGTAGCCCAATGATCCCAAGAATGCGAGAGCGCCAGCGCAAGAGAGAGAGAAGACCAAGAACGAGCATGACTAGTCCTACGAGAATAGAACTGATGACGACAGAGGGTGCGTCGAAACCGTAATCTCCCCGGCGCTGGGCTAGCCGCTGAGCGGATACAGAAGAAGATTTTTCCATGCTAGGTTTCCTTTTCATCCATTTGCACTTGGTACAACCAGCGTTCTGGCTCTCCCAAGGCAAAGAACCGCTCAATGGCAAACCACTTATAACTCTGCTCCTCTCAGCTCCCGATACCGACGGATAAGCGTATTCGTCGAACTATCATGCGTGAGGTTGGGTTCGCTGCCGCTCTGCAGCTCTGGGACGATGCGGTTGGCTAGCACTTTGCCAAGCTCGACACCCCACTGGTCGAACGAGTCGATCTGCCAGATGGTGCCCTGGACGAAGACCTTGTGCTCGTAGAGGGCGATCAGTTTGCCCAGCGTCTCCGGTGTCAAATGATCCGCGAGAATGGTATTGGTTGGACGATTGCCCTCGAAAGTGCGATGGGCCACCTGGAACGCTGGCACACCGTCAGCGGCTACTTCCTCTGCTGTCTTTCCGAATGCCAGGGCCTCAGTCTGGGCAAAGAAGTTCGCCATCAGCAAATCGTGGTGGTGGCCGAGTGGGTTGAGCGTCTGACAGAAGCCGATGAAGTCACAAGGGATGAGTTTGGTTCCCTGGTGGATAAGTTGATAGAATGCATGCTGGCCATTCGTGCCGGGTTGGCCCCAGATAATAGGTCCAGTCTGATAATTCACTCGATTCCCTTGTAAATCGACATGTTTGCCATCGCTCTCCATATCAAGCTGCTGCAGGTAGGCTGTCAGGTGCCCAAGGTAGTGATCATAAGGCAACACTGCCACCGTCTCGGCACCGAAGAAGTTATTGTACCAGATGCCAATCAGTCCCAGCAGGACTGGCAGGTTGCGTTCAAAAGGAGCCGTGCGGAAGTGCTCGTCCATTGCATGGAAGCCGCTAAGCATCTGGCGGAAGCGTTCAGGGCCGATAGCGATCATCAGGGAAAGGCCAATGGCAGAATCATAGGAGTAGCGACCACCGACCCAGTCCCAGAACTCGAACATATTAGCTGTATCGATGCCAAACTTCTCGACCTCTTTGGCGTTGGTCGAGACTGCAACGAAGTGCTTGGCTACAGCTTGTTCGCTCCCTAAAGCTTCGACACACCAGATGCGTGCTGAGCGCGCATTGGTAAGGGTTTCCAGTGTTGTGAAGGTCTTGGAAGAAACGATGAAGAGCGTCTCTTCTGGTTCAAGGTCGCGAAGGGCTTCCACCAACTCACTGCCGTCAATGTTGGAGACGAAGCGCACCGTCAGATTGCGATCACTGTAGTATTTCAACGCTTCATAAGCCATAAAAGGGCCAAGGTCGGAGCCACCGATGCCAATGTTGATAATAGTGCGAATCCGCTTACCACTGTATCCCGTCCACGCGCCACTGCGCACGCGGTTAGCGAAGTCCGTCATCTTATCTAGTACGGCGTGAACCTCGGGCACTACATTTTCACCATCGACGACGATTGACTGCCCCCTAGGAGCACGTAGAGCCACGTGAAGAACTGCACGTTTCTCGGTAATGTTGATCTTCTCGCCCTGGAACATCGCGTCGATGCGTTCGCGCAGAGCAGCAGAGCGAGCTAATTCCAGCAGCAGTCGCAGTGTCTCGTCGGTGATGCGGTTCTTTGAATAATCGAAGTAGATACCTACGCCTTCACAGGCAAAGCGCTTACCGCGCTCGGTATCTTCTGCAAAGAGCGTGCGCAGATGCAGATGGCGAATGTTCTGGTAATGTTCCTCAAGCGCCTTCCAGGCAGGACGCTGTGTTAATGATGTTAGGCTCACAGACATAATGTATTTTCCTTTTAGTGAGAGATCATTTCCCTATACTTACCTCGGTCCTTGCCATTATCTATCATCTAGTTGCTTTTATCAAGTCAATCACAGAACCACAGTGAGAAGTACCACCCTAGGGTGTAGCTAGGTATTTCTCCCTATATAAACAGAACAAATAACAGTCATTACGCTAGAAACTCAAGCAGACTCGTAAGGGTTTTTCCCTATAGACATTCCCTCTGATGTTATCTATACTTTCTCACAGAAGAGTTTCGCAAAAAAGAATGATTCGTAACAGGTTATGATTCGTCCCTTTGCTGCCAAATGGAGTGTGACCCACTGTATGTTGTCCTTCTTAAGATATGTCTCGTTGTAGCACAGTCGGCTGACGTGAAAAGGAGTTCATAGTATGCACATTCCTGATGGGTACCTTAGCCCGGTCTTCTCGCTGGGAACTGGGGTAGTGACCGTTCCACTGTGGGCACGAGCCGCCAGCAAAGTGCGCTCAGTGCTCAATAATCGCACGATTCCGTTATTGGCTATCTTCGCCGCCTTTTCGTTCACGATTATGATGTTTAATGTTCCTGTCCCTGGTGGCACCACAGCCCATGCCGTCGGAGGGACGCTGATCGCTATTGTGCTTGGCCCTTGGGCCGCGATCCTTGGGGTGAGCACAGCACTGATTATTCAAGCGCTCTTCTTTGGTGATGGCGGGGTCTTAGCTATCTTTACCAACTGTCTGAATATGGCCATCATTCTGCCTTTCGTGGGTTACTATACCTACAAGCTGATTGCAGGCAGGGCACCACTGCTCTCAGCGCGACGGGTGTGGGCTGCTGGCATCGGCTCCTATCTTGGCATTTCGGCAGCCGCCCTGGCGGCGGGCATTGAGCTTGGCCTCCAACCCATCCTCTTCAACCAGAATGGGCATCCGCTCTATAGCCCCTACACACTCGGTGTCGCTATTCCAGCGATGTTGGCCTCACATATGCTGGGTGCTTCGTTGGTAGAGGGCCTAGTGACTGCGCTTGGGGTGGCCTACATCCAGGCCAACCATCCTGAGTTTCTTACCTCTCTGCGTACCATTGTGACAGGCGCAAATATTGAGGAGGGGCAAGTACAGAAAACACCACTATGGCAAACCTTCGCTATTGGTTTTGTCTTGGTAGTAATAGCCTTGTTTTTTGCGGGTCTGATCACTGGTGGGGGGAATCTTGCTCACGCCTTCGGTGCAGACTGGTCACAGGTCAACTGGGCAGATGTGGGGGTCATGTTGTTGATCACGGCTGGCATTGCGGTCATCTTGATTCCCTTGGCCTGGTTCCTGCTGCCCAAACCGATCAAGCGAGTAGGCACCTTCTTTGTGGCTATCGCCATCATTGCCCCTTTGGGGTTGATCGCTCCTGGCTTTGCCTTCGGAGAAGGGGCACCAAGCGACGTGAAGGCTGCTTTCGGTTATATCCCACAAGGATTGCAGCAGATCTCAGGATGGTTTAGCGCCCCGTTCGCTGGTTATAATGTGCCAATTCCCTTCTTTAATGATGCTAATGCTCCACTCTGGCACGCAGCTATCGGCTATGAGATCAGTGGCATTGTAGGCGTGCTGCTCATTGGCCTCGTTGCTCTGGGGATTGCCTCGTTGATACACAGATATATGCCTCGTCCGCAAGAAAGTGTGCCGGAGACTGTGGAGAGACCTGCATGAGTAGTATAAACAGCGTCTCTCCTTCACGCAATATCCGTAAGGCCGCTGAGAAAGAGCGCAAGAGGCAGTTCGGCTGGATCGAGCAAACTATCGGTGGTATCTCTGGCGCTATCGAACGGGCAGTGTTTACCGAGGAGTTGACCCGTCTGAACGGGTGGCTGCAAGGTCTTGATCCACGTGCAAAGTTGGCGATGTTTCTCGTCACGGTGCTAGCAGCGAGTTTGTCGAACTCGCTGCTAGCCCTCGCGCTCCTTTACCTGGTGCTCTTACTGGTGGCTTATAGAAGCCAAGTGCCTTTCGACTTCTTTGTCAAGCGGGTGTGGATCGGCATTCCCCTGTTTGCTGGTATTGTTATTCTTCCATCCATCTTTTTCACTTCGGGTCATCGCCTTTTCGACATCCTCCTAGGCCCGATTCATTTCGGTCCATCCATCGCCAGCATCATGGGAGCCATCCTCTTTATTGCACGCGTGGGCGTCACTGTTTCGCTTGCCGTGCTGCTCATTCTGACAACGCCGTGGGCTGATATTCTGAAAAGTTTAGGGGCATTTCGTGTACCCCAGGTCTTCGTGCTGTTGCTCTCCATGACCTATCGCTACATCTTTCTATTCTTGCATACTGCCAATGGCATGTTTGAGGCTCGCAAGAGCCGCACAGTTGGCAAAACAACAGGGCGCGAGCAACGCGGATGGATTAGTGGGTCTATGGGTAACTTGATGAACCGTTCCTTCAAAATGAGTAATGATGTCTATGCCGCTATGGCGGCGCGAGGATTTACCGGGGAGGTGCGTACTTACAGTGCCTACCACATGACCAAGCAGGACTGGTTTGCACTGCTAGCATCGGTCGTCATTGCTCTCGCCGTTTTTCTCTTAGGAAGGTATTTGCCATGAGCACATCTTTTCCTCTAGATGCACAAGAGCCACTGTTTTACTTGCGCGGGGTGCGCTATCGCTATAATGGGCGACAACTTGCTCTCGACGGCATTGATCTGGATATCCATCGAGGCGAGCAAGTGGTGCTGCTAGGTGCCAATGGCAGTGGCAAATCAACCTTGCTTAAGATGTTAGATGGCATCATTTCGCCATCAGAAGGAACCATGCGCGCACTCGGCCACGAAATTCGAGCCGTCGCGGCAGGCGAAGACGCTTTTCAGTTTCACCGTGAGGTCGGACTTGTCTTTCAGGATCCCGATATTCAGCTTTTCAGCGCGACGGTCTTTGATGATGTTGCCTTTGGACCGCTCCAGTTGGGTCTTTCTGCTCAGGAGGTGAAAGAGCGCTGTGCAGAAGCCCTTGCGAATATGGAGGCGACGCACCTAGCCAAGCGTGCTCCATTCGAGCTGTCTGGAGGGGAAAAGAAGCGCGCTGCCATTGCTTCAGTGTTGTCCTTGCGCCCTGAAGTAATTCTACTCGATGAGCCAACAGCCGCGCTAGATCCTCGCACAAAGTGGCTGTTGCTCAACCTGATTCGCAAGCTCGGTGATGCTGGCAAAACCTTGGTCACGACAACTCACGAACTAGAAATCGTACCTCTGATCGCCAAGCGCGTTGTAGTGATCGGGGAAGAGCGCCGCATCCTGGCAGATGATACACCCGAACGCATTTTAGGCAACCGCGATCTGTTAATTCAAGCGAACCTAATCCATGAAAACCTACATGAAGGTGGTTTGAACCAAATTCTTTCTTCCAAAACAGCTTGGCAAGATTGACTCCCCTCTTTGGCTCGCCAAACGGCCCTCCTCACTTGACTTGCAGTGCGCCTCATAATATGTCGGTAGGGGTCCAATTCATTGGACCCTGGGTTGGCCCAACGAGGGTCCAATGAATTGGACCCCTACCGAGCGTTTGGCAACAACCTGACGACCACCCTAAGTACTTCTCCCAATAGACATTCTTTTTAACTTTATATATACTCTTATCAAGTGGAAGAGTTTCACATAAATAGAATATTTTTGCAGAGAAGAATGATTCGCAATAAGATGTGATGCACCTCTCCCCCGTTACCTTGGAGTGTGAAGCGCCGTATATTGTCCTTCTTACTACATCCCTGTCATTAGTTGTAGCACAGTCGGCTGACGTGAAAAGGAGTTCATAGTATGCACATTCCTGATGGATACCTCAGTCCCGTCTTCTCGCTGGGAACTGGGGTGGTGACCGTTCCACTGTGGGCACGGGCCACAAGCAAAGTGCGCTCGGTGCTCAACCATCGCACAATTCCCTTGCTAGCCATCTTCGCCGCCTTTTCCTTTACGATTATGATGTTTAACGTTCCTGTTCCTGGTGGCACCACAGCCCATGCCGTCGGGGGGACGTTGATCGCTATTGTGCTTGGCCCTTGGGCCGCTATCCTTGGGGTGAGCACAGCACTGATTATTCAAGCACTCTTCTTTGGTGATGGCGGGGTCTTAGCTATCTTCGCCAATTGTCTGAATATGGCCATCATTCTGCCTTTTGTGGGCTACTATACTTACAAGCTGATTGCAGGCAGGTCACCGCTGCTCTCGGTACGGCGGACCTGGGCCGCTGGCATCGGCTCCTACCTTGGTATTTCGGCAGCGGCCCTTGCTGTGGGCATTGAGCTTGGCCTCCAACCTATCTTATTCAGTCAGAATGGCCATGCGCTCTACAGCCCCTATACACTCAACGTCTCTCTTCCCGCTATGCTCATTGCAAATATGCTGGGTGCCTCGCTGGTAGAGGGCCTAGTAACTGCGCTCGGGTTAGCTTACATCCAGGCCAACCATCCTGAGTTTCTCACCTCTCTGCGCACCGTTGTGACGGGAAGAGATGTCGAGGAAGGGCAGGTACAGAAAACGCCTCTGTGGCGAGTCTTCGTTATCGGCGCTGTCCTCACGGCCATTGCCTTGTTTGTTGTGGGGCTGATTACTGGCGGAGGCAGCATTGCTCATCTCTTTGGTGCAGACTGGTCACAGGTCAACTGGGCAGATGTGGGGGTCATGCTGCTGATCACGGCTGGCATTGCCGTCATCTTGATTCCCTTGGCCTGGTTCTTGCTGCCCAAGCCGATCAAGCGAGTGGGCACGTTCTTTGTGGCTATCGCCATCATTGCCCCTTTGGGGTTGATCGCCCCTGGCTTTGCCTTTGGGGAGGGAGGGCCTGATGATGTCAAGAAGGCCTTTGGCTATATCCCACAAGGATTACAGCAAATCTCAGGATGGTTCAGCGCACCGTTGGATGGCTACAATGTCAAATTTCCCTTTTTTAACGATCCAAATGCTCCGCTCTGGCATGCAGCTATCGGCTACGAGATCAGTAGCATTGTGGGTGTATTGCTCATTGGCTTGATCGTGCTGGGAATTGCCACGTTGATACGCAGATATCTACCTCGACCAGAGGAAGCTTTACCGTCCCATGAACGGGAGAGTGCGGAGAGACCTGCATGAGTAGATAAGAGCATGGGTAGCAAGGGCTAGGGCACACGCCATGCAAGCATGGCGACCGCGAGGGACCGCCACTACGATACGCGCATAAGCGGTGAACGTGTATCGTAGGGGCGACCCTCGCGGTCGCTCTGGCGTTGTTCGAGCGTGGAAAGCAGTTGAGAGGCTCTCAACATACGTGCTTCGTCCCAAGATGGCTGCTGAAATACCGGTACCCGTTCCAAGTTCAAGAAAATGTCCAGCTACTTTTATTCCAGCAAGCGTTCGTAGCAGATCCAACGTGAGAGCATCTGCCCTCATAGTGAAGCCCACAGCGCGAGTTACTTCTTCCAGCGCTGTTATGCCAGGAGGAGGGACTAGAGCGTGGGCACCCCACATCATGGCTTTGCTAAAACGGCTACCTGTTTTCCCTGCAATTTCATCACGTCTGCCGCATAGGGAGAAAGACCCATTTCAAATGGCATATGCAGGCCACCGATGAGCAGAGATTCGCTGAGTATGTGACTCCACAGTGCAAAGGACACCTTTTTATACGATTCTGGCGCAAGGTTGTACTCGACTTTGCCAATTGTTGTGGGGGCAATATGAGCCTCACAGCCACATGCATGCTCGAACAGTCCAGCACCAGCGCGACTCATGCACATCTCAATATGCAGAAGGAGCTGATAGCATTTGCCTACCGCATGTAAGCATGAATCGACAAGCCAGTAGGGATGCGTTAAGCTCTCTTGGCGACTGAGAATAGACGTCTCTACGGTAGGATCTGGTACCGTCCCCAAGAAGGCAAATGAGTTCCAGACGACAGAAGAGATACGGTCACCAAACTGCTGAGAAAGTCCTTCAAGCACGTCAAGCGTCTTTGTTTGCACGTCGGCGTAGGGACCACCGACCAGATACTCAAACTGTTTGCGATCAAATGGCGTGAGAAAGCCTTGGCCTAGCAGCTTGAGAACCTCTCTGGCCAGCTCTGCAAAGCCGAAACGATCAGCTTGCAGTAGATAACCCTGTGCCTGTGCTAGCAGGTCGTGGTGAAAGTCTTTCGCCTGCAGTTGAGGCCAGGGATGGGGTAAGTCTACGGGTTGAGTGAGATCAACAGGGGTAATTGTGACGGTGTACATGCCACGTCCTTTCTTTCTCGATTGCCTGACGAGAGAAAGCCTCTGCAACAATAAGACTGAATGTCCCACATTTTACATTTAGTATACACAAGTTTTTGCTCTTTGTCCATTGGGAGAACTCCCTAGGGTGGCCATCACATTTTTGTATCGAGAGTGGATTCCCTCTGCAAGCCAAGTAAGCTACGATGCATCACGGTCCCTCGCCCAAAAAAGTGATGCTCACCCAACTTCCTACAAGAGACGACCGCATTTGTCAAGCACAACAGAGTATGCTACACTGTAGTTGAGAAAGATTGTTTGAGAAGGTGATGTATGAGTGGAAAAGAGACACCGCTGCATCCGTTACGGCGGGCACGGCTCAGTCTTCCTCGTCCTCTGACACAAGTGCAACTAGCAGACTTTGCTGGTGTCAGCCTATCGACAGTCGAACGGGCTGAAAGTGGCAAACCCATTCGCGTCGACTGCATTCAGCGGCTGTGTGACCATTTTGGCAAAGATGCTCAAGAGCTCGGTTTGCAGGCTGTGTATGCAAAGCCTAAGCCTAGACAAGGGGTTGCTGTTGCACTCTCGGCGCAGCAGTCAACAGGAGTCACGCTCGATGCAAGCAGTGGAACACAGAGCAGTCAGAGCAGCACACACGCCCTGCGGCAAGTGCGCTCTAGAGAAATAGAGGATGTCGTGAATCGCTATGAGTTTCTTCACAATGCCGTGCGTGTAGGGGGAGTCTTGCTCTTCACAACAAATGATGAGTCGTTGCATGCTGAACTGGTAGATCGATTTAGCAGTGCTTTGCAGAAGCCATCCTCTCTCGATGCAGAGACCCTGCATGCCCTCAAGGCCACCACTCAAAACTATAGGCACCTCTTTGCCAGAGGCTCGGCGGCCTTGCCATCTCTCTTTGAGGCTGCTGCAGGACACTTCAAGCTGGTCGTGCAGTTCCTGAAAGGCTCTCTGTTGCCGAGCACGCGTACCGCTCTGTCTGCCATCGCGAGCGAGACCGCCCAGTTTACGGGATGGTTGTCGGCTGATATGCACCTGTATGAGCAAGCAAAAGCCTACTTTGACCTTGCTGTGGTCACAGCGCAGGAAGCAAACAACGACGCCTTGTATGCCAATCAATTGGGGTGCATAGGCTGGCTCATGAGCGTTACTAGCCGTCCCGATGAGGCACTTGTGTACTTAGAGGAGGCGCAGCACGTTGTCACCCGATGCAGTGCATATACCCTTGTGTGCTGGTCGGCAGCAGAGCAGGCCGAGGTACACGCTGATGTAGCAGTGCAGACCAATGCAGAGCAGCCAGATGATCGGAACTGCTTGAAATCCCTGGAAACGATGAATAGCTATGTTGAGCGGATACACCCCGAAGAAGAGACCTTCGGAACATTCTTCGACTCGTCTCGACCAATAGCATATCAGGGGTCGTGCTACATGCGCTTGAAACGGCCTCATCTGGCACGACCAGCGTTGCTCTCTGCTCTTAGCATACCTGAATCAGCGGAGTATACGCGGGCAATCCTTCTGGACCTGGCGACAACGAGCATTCAAGAGCAAGAGATTGAACAGGCGTGTAGCTACATCCAGCAATCGCTGGCTCTCATTCTTCCAACCCATGCTATGAGACAGTTACATCGTGTTCGTACCATTCGTGAGCAACTGGAGCCGTGGGCGGCGGTGGAGGCGGTGCGCAATCTGGATGAGCGGTTGCATACGGTGTAGCGCTCTTGCTCAGAACTGATTAGGTAGGAGAAGACACTAGGGCAAAAAATAGAGACAAGTCCCAATGACATGCTAAAGGACGCATGCTATCCTTTC
>JAFAXQ010000177.1 GCA_019240835.1 Ktedonobacteraceae bacterium
TACGGGCTTCTTGATGGCGCTAGCCAAAGTGGACAGGAGCGCCCCCCGCATCCTGTCGCGTCAGGCCCACCAACGCGAGCAGCAGGCCCAGCAGGACGAGCAGGCACGCATCCAGCAGCAGGTGCAGGACCTGGCAGCTAGCTTCACTCAGCAGCTTGCACACATGGAAAGTACCTTTCAGCAGCGACTAGCTGAAAGTGCCGCAACGGTTGAAAGCACCATGCAGAGGCACCTGAGTGAAACAGTTTCAACGCAGACGGTTCATCTGCAAGCGGTGACTGAAACGCTTTCAGTGGTGCCCGAATTGAAAGAGCGATTGACGCAGGTGGAAAGAGCCGTACAGGCGCAACCCATGACGGAAGCAGGCCAGCAGCAAGCTATCTCACGCTCCCGACAGGCAGGGCTACGGGTCGTGCCGACAGGCCAACAGAGAGCAGAGCGCAGGCGAGGCAAACGGGAGGCGGGCCAGGAAAAGTTCGTGCTGGATGCATTCGTCTATGAGTGCCTCAAGCAAGACAGCAGTCTGAAGATTGAAGCAATTCAGCAACGCGCACGGGCCTGTGGGCAGAGCATTTCCATTGGTTCTATTAGCCGCTATCGCAAACAGTACTTTGAAAGGCAACACTCGCTTTCACTTTCAGAGTGCATTGAAAGTGAAAGCGTTGCTGAAACTGAAAGGTAAGCCAAGAGGTGCTGCGGTGCAAACCCCAGCCTGGCGATGCAGTCTTGAGGAACACAAAGGAGGGAAACAACTATGCAGCTAGTGGAACAGACGATCATCAGCAAAAGTGACCCGCGCTACAGGGCGATTGATGAAGCGGCGTTCAAGTCGAAGAATTTGTACAATGCAGCCAACTATGTGGTACGGCAAGCGTTCATTCAGAGCCGCGTCTACCTGGATAACGTCAAAGTCTACCATCTCATCAAGAGTCACGAAGCCTACAAGGCACTGCCAGCGAAGGTGAGTAATCAAGTCCTCATCCAACTGCATAAGGCATGGGTGGCGTTCTTTGAGGCAATGGAGGCATGGCGTGTGTGTCCTGAGAAGTTCACAGGTCGGCCACAGCTTCCCACATACAAACATAAAACTGACGGACGCAACCTGCTGGTCTATGAACAAGGGGCCATCTCCAAACGAGCACTCAAGCGTGGGATGATAGCGCCGTCTGGTTTAGGGGTTGAGATACCCACAAAGCAGACAGCGGTGAAACAGGTACGCATTGTGCCACGCAAAGGCTTTTATGTTTTTGAGGTCGTCTACGAGCAAGCGGTGAAACAAGCTGAAGTGAACCCTGCGTACTACGCTGGGATAGACATGGGGATGAACAATCTGGTAGCGCTAACATCAAATAAGCCGAAGTTCCCATCGGTGAGTATTAACGGGCGTCCAGTCAAAAGCATCAACCAATACTATAATAAGCGGAAAGCGGAGTTACAAAAGCAGCTAGGGCATACAGGCACGACCAAGCGCATGGAGCGCATGACCACCAAGCGGAACAGGCGCATTGACCACTACATGCACACTGCTAGTAAGCGGATTGTTGACCTGTTAGTGAAAGAGGGAATAGGCACTCTTGTGATTGGGAAGAACGATCTCTGGAGCGGGAAGCCAGCATGGGCAAGAGGACCAACCAGCAGTTTGTGCAAATCCCGCACGCTCATTTTATCGCCATGCTGACCTACAAAGCGGAGTTAGTAGGCATTCGCGTTCAGGTGACGGAAGAGTCCTACACGTCAAAGGCTTCGTTACTGGACCTAGACCCGTTGCCAGTGCGTGACCCGAACAAGGGCAAGGAGCAGCACAGGTTTAGCGGCAAGCGTATCAAGCGTGGGTTATATCGTGCATCCGATGGACGAGAGATCAACGCCGATATCAACGGAGCGGGAAACATTATCCGCAAAGTAGCCCCTGATGCCTTCGGGACGGAGGGGGTAGAGGATGGTGAAGGGGTGCTGGCATCCCTGGCAGTCCATCCCGTGAGGGTGGTCGTTCCCCCCTCACGAAACCAGAAAGAGAAATCCCTAGCTCGCTAGAGATCGCTACACTTTTTGGAACTGTAGTACAGTAGAACCATTCCGTACGAGCAACGACGCTCGCACCTTCTCACGTCCCCTACCGGGACACTAAATAAGGTATAGTGGCGTGTTTGGACTGTGCCCAAACGCGCTACCACACCTTATTTATTTTTGGAAGCTTCATATTCCCTCTTTTCGCACTCCGACAGCTTGACATTTATCTTGTATATAATTATTACTTAATACGCAGGATATATTTTCCTCTCTCTGAAATTCACTCTTGCCACCGTGAGCAAGGAGGCATCAATGCTTGAAGCAAAATTTGTTGCGGAGTTGCGAGCAATTGTAGATGCTGACCAAGTATTGGAGAAACATGAACAGTTACGGACATATGAGTCTGATGCCTTGACAAGTTTCCATGTACAGCCTGCACTGGTAGTGCTGCCATCGTCGACGGAACAAGTACAGGCCGTGGTGCGTCTCTGCCACCGAGCACACATTCCATTTGTGCCACGCGGTTCGGGTACAGGGCTTTCGGGCGGTGCATTGCCAGTAGAAGGGGGAGTGGTTATTTCGCTTGCCCGTATGAATCGCATTCTCGACGTTGATTTGCTCAATCAACGGGTTGTCGTCCAACCCGGTGTTATCAATCTGTGGGTGACACAACGCGTCGCTGCTCATGGCTATTACTACGCGCCCGACCCATCCAGTCAACAGATCTGCTCCATCGGTGGCAATGTGGCTGAAAATTCGGGCGGTGCGCACTGCCTCAAGTATGGCTTTACGGTGAACCATGTTCTAGGTATGAAGCTAGTCTTGCCCGATGGAGAGCCGGTCGAAGTTGGCGGCCCGGCTCTTGATACACCAGGCTATGACTTGCCAGGAATTATCGTTGGGTCTGAGGGAACACTTGGTATCGCTACCGAAATTATACTACGCATTGTGCGTCGAGCAGAAACGGTCAAGACAGTACTTGCTGCCTTCGCACATACCGACGCTGCTGGTGAGACAGTATCGGGCATTATTAGCGCGGGAATTATACCAGCAGCCGTAGAGATGATGGATAAACTTTCCATTGCAGCGTGTGAGGCTGCAGTTCATGCTGGTTTTCCCCTGGAGGCTGGGGCAATTTTGCTGATTGAGTTGGACGGACCAGATGCAGAAGTAACGCGACAGTTGGCACAAGTCGAGGCTATCTGTCAGAATGCTGGAGCAACTGAGTATCGCTTGGCTCGCACCGACACGGAGCGTACACTGATGTGGAAAGGGCGCAAGGCAGCGTTCGCCGCAATGGGGCGTATTAGCCCCAACTACATTGTACAGGATGGTGTTCTTCCTCGTACAGCCTTACCAGAAGTATTGCGCGAGATCGAAGCACTGAGTACGCAATTTGGCCTGCGAGTCGCCAACGTCTTTCATGCTGGTGACGGAAACCTACATCCATTGGTGCTCTACGATGAGCGCATTGAGGGTGCCGAGCAGCGGGCCGAAACGCTTGCAGGCGAGATTCTACGCTCCTGTGTCGCTCACGGAGGAAGCATCACAGGCGAACACGGTGTCGGCATGGACAAGAAAGACTATATGCCCACGATGTTCACCGACGCTGATATGGCAACCCATCAGCTTATCCGCTGCGCCATTGACCCGCAAAACCTGTGCAATCCCAACAAGGTCTACCCAACACCTCGTCTCTGTGGTGAAGTACCGGGTCGCTACCAGCCACATCCGTTAGAAGCAGCCGGAATAATCGAGCGATTTTAATGGGAGCAAATGATGAACGTCTCAACACAATCGTTGCAAGTTGCACTTGAGCCGCTAGTAGGCAATTGGGTACGTCCAGCGGCGGATACAGATGTGGTGGCTGGCGTGCAACCTCGGGTCGTGGTAGAGCCTGGATGCGAGGAAGAGGTAGCGGCTGTCTTAGCGTTTGCTGACACGGAAGGACTACGCGTGCTGGTACGTGGCGGTGGCACACAACTGGCTATGGGTTTTCCACCGACGGGTGGTGACTTTCTCTTAAGTACCACGAGACTGAATCATATTGTTGAGCACGTGCCACACGACTTAACCGTAACGGTACAGTCAGGACTTCCCTTGACAGCATTGCAAGCAACACTGGCACAGGCCCAGCAATGGCTCGCCCTTGACCCCGACCTTGGAGCGCAGGCAACCATTGGAGGAATAATTGCTACCAATGCAACAGGGCCACGTCGATTGCGCTATGGAGGAGTACGAGATCAGATCATCGGTATACGCGTCGTGCTTGCCAATGGCACGATAGCCAAGGGTGGCGGTAAGGTAGTCAAGAATGTTGCAGGCTACGACTTGCCCAAGTTGTTTACAGGTGCCTTGGGAACACTCGGCGTGATTGTGACAGCGACCTTCCGGCTGTATCCACTTGCGCCAGCATCGCGCACTGTGTTACTCACTGCTGCGTCGCTGGCACCTCTACGTGAACTGGCACTTCAGGTGATTGGCTCGACGTTGGTTCCGACAATGATGGATGTGCTAGGCACTACTAGCCAAGCAAACACCTACACTATGGCGGTTCGTTTTGAAATGGGCCAGCAAGCAGCGGAGGCCCAAGCAGCAACATTGTGTGCGATGGCAAAGGACACGATTGGTCATGTGCCACACACAACACACGTAGTTGAAGGTGAAGCGGAGACACAGTTTTGGTCTCAGACAGCTCATTTGGCTACCACGCCACAAAGTCCACAAAGCACAGTGATGATAAAGACCAGTCTACTTCCTACAGAGGTAATGCACTGGTTGACTCGCTTAGAGCAGATGTGCCAGCAGAAGCAGTTGTGGGCCAACTGGCGCGCACACGCTGGTCACGGTCTTGTCTTCGTGCATCTGTGCGGAGATGATGCAGCTCTTGTAACAGCAATTCGTGAATTACGGCAGGTGGCAATTGCCGCTCGGGGGAGTCTTATCGTCGTAGAAGCACCAGCAGAACTCATGCAGCAACTCGACGCATGGGGACCAAGTCCAGCATTAGCAGTAATGCGCCGTCTGAAAACTCGCTTTGATCCGCACAGCACTTTAAATGCTGGGCGGTTTGTGGGAGGCATTTAGAAAGAGTTATGAGTACTGCAAACATGGATCCTGGGAAAGGTAGTATTCCTGACAAGCCTGGTCCACATGGACTGATTGAGCAAGACGACATGGCACCCTCAAAGCACGCGCAACAATTTGTTGCTTTTGATAGCCATCATGCGCCAGACCCCGAATTACTCGCAGACTGTGTTCATTGCGGCTTCTGTCTCTCCACGTGTCCAACCTACCTGCTGTGGAGCGAAGAAATGGATTCGCCTCGCGGTCGCATTCAACTGATGAAGATGGCCTCGGATGGAGAGATTGGCATGACCGAGGCATTCACTACACATATTGACCGTTGCCTGGGCTGCATGGCCTGCGTCACCGCATGCCCATCAGGTGTGCAATATGACAAACTGATTGAGGCGACACGGCCCCAGATCGAACGGAACTACCCGCGCTCATTCGGTGACCGTCTCTTCCGTTCACTGATCTTTAGTCTCTTTCCCCACCCTACACGATTACGAGTGCTGGCACCATTGCTCTGGCTTTATCAAAAAAGTGGAGCACAACGCTGGTTAGAAACTCCTCTTGCCAAAAGGCTTCTTCCTGCTCGACTATTAGGTATGGCAGCGATCTTGCCGCCTATACGCCTAGCCTCTCTGCTGTCTCGACCAGCAGTTCTTAACAGAGCAAAGCAATCAAAGAGACGACGGGTGGGACTGCTCATTGGCTGTATACAGCGAGTGTTCTTTGCTGACGTGAATGGGGCGACCATTCGTGTGCTCACCGCCGAGGGATGCGATGTTGTCATTCCAGCCACACAGGGCTGCTGTGGAGCACTCAGTATTCACACTGGACGCGAAGAGGAGGGATTACGCTATGCGCGTCGCTTAATCGATACATTTGAAGCAGCGGAAGTGGATACAGTGGTCGTCAATGTAGCAGGGTGTGGCTCTAGCATGAAAGAGTATGGACATTTGCTGCGTGATGATCCAGAGTACGCAGAGCGGGCGAAAGCTTTTTCTGCCTCGGTACGAGATATTTCAGAACTGCTTGCTGAACTGACACCAGTAGCACCTCGCCATCCCATTCCCCTGCGCGTAGCCTATCACGATGCCTGCCACCTCGCTCACGCACAAGGTATTCGCATCCAGCCACGCGAGGTGTTGCAAGCCATTCCAGGCATCGAATTGACGGACATTCCCGAAGCTGAAATTTGTTGCGGCAGCGCGGGCACTTACAATTTGTTGGAGCCAGCAGCGGCCAAGCAGTTGGGAGAACGCAAAGCTCGTAACGTGCTCAGTGTGCGTCCCGAGGTCATTGCCACGGCCAATCCTGGCTGCTTGTTGCAAATTCAGGCAAGCCTACAGCGGCTTGGCACACCCATTGCGGCCTTGCACCCTATCGAGTTGGTAGATGCCTCTATTCGGGGCGATACTCCTGCGAAACTGCTATACACAAAGGAGCCTTAGAGATGATAGAGGCAATCGATTTCATTGGCTCTGCTCGTTAACGCGCAATCCGCCAGCGCTTCTCTAGGAAGCGTGACTATTGTGGTCTTGGCGCAGTCGCTCCAATACCCACATGCGTATCAGAGTGGCCTTCTTCACTCCCCGCTCACGTGCTAGTGCCTCTAATTCATGGTCGGTTTCTGCATCAAACCGGACCTGTACATTTGCGGAGAGACCTCGTGTTGCACGTACCTCTACTGCCTCGGTTTCTTCTGTAAAGTCGGTGATGCTGTGCGTATCCCAGAAAGTGGCTTCTTCTTCGTAGCTGTTGAAAGCTGGAATGGAGCCGTGTGCTTCTGTGGGATACTCTGGCCCTTGGTAGACTGATATGTTACTCATTGTTGTGTATCTGCTTTCCATTCACGGTATGCGCGGCGCTCTTTCCTGTCTGCTGGCCGGGCACTGACTGGATAGTATCTTCCTGATCCTTCTCCTCAACCTCGAGCGTGT
>JAFAXQ010000279.1 GCA_019240835.1 Ktedonobacteraceae bacterium
TAAAACCTCGCTGCTGGACATGATCCGTAAAACGAAGGTGGCGGCGGGAGAGGCTGGCGGTATTACTCAGCACATTGGTGCCTACCAAGTTGAAGTGAACGGCAAGAAGATTACTTTCCTGGACACTCCCGGTCACGAGGCATTTACGGCTATGCGTGCTCGTGGAGCTCAGGTGACCCATATTGTAATTATCGTCATTGCCGCCGATGATGGTGTGATGCCGCAGACTCGCGAGGCCATCTCTCATGCCCAGGCTGCTAAGGTGCCGATTATCATCGCCTTGAACAAGATCGACAAGGACAATGCTAACCCTGATTATGTCAAGCAACAACTTGCAGAAATGGGTATCATTATCGAAGAGTACGGCGGAGATGTGGTGTGTGTGCCTGTCTCAGCACGTAAAGGGACCGGTATTGATGAATTGCTTGAATATATTCTACTTGTGGCAGAGGTACAGGATATTAAAGCCAATCCAAACAGCTTTGCCACTGGTGTAATCGTGGAGGCCAAGCTCGAAAGGAGCGTAGGACCGGTAGCTACCGTACTGGTCCAGCAAGGTACGTTGAAGATGGGGGACAATATCCTTGTCGGCACCCTGGCTGGTAAGGTGCGTGCGATGTTTAATGATCGTGGGAAACGCATCCAAAAGGCTCCGCCAAGTACCCCTGTCAGCATTATGGGCCTGCCAGAAGTGCCACAGGCGGGAGATCGTCTGGAGGTGATCGTCGATGAGCGAACCGCCAAGCAACGTGCGTTTGAGGAGGCAGAAAAGCGACGCAATGAAAGCGCGTCTCTCGCTCAGGTGAGCCTTGATACACTTTATGCACAGATGCAAGAAGGCAAGGTCAAAGAACTGAACGTGGTGCTCAAATGCGACGTTCAAGGCTCTGCAGAGGCCATCAAGAACGCTCTCACCAAGTTGGGTGAAGAGAACATCAAAGTTCGTCTCATTCACGAAGGCATTGGCAACATCAGCGAAACTGATGTTCACCTGGCAGCGGCCTCTGGTGCCATTATTATCGGTTTCAACGTCAAAGCTGATGCTGTGGCACAGCGTGAGGCACAAAAGGAGCACGTTGATATTCGCTTCTACAATGTCATCTACAAGCTTACCGATGACATTCAGGCCGCTCTCTCCGGCTTGTTGGAGCCAACCTACCGCGAGGTAGTCGATGGTCACGCAGAGGTGCTGCAGATTTTCAAGGCTGGCAAAAATACTGTCATTGCGGGCTGCCGTGTTACTGACGGTAAGATGACACGTTCTTCGCAGATACGTGTCGTACGTAAGAACGAGAAGGTATACCAAGGCAAAATTGCCTCTTTACGCCGAGGCAAAGATGATGTGCGTGAGGTTGCTAGTGGGTACGAGTGCGGTATTATTCTCGAAGATTTCACCAACTTTGAAGTGGGCGACATCTTAGAGACATTCTCGCAGGAACGTGTTCTACCTGGAGCATGAGCCATGTCCATGCATCTATCGCGTTAGGGCATCAGAGGGGCGGCCGTTCTGCCCCCGCCCCTCAACTGAATTTGGCATGAGCTGTTCTTGGAGGAAGAGCAATGACAAACCTATATAGACAAGAAAGATTAGGCGAACTGATTGCAGTGGAGTTGAGCGATCTTTTACGCACCCGCGTGAAGGATCCACGCGTAGGCTTTGCCAGTATCACACGTGTGGAGGTAAGCGGCGACCTACGTCATGCCAAGATTCATGTCAGCGTGATGGGTAGCCCGCAGGAACAAGCCGAAACTATGAGAGGGCTAAAAAATGCCACCGGCTTTCTCCGTCACGAGCTTGCTACACGCATCGTTTTACGTTACATGCCTGAAATCGTCTTTAAACTTGATACATCTATAGAAGAGGGCGCACGTATCCTCGAACTGATCAGGCAAGTCGAGCAGGAAGAACAACGTAATGCGCACACAACAGAGGTAGAATAGTGATAAGTGACGCCCCTGTTCCACCGACGCGACAAATCGATCCAACACTGCTACAACAGGCGATGACACTGATTGAAGCAGCACAACGCATCGCCTTAATTGCTCACGAACATCCAGATGGCGACTGTCTTGGCTCAGCGCTTGGTTTTATGCATATTCTGCACCAAATGGGCAAAGTATGCGTTCCCGCCTGTGCCGATCCAGCACCAAGGGTCTTCTCCTTTTTGCCTGGAGTGGAGCTGCTGCAACAGACGCTTGGAGATGAGCACTTCGATCTCGTCATCGCCCTTGACGCGGGCGAATTGACACGCTTTGGTCAGCTCTACCAACACCATCAGGAGTTTCTTACCTCCGTTGCTATCTTGAACATCGATCACCACATTAGCAGTCGCGGCTGCGGGCGCGTCAATATTATTGATCCGGTTTCGGCTGCAACTGCAGAGTTACTTGTGCTGGTGCAGCAGCAAGCGCACCTACCATTGCATCAAGACGCCGCCCTGTGTCTTCTTACCGGGTTGATTACCGACACTATGTCATTTCAATTTACAAATACCACTGCGCGTACGATGGAGGTAGCAGCGCTACTGCTACGAGCTGGTGCTGTCCCAGAGAAGGTTGCTAAGCCAATTTATCGGACGCATTCTCTAGCTAGCATTCGCTTTCAGGCAGAAGTGATCAATACTGCTCAGACTGATTGCAATGGACGCCTGATCTGGTCCTACGCCACCGGTGAGACACTTGCGAAAGCGGGAGCTACACCAGAGATGGGCGATAATTTGTCCGCTATACTGTGTGATATCGAGGGAGTGCAGATTGCCGTATTCTTCAAAAACTACGGCGAATCAGCACTTACAGACCTGAGTCTACGCTGCGCTGCACCTCATAATGCTGCTGAGATTTGCATGCGTCTCGGTGGTGGGGGACACGCTCGTGCTGCTGGTGCCACTCTTCACATGCCACTCGCAGAAGCGATGCCTACGGTCGTGGCAGAGTTGAAACGGGTGATAAAGGACGAGGAGCAAGTATCCGCAGACGGCGTGAGTGAATAGACATATGATCGTTGTAGGGACAGAATGGACGGTATCTTAAATATAAATAAGCCTGCCGGGATGACTTCGCATGACGTTGTGACAAACATACGCAAACTGCTCAAGCAGAAGCGTGTCGGACATGCCGGTACACTCGATCCCACAGCGAACGGTGTATTGCCCATCTGCGTCGGTCAGGGAACGCGTGTTGCTGAGTATCTTAGCGAGAGTGGCAAGGCGTACGAGGCGCATATCGTCTTTGGTATCGCCACTGATACCTACGATGCCGAAGGGGCGGTCATGCATACAGCCGATACTATGCAACTCTCGCTCGAACAGATCGAAGTCGCCCTGCAACACCACGTCGGTTTTCAGATGCAGATGCCACCGCGCTACTCTGCCATTAAGCTACAAGGGCAACCTGCATACAAACGTGTTCGAGCAGGTGAGCAGGTTTCCCTAGGGCCACGTCCTATCGAGATTTACCGACTACACCTGCTATCCTGGCATAACCCTCACCTTACGCTTGCAGTGGAGTGTAGCAAAGGCACCTATATCCGCTCACTGGCTCATGATCTGGGCGCGCAGCTCGGCTGTGGCGCATTCCTAGCAGCACTGACACGCACGCGAAGTGGTCCATTTCACCTCCATGACAGTGTAACGCTCACACAACTCGCGCAAGGGGGGGCGGTACAGTACCTTGTACCATTTGACAGCGTCCTACAAGACTATCCTGCATTACACCTAGATGCTGTGACGCTTGAACACGTCTTGCATGGCAATGCATTTTGTTATGAGCCACTAGCTATGCAGAGAGCACAGCCGCAGGTCGCACGGGTCTACGATGGCGTCGGTCACTTCGTAGCTGTTGCAGTATGGGATGCACAACAACACATGTGGCAACCTAAAAAGGTGTTCGTACAATGTAATTGAAAAGCTCCCTCGTGCTCTCCTTCGGGGGCATGACTGCCTGCTGATTGCCAGGTTCTACTAACTGTGGTACTATGAACACGATGGAATACACAACAAATTTATCAACCAACGAGCCTATCGTTATTACAATTGGTAACTTTGACGGCATTCATCGAGGACATCAACGTCTGATGCACGAACTACGTGCAACAGCCCAGGAACTGATTTGTAAGCCTGCGCTCGTTACCTTTTCGCCACACACCCTCGCAGTAGTGCGGCCAGACATTCACCTTGAATGCTTGACAACGCTAGAAGAGAAATTAGTCCTTGCCGCACAATACGCAGGCATCGACAACTCCATTATTATCCACTTTACTCAAGCAGTTGCAGCCATGAGCGCTCAAGAGTTTCTGGATAGCTTGCGTACACATTTTGCGCTAAGAGGGCTGGTGGTAGGCGCTAATTTCAGCCTTGGTCACAACCGCAGAGGCAACATTGCCTTTTTGCAACACTACGGTGAAGAGCACCACATTCTTGTACGGGCTATTGCCCTAGCAGGGGACGAGCATAAGCGTATTAGTAGCACACGTATTCGCGCTTTAGTGAGCGAGGGACACATTAGCGAAGCCAATGAATTACTAGGGCATCCAATGACGATGCAGGGGACCATTAGATATGGAGACCAGCGCGGACGGCAACTCGGCTTTCCAACCGCAAATTTACAGCCCGAGCCAAACAAACTTTTGCCAGCCAATGGCGTATATGCTGTACGAGCACATATTGTAGACGATAGAGCAAGCGATGCAGGCATTCCTTCTGTAGCTTATAAGGGGGTGGCCAATATTGGCATAAGACCTACGTTTAATGGCAAAGAGCGTGTTGTTGAGGTACACTTATTAGATGTTAATCTTGACCTCTACAATAAGTGTCTGTCTATAGAATTCATGGCACGTCTGCGTGCGGAGCAACGCTTTTCCAATGTCAACGCTTTGAAAGCACAGATATCCTGCGACGTGCAGCAAGCTCGTCAGTTGTTACAACAAAAGCTATAAAAATTAGGAGGGTGAGCAATTGAAGGCTCGCCAAAATCCACTGACCAAATTTGAGTCACTTGTTCAGCGTATGGTCGAAGGCCCGTTTTCTCGCCTCTTTCCTTCGCGCCTGGAGCCGATGGAATTGGGGCACAAACTAGAACGAGTGATGGAAAATAATATATTGCTGCAGGGTGAGGGACGACGTTTGGCCCCAAGCGCCTATGACATTTACGTAAGTATCAAAGACCACCAGCGGTTGTCGCCAGACTTACAGACACTTGTCTCTGACTGGCAGAAGCAATTAGTTGAGTTTGCTCGCCACCGACATTATACACTTAGAGCAGAGCCAACGCTACGCCTTCATGCAGATAGCTCGCTTGCTATCGGTTCCGTTCGCATTGAAGTCGGGAGCATTGCACAAGGCAATATCCTGGCAACTCAGGAGCTTAGTGCTGAACAAATAGAACAGTTGCGTTCACGTATACCGACAGGGCAGCAGTTGCCGGATAGTACTTCGAGTGGCTCCTTACCCAAGCAACCACATACAATTCCCGATGCCCCTGCTTATGCAGCTAGACCCACAGGACCATCTCCATCTTCCCCTGCTATGCCACAGGCTTGGCTTACTATTCGTCTGCCACAAGCAGCACCGCAAATGTATCATATTGAAAAGCCTGTCGTAAATATTGGACGACAACTCAGTAATGATATTATTGTAGAGGATAAGCGCGTTTCACGTTATCATGCTCAACTCAAATACCAACCCGATAATCAATTCGTCATTTACGATCTTGGTAGCACTAATGGGATTACTATCAATAATACTCCTCAGATGCGTCAACACACTCTGCGCACTGGTGATCACTTCACCATAGGCGGCTATGATTTTTACTTTGAGAGAAGGTGAGTAGTTAATTCATGGCATTAACGATAGATACCTTTTTATTGATACTGAGACTTCTATTTGTCATACTGCTCTACCTCTTTCTTATGCAGGTGGTGCTCGCTATCACACGCGACCTACGTAGAGCGTCCGCTGTAGACCAAGCCGGAGTGGGCAAGGCAGCCGTTTCCCTTGGCTCCCTGGTTGTTGTCGATAGCGGCCTTAGTACCACCATCTCACCCGGCAGGACTTTTCGCCTTGAGCCACAGACAAGCATTGGTCGGGGACCAACAAACACTATTCAACTTGCCGATAACTTCATCTCTACTGAACACACACACCTGTGGTACCGTCATGGCAAGTGGTACGTACAGGATGTAGGCAGCAAAAGCGGAACATATGTAAATGAGCAGCCAGCACGTGATGCCATTCCAGCCAAACCTGGCGATATTGTACGTGTTGGCCATATTAAATTTAAGCTCACTCAATAGACAGCTACGAGGGGATTTCATAAGATGGCAAATCGGTCTCCAGGTGTGTTACAACGCTACCGTTGGACAGAGCTAGGGCTGTTCATCATTCCTTTTCTGCTTCTCTTGCTAGAAATGTCGCAGTTGCTCATCGCAAAAGCAGACCCGCACTCTTCTCTTAGCAAAAGCAATCTACCCACGCTTCAGGGGCTTATTCCAGCGCTTGGAGTTATAGCCGTCTTACTAGCTGTCAATATGCTCTTCAGTATCTTTTTTCGCAAAGCAGATCAAGTGTTACTGCCTCTTGTTGGTCTACTCAGCGGCTTCGGTGTGCTGATGGCGACGCGCCTCGGACCGGATCTGAGTCCCACTCCTGATCCTGAGCTTGGTTCGCGTCAATTGCTCTGGCTTCTCCTTGGCGTCAGTGTGTGCGTGGTGACAGTCTTTCTCTTGCGCAATGTCGAGTGGCTTGAGCGCTATAAATACACTGCTGTCGCATTTGGTATCTTTCTGGTCGGCGTGACGCTCTTGAGAACCCTGCAAGTACATAATTTCGATGCTCCTGGTCACGACCAGCTAAGCATTGGACCATTTGGCTTCCAGCCTTCTGAACTGCTGAAGATCTGTATCGTTATCTTCTTTGCCGCCTATCTGAGTGAAAACCGAGACATTCTCTCCGAGGGGAATCTGCATCTCGGTCCAGTACGCCTGCCGCCGCTTCGTCAACTCGGGCCACTCGTACTTATGCTTGGACTGGCTTTGTTGCTCTTCTTGTTTGTACGTGAGCTTGGGTTAGCACTGCTCATCTATGGCATTTTCCTGTGTATGATCTACCTCGGCAGCGGCAAAATCGCCTATGTAGTTGCTAGTTTGCTCATTTTCGTCATCCTTGGCTATATAGGCTATAAGCTGTTTGGCTATGTTCGTGCGCGCTTTGGTGTTCTGGGCATCGATATCCTCAATTGGAATGATAGAAGCGAACAGCTCTACAATCAGCCGGGCGGAGCCTATCAGATCGTGCAAGGCCTAATTGCTCTGTCAAGCGGGGGCATACTGGGTGCTGGTTTAGGCTTAGGCCATCCAGCAGGACGTTTCTTTGTGCCAGTTGTGCAGTCCGACATGATTTTCACAGCTCTAGGCGAGGAGTTTGGACTTGCTGGACTCTTTGCGATTATTGGTATCTACTTGCTTATTCTTTATCGCGGTTTTCGCATTGCTGTCGAGGCAACTACTCCCTTTACTCAATTGCTAGCCGCTGGCCTCACTTCTATCTTCGCTCTACAAACACTTATCATTACGGCTGGTAACATGAAATTTCTCCCCTTGACGGGTATTCCTCTTCCTTTCCTTAGCTATGGGGGCAGTTCTCTTCTCGCTAATTACATTATCATCGGGATACTACTGCGCATTTCATACGACACAGCAATGGAACGAGAAGGACACGTATAAGGTTGTGGGCAATGGTCATGAGACTAGCGTTTAGCCCAAATTTTAGCGGCTGAGCCTTT
>JAFAXQ010000304.1 GCA_019240835.1 Ktedonobacteraceae bacterium
TGAATGACGAATTTAGGCACGACACGGTGGAAGGTAAGGCCGTCATAGAAATGGTGTTGCGCTAGGAACACAAAATTATTGATAGTTTTGGGAGCCAGGTCAGGTTTCATCTCTACTACAATCAAACCTCGGTTGGTGTTGATGCCAGCACAGTACATCTTCGTTGTATCAATAGTCATAGCTGGTGCCTGCTTGTAGCTATGAGTGATTTTCTGTATCTCCGCTGTGCTCGGTGCTGGCGCGGTGTCAGTAAGCTGCTTAGCCACTTTGAGACAAGGCGAAGTGCCAGCGGGTGAGGCCGTAATCAATGTTGGTGTCGGCTTAGGCTGCATAGGGTGTACTTTGGGAAGAGCAAAGGGACCAACGTGATAGTAGTAAAGAGTATATATACCCAGAGCAATGATAAGAACACTGAGTCCTGTCGCCCAGGGATAGCGCGCAATGCCACGGACGGGAGGCTTGTAGCCCGGCCTACGTTGGCTAGGTCTAGCCCCTTTGACCTCTAGCTTCGGTAATTGAGAAGCGTGTGCCCGTGCAATTTTTGCTGCACGCCTCGCAGCAGCGCGTTTTTTCGTTTTTGGCATAGGATTGCTACCGGTACTCCTTCTTTCTCTCTTTTCCTAGATGCTATCATAGCGTGCTTGCGTAGTGGGGTCAAGCCCTCAAAAATGTTCTCCCTAGCCCATGCTTCCCTCTTTACAAACAAGTTTTTGCGGATAACTACGTGGAAAATTGTGTGGATAACTCAGTTGCGTCGGTGGATAAGTAGCGGAAAAGTCACTGGTGTGTCATATGCTACGCTCATTGTGAGCACGACATAACAGAAATCTATCCACATATCCACAGGGCATTGAGGGTTCCACCATTTGATTTAGCCTCCCAGATTCGTTACACTTGTTGAGCAAGGGTCAGGATGAAAAGATGGAAGTTGAAAAAGCTCTATTTGCATCCCTTGCTGTTATGTCAAAGCACGAACGTATGTGCTAGTATATAAGAATTAGCCGACAATTTTCTAACAAGGTTCATTGGGCTAGCATCCCTTGACCCCAAAGAAACCTTTTTCGCGGCAAAACAAGAAGAGCGTCATAGTGGTTGGAAGAGTGGAGAGGTGACGTTTAGTGATGCGAGAAGAGAACCGTGGAAAAACTACTACCACAGAGTATAGAAGCTGAGTGCGGCGTCCTCGGAAGCATTATCATCGACCCAGAAGCGGTCGTGCTAGTAGCTGATTTTTTGCAGCCCGAGGACTTCTATCGCGATGCCCACCGCACGGTCTACGAGGTCATCCTGCAGCTCTATGAGCAGCATGAGCCGGCCGACTTTATCACTATTTGTGACGAGCTGGAGCGGCTTAGCAAACTGGAGCAAGTAGGTGGGGCCAGCTATATTACTTCGCTTATCAACCAGGTTCCGACCAGCGGCAATGTCGAGTACTATGGCCGTATCGTCGAACGTACTGCCATCCTGCGCCGCCTCATTCACGCCGCTGGAGAGATTGCTGCTACCGCCTACGAAGAAGGTGACGCCGATGTCGCGCTGAATAAGGCCGAGCAGCTCATCTTCAGCATCGGCCAGCGTCATAGCGGCAGCGACTTCTCCTCTCTGCGCGAACTGCTCTCAGACTACATGCAGAAGCTAGACCAGCTTCACGAACGTCGCGGCTCCATTGTGGGTGTCCCCACTGGCTTCACCGACTTGGACCGCTTGACGGGAGGGTTGCAGAAGTCGGATTTGATTATTCTGGCTGCCCGGCCATCTATTGGCAAGTCGAGCCTGGCTCTGAGTATGGCTCACAACTCGGCCATCAAGCACAAACAATCCATCGCCATTTTCAGTTTAGAGATGAGCAAAGAGCAGTTAGTACAACGTCTGCTCTCAATGGATGCTGGCATCGATCAACAGCGTTTGCGCACAGGCTGGATTGAAGACGATGAGTGGGAGCGTATTATCTACTCTATGGGTACGCTATCAGAGGCCAATATCTGGATTGACGACACATCAGCTCTCTCCACTATCGAAATGCGCAGCAAGGCGCGTCGCCTACAGGCCGAGCATGGTGTAGACGTGATCATCGTTGATTACCTCCAGCTCATGCAGTCGTCAGTAGGTGGCAAACGCAATGAGAACCGTGTGCAGGAGATTTCAGAGATCAGCCGCAATCTCAAAGGGCTGGCGCGTGAGTTGAATGTGCCAGTGCTGGCACTGGCGCAGTTGTCGCGTGCCGTGGAGAGTCGGCAGTCGAAGGTGCCACAATTATCGGATCTACGTGAAAGTGGCTCCCTGGAGCAGGATGCAGATATAGTAATGTTCATTTACAGAGATGATGTATATAATCAAGATTCAGAACGCAAAAATATTGCTGATATAATTGTTGCCAAACATAGAAATGGACCCGTGGGTGAAGTGAGTCTGTACTTTCAGGCCAGCCAGACACGTTTCTGCGACCTGGAAGTCACGCCGCCAACTGAATAATGAGGGGTGGACACTATGACGGGCTTTACAGGATTCCCATCGGGAAAAAATCCATATGTGCCAGTACCCGAGGTGTTCTTTACGCAGGTGTTACCGGAGATTGAGGATAGCGCCGAACTAAAAGTGACGTTGCATCTGTTCTGGCTGCTGGCACGCAAGCAAGGTAATCCGCGTTGTACTAGTGACCGTGAATTACATACGGACCGCGTGTTGCTCCACAGTCTCAAGCGTAGAGGGGACCCGCGACCGCCAGAGGAACGTTTGCGCCAGGGGTTGGAGCAGGCGGTAGTGCGTGGTACGTTGCTACGCATCTATCTCAAGCTAGTGAGCGAGGGCAGAGACGAGGCCGAGGTGATCGGCTGGTATTTCTTTAATACACCCCGTAGTCGCAAAGTTGTCGCAGAACTACAAGGAGGTGAGATGATACCTGTTCGGCTTCTCACAACAGAAGGAGAGCAGGAGAACGACCTTGCCGTTGCTGGACAGGAGAGAACTCACCCTAGAAGTATACAGCACGACAACCTACGCGACGTACAGGTACAGATAGAGCGTCCTAATATCTTTGTATTATATGAACAAAATATTGGCTTACTTTCACCATTAATTGCTGATGAACTCAAGGATGCCGCCGATCAATACCCAGCAGAATGGATTGAGTCGGCATTCCGCGAGGCAGTACAGCAGAATAAGCGCAGTTGGAAATATATTCGCGCCATATTGAGGCGCTGGGAAACGGAAGGCAGGCAGGCATGGAAAGCTTGAATGATATTATGAATCGCACGACGCTACAGCGTCACCGTTTGACAGCACAGCACTCACAGCAGGGAAATTCACCTGCACAGCGCTCACAACCACTCAATACCCATCGTCGCTTGCGCGAACAAACAGCACGTATGGATCAGCAGGAAGATGCGCTTCCCCCGATTTCTCAACTTCGTCATCCAGCGCAAGGTGCAGCCCAGACGTATCAACAACATCCACAACAGCGTCCTCGTCCGTTGCAGGCAGGCCGTCAATACCCCGCCGCGCCTCGGCCATACCATCGTAGCGACAACTGCACCTCTGCCCCACGTGCCGATGCTCTTGAAGAGTGGGATGAAGATGAGGACGGGGCTACAGGCATGCGTTACGGTGATTGGGAGCGGGCCGAGGAATTACCTGAGCCACCTACACCCGCTAGAGCTGCGAGGGAATCGCGCGATCCCCGCTATACGCGGCCACTTGATCCGCAGGTGGTAGCCAATATAGGGCGAGAATGCGAAACTCTGCCGGAGTTGCTACGTCCTACCCAGCTCGCTTCACGCGAGCCGCCACAAATCGCAGTGCGTGAACTGCAGTATGCAGCAGTAAACGTACCACCGCCTATGCCGGCACGGCAGGTCTGTCCCTTGTGTAGGGGCGCTGGCTATCTGCGCAATGATGTTCCAGTTGGGCATCCTTTTTTTGGTAAACCTATTGAGTGCGAATGCAAGGTAGCTGAAAAAAAGGAAAAGAGACGGCAGCAATTGCTCGAACTTTCCGATCTAGCTGCATTTCGGCACATAAGCTTTAAGAATTTTCATGTAAATTTTTCAGGGGTGCATCCTTCCGTACGCGAGGCGTTTCAAGAAGCATGTCATTTCGCACGCAATCCTAACGGTTGGCTTGTGCTTGTCGGCAATAACGGGTGTGGTAAAACGCACCTCGCTGCTGCTATTGCTAACCAGTGCTTGCAAGATGGCGCTGTTGTGCTTTTCACCGTCGTGCCCGACTTACTTGCTCACCTGCGAGCAACCTTCAGTCCAAACTCAACTGAGGCATACGATGTGCGCTTCGCAAAGATGCGTGAGGCAGAGTTACTCGTCCTTGATGATCTAGGAGCGCACCAGAGTTCTCCCTGGGCCAACGAGAAGCTCTTTCAACTGCTCAACTATCGCTACAATACGCGCTATCCGACGGTTATCACCGCCAATGGGTCGGGCTTAGCAAGCATTGATGAGCGTATCATTTCGCGCTTATCCGATAGAAGTTTGGTGACTACTGTAGTGCTTAATGGTGCACAAGATTATCGACGGCAAAATCCAAGAAGAGATTTATTAGGTAAGTAGTGGTGATTTTATATGCAAGAGAGCGGATACTTGCGCAGAGAAAAATGTGGGACGTGTGACGAGAGGGGTGAGGTCATGGTCACTTCTCCTTGTGCTAATTGTAAAGGTGCGGGTGAAATTGTTGTTTTTGATGACGATGACTGTGAGCAACTGATCGCCTGTCCGGTCTGTGAGTATGGGCTTATATACGTGGCACAGGTGTGCAAGGCATGTCATGCAACTGGCGTCGTCTATAGCTAGCATGGCACCTGTGAGTAGCACTCAGCGTTTCCGAGTGCTACTCACACGTAAATTTCTTCCTTTTTTTCTTGCGTTCGCAATGTACAAGTGATAATATAACTCTATACAGAAGTATACCAACGGTTCACCTTTCAGACGAGGTTCAAAGGGCCTCTGTCCGCTGTACCCTCGTAATGGTATATAAATTAAAAGGAGCAAACATGGGCACCATTTTTGATCCTCGCGATCCAAAGTGGATCAAAGAGTCGAGAGAACTCTTAGAGCCAAAAGGCATCATTCCTGCAGTTGTTGAGACCACGCCACGTGGCGAGCGTTCCTGGGACCTCTACTCGCGTTTGTTGAAGGAGCGTATCATTTTCATTGGTAGCCCTATCGATGATCTGGTCGCTAATACCGTCGTTGCGCAACTGCTGTACTTGCAGAGCGAGGACGCCAACAAAGATATTAACATGTACATCAACTCCCCCGGCGGCAGCATCTATGCAGGTCTGGCCATTTACGATACCATGCAGTGGCTACGGCCAGAGGTGTCTACGGTCTGTATGGGTATGGCGATGAGCATGGGGGCTGTGCTGCTAGCCGCTGGTCAGAAGGGTAAACGCTACTGCTTGCCAAACTCTACTATGCTGATCCACCAGCCGCTTGGCGGCGCTGAAGGGCAAGCTGCCGATATTGAGATCACTGCACGCGAAATTCTGCGCCTGCGCCGCAATCTGTATGAGATCGTTGCGCACCACACCGGCCAGACTGTCGAGCGTATCCAGCAGGACTCCGACCGTAACTACTATCTGGACGCCCAGCAGGCAGTTGAGTACGGCCTTGTTGATGAAGTGCTTACACCCAACGAGGAGAAATAGACAAGTAGCGGCGAGCGAGCATAGCGACCGCAGGGAAACATGGCGACCGCAAGGGATCGCCACTACGATACATGCATCAACGGCGGCTCGTGTATCGTAGTGGCGGGCCTTGTGCCCGCCATGCTCGCTCGCCGCTACATGAGGAGAAGACGTTTGCCCAAGCAGATTACACACGCTCTTACTGGACGAACGGTGCGCTGTATCCTCTTTGATTTGGGCGAGACGCTGTGGACGCTCAGGGACGATACCACCCTACAACACCTTGATAGTGCTGCCTACGAGCGCGTGCTCGCAGCTCTTCATGGCCATACTCCCTCGCTCTCTCCTGTGGCTACTCTTGCACTATACAGTCAGATAAAGGAGGCGCTGGAGGAGTATATCCACAATGCCAGACGCCAGAGAGCCTATTACGAACCTGATTTTACCCTTGCCACAAGCGAAGTATTGCAGCAAGTGGGGCTGTCAGGTGTGACACCTGAGTTGAGCGCTGCCGTCTTCGAGGCACTGCGTGTTTCTTCTTCTGAGTCGCGTGTTCCCTTCCCCGATACCTTCTCCACACTCGAAACGTTGCGTGCGCGTGGCTTTCTGTTGGGTATTGTGTCTAACCGTAACTGGGGGGGCGAACTCTTTCAGCAAGACCTACAGATATTGGGCTTCTTCGAGTACTTTGATCCGAGCTGTATCGCCATCTCCGCTGACTTGGGTATACGCAAGCCCAATCCCGACATCTTCCTGCGTGTGCTGAATGCACTTGATGTCGCGCCGCACGAGGCTGTTATGGTCGGCGACTCACTGCGCGCTGATGTGGCGGGAGCTAAAAAGCTGGGGATGTTTACTGTCTGGAAGCCGTCACGACGCCTGCGGGCAGCATTGGCGGCGGAAATGGTAGACGATGTGCTCCAATCGCACCTTACAGAGGAAGAGCGTCTTCTGGCGTACGCGCAGCACAGTGCAAGGGTAAAGTACGGCCCGAGCCAGGACGATATGCAGCCCCACCTAGTGATTGCACATTTGCATGAACTCTTAGCTATCTTTGTAGAGCCAGGCGTACAATGACCCCCGCATTGCGTAACTGGCTGTTTGAAACGCTCTATAAAAACCGCTATCTCTACCGTTTCGCCAGCACAGTACCCTTTGCAGGTCAATGGCGCGTCTGGCAACGCCAAGTACTACCGCGTATTGTAGGCCATGACGTGTTGGAGTTGGGCTGCGGACTCGGCGACCTGCTCGCTGACATGCTTGAAGTAGGCTATTGCTGCCGTGCCATCGAACGCTCGCCACAGATGGTAGCTGCGGCACGCCACACGCTACGGCAGCGCAAGGTTGACCAGGCTGAATGCATCATTCAAGGCTGTGCTCAGCAGCTTCCCTTTAGTGACGCGTCATTCGATACAGTAGTCAGTACCTTTCCTTCTAACTATATCTACGACTCCGACACTATCGCAGAAGTGGCGCGTGTGCTACGTCCTGGCGGTCGCTTGATCGTCATAGAAGGTGCAAGGCTGTTATCACTAGGTCTACTACAGCCCTTCCTTGTACTGACGCAAGCACTCGTCTATGGCCCCTCGGCAGTCTTTGGCACCGGCAAGCGGCGCGCTCTCGTCGAGGAAGTGCCACGTAGCCTCATCCCCTTGAGGCAACGCGGCCTACGTCCCCGTTCCGAGCGCATACGCGGCCGGTGCTGGGAAGTCTACATGACTATTGGGGAACGCTAGGGCTGTCGTCTGAGGTGAGCGGTCGATACTTTCGCTCATAGTCAGCAATCATCATCCCTAGCTCAACCGTCCCGCGCTCTCTTGCCCAGGCACCACGGAGTAACCTCGTGTGCAGTCCCTTGACACGCACCAAGGTGGTTTTTGCTTCTACAGTACTCGCAAGCGTAAATGCTTCCTTGGCGGTATCAGTGCAGTAATCAACATTGCCTTGCCCATAGTATGCATCAGCCTTACGGACAATGAGGCGAGCTTTCTCTAGGACACGTGTCTGGTCATAGCTCTTCAAGCTCTTATCTAGCAGTCTGAGCGCACGGTCGTAGTCACGCAAAAGAAGCGCATTAGTCCCTTTATAACCATTCAGCAGTTCTGCATTAAAAACCCTATAGCTGCATTCCCGAGCTTTTGCAGTCTGTTCAAGAATATGCTCAGCCAACTCCAAGTTGCGCCAGCACTGCTGCCCCTGCCCGGCTTTAGCATGCGCCTCCGACAGGACAGAGAGAATATTCCCCCGTAGAAGAGGAAGACCTTTGCCCGTGACAAGATCAAGGGCATGCTGGTAATACTCGATGGCTTCTCGTGGTTGCTCTTTTCGCAAGAACGCAATGCCCTCGCTCACCCGCACCGCTGCCATCAATTCCGCATCATTCAATTCCCAGGCAACCGTATGCGCCTTCTGATACCATGCAAGTGACTGCTGGTTGTGCAGCAGTTCTCCCACAACGCTCCCTCGCAACAGGTAGGTCATGCACAGTTGCGTGTGAGCACGTCGACGCCAAGCTCTCTCACGTACTGTCTGAGCGAAGAACTCGACTTCTTGGACTAATCGGTCTAGGCCGCCAGCAGCATGACGAGGCCCACCTATAAGAAGCATAGTCCAGCGGGTGTTGACCAGATCCTCGACAAAGGACATGGGATCATCATTATACAACAGTTCAGCGCGCTCGGCCCACTGCTCTTGCGTATCAGTATCGAGCTGCAGATAGGCAGCAGGAATGCCCAGGAAGGCCACCAGAAACTGCCGCCTTTGAACATCTTTAATCACAGGTTGCTTCTCCATGCGTTGCACCGTGTACCAGCTCACTCCCATGAAGTCGGCGAGGTCTTGTTGCGATAAATTGGCTGCTTGCCGATCCAGGGCGACGATCCTTCCTTGATGAATAGGTTCGACCTGTGCTGCATCTGTGTCACTCATCTCGTGTTGCTCCCTTTGCCATAATTCTTGAAAAAATGCGGTGGACGCACTTCTGAGTTTAGTCTATAGTTCAAGTGAAGAGTGCATGGACACAGATGACCACAGTTCTAGAGTGGAGCGCTTCTCTCTGTGAGTCATCAGGATACGTTGCTATCTAAGTGTATCATGCATTCTTTACTAAAAGCAAGGCAATTCACAGTGTAGGGTGCGACTCGCTTTGTTGCACGGAAGCTCGGGGCACAATGGAGTTGTGCCCCCACCAAGATATGAGGCACAGTGCAAGTCAAGTCAGGCACATCACGTCTCTTGGCGCAAAGCTTCGGGTTGCACCCCTTGCGGTCACCATGATCGCTTATGCTACAGTTGACACCAAGAAAAGATCAGGAGAAGC
>JAFAXQ010000015.1 GCA_019240835.1 Ktedonobacteraceae bacterium
TAAGGCTACGATGACAACAATCGATAGACTATCAACGGTTATACCGGCTAATGATGTCCCCGGTCCGAGGCAGGGACAATGGAGCTATAAAGACTATACAGCCCTTCCAGATGACGGGCGGCGGTATGAAGTCGTGAACGGAGTGCTGTATATGTCACCTTCGCCTAGTGGAGCACACCAGGATGCAGTTGGTGAGATTTTTACTTATCTGCGGGCCTCTGTCAAACTCGCAGGGCTTGGCATAGTGCGGGTGGCACCTTTCGACGTTGAACTTGCTTCTGACGTGGTGGTTCAGCCTGATGTACTTGTCGTTCTTAATGAGCACAGGGATAGGATTACAGAAAACCGTATTATGGGCGCACCTGATCTCGTTGTCGAGGTCTCATCACCTAGCACAGCAACCCATGATCGGCATAAAAAGCTTGAGGCATATGCTCGTGCAGGTGTGCAGGAGTACTGGATTGCTGATCCAGAGGCTCGCACACTTGAGATATTAATGCTTGAAAAGGATGAATACACACCGCTTGGGGTTTTTAGAGGCAAGGCGACTGTGCCATCTCAGATAGTACCCGGGCTACGAGTACATGTAGAGCAGTTCTTCTCGTAGACTGAGAGGCTGTACTAGAAGACGATCTATTGGGAGATGACCAGACAGCACAAGCAGGACAACCTAGCTGCCAGCGTGTTCATTTCCTATGCCCATGCCGATGAAGCCTTGCGCGAGGAGCTAGAGAAACATCTGAGCAGTCTACAGCGCGAAGGACTCATTGCTACTTGGAAAGATCGCGACATTGTTGCTGGCGCGGATTGGGCGAGAGAGATTGATGACGCCATTAACAGCGCGACTGTGATCCTTTTGCTCATCAGCGCTGACTTTGTGGCCTCCGACTACTGCTATGGCATTGAGTTGCAACGTGCTTTGGAACGGCAGAGTCGGAGCGAAGCCCGCGTCATTCCCATTCTGCTGCGTCAAGTGGATTGGCAGCATCTGCCGTTTGCTCACCTGCAATGCCTGCCACGCAATGCTTGCCCGATCACAAGCTGGTCCAACCAAGATGAAGCCTTTGCAGATGTAGCCCAAGGCATACATCGCGTGCTGGATCAGCTACGGCGCTCCTCTCAGCCTCTGCCTGTGCTCTCATCGACAGATCGTCAAAATCGAACACGCATGCTCAAGCGTGTGCGGGTCTTCTGGATTGAAGGCGTGCTGATGCACTCCTTGCACCAAGCTGCTCGCATCGAACTTGGCCTACAGGAGCAACCCGATGCCCTCGCCAATCCCTGGCGGCTCATAGTTCAGGAAGCGAACCTGCCGCCCCGTCCGTTGCCTGCTGGCACCTGTATCACACAAGTCTATGATCAAGCCGATGGGGAATTGCTCATTCTGGGAGAACCCGGTTCTGGCAAGACGACGCTGCTGTTAGAGCTCGCGAGCGAGCTACTCACCCGTGCTGAGCAGGACTCCACGCACCGCATACCCGTGGTTTTCAATCTCTCCTCGTGGGCACAAAAACGAGTACCCCTCACGGAGTGGCTGGTAGAGGAGTTGTCTATCAGGTACGAAGTGCCGCGCAAAGTTGGTCGAGCATGGGTGGAGCAAGAGCGCATCTTGCCGTTGCTGGATGGACTCGATGAAGTGCAGCAAGAGGCACGTTCAGCATGTGTTGCGGCCATCAACGACTTCCGTAGACAGTTCAGGAGCGTTTCGCCTGTCGTGTGTAGTCGAACCACGGAATATTTTGCCCAAAAGCAACGGGTCGCCTTTCTGTGCGCGGTGACCATCCAACCGCTGACCCCACTGCAGATCGATGTATACCTTACAAGTACACAGGGGCAGTTGGAGGCGATACGCATAGCGTTACACAAGGATACTGCTTTGCAAGAACTGACGACCACACCGCTCATGCTCACAGTGTTGGTGCTGGCCTACCCAGGAAAATCCATTGACGATCTGCTGGCGGCCACTTCTCGTGAGGCTCAGCAACGGCACCTCTTTGAGACCTACGTCGAGCGCATGCTCACACGCCGGGGGAGCGATCCTCGCTTTTCTGTACAGCAGACCACTAGGTGGATCTCATGGCTGGCTCGACAGATGCATCGCCGCGGTCAAACGACATTTTTTATTGAGCGAATGCAGCCCGACTGGCTGTCCGATCCTCAGACACATCGCATTTATCGTGTGGGGTTTGGGCTGCTCAACGGGCAGCTTGTTTCTTGGATCGGTGCTCTAGTCGGCGGCCTAAACTTCGGGCTGGTCTTTGGGCTGGTTTTCTGGTTGGTTGGTTGGCTGCTCGGTGGGTTGTTTAGCGCAAGAGGCAGCATAAAGATAGAGCCTGCTGAGATAGTGACATGGTCGTGGAAAAAGGCATGGCGGGGATTTGGTCTCGGGTTGGTCATCATGCTGATCGTCAACCTAGTCGGTATTCTGATCACTGTGCTAGTCAGCCTACTGGCCAATGGGCTAGTCAACGGTCTGTTCTTCGCGCCGGCTGGCGGGCTTAGTGGACTGACCTTCGGACTATCGAAGGAAACGCTGAAGGAGAATTCGTTTGTCAAACCAAATGAAGGGATATGGCGCTCTGCACGGAATGGTATTCGCTATGGAGTCATGACTTGGCTGATTAGTCTACCACTCCTCGGATTGATCGTCATGCTGATCGGTAGACTAGGTGTCGTTTTGGTCGTCTGGCTGGTCGTCGGGTTGGGAGGCGGGCTACTCTTAGGAGGAAGGGCTTGTATCCAACATCTCATCTTGCGGGCACTGCTATGGCATGCGAAGTCCATCCCCTGGAACTACCCGCGCTTTCTGGACTACGCCGCTGAGCGCATTCTGCTGCGCAAAGTGGGTGGCGGCTATGTCTTTGTACACCGCCTGCTGCTTGACTATTTCGCTGAGTTGGATGATTCAGTGTCGCCAGGGATGGGGCAACCGTCTGATAGGGGCAGGAGTGGGGCTGAAGAGGACGACCCGCCATAAGTGGTATAGTATATTCACCAGTAACATGTCTTGTAGCTGCCCAATACCTACAAGGAGAGACATACCATGCCTGACCACTCAGAACAAACTCCTCATTTGACCCATGTGGATGAGAGCGGGACTATTCGGATGGTAGATGTGACAGACAAGGCTGAAACCACCCGTGAAGCCGTCGCCAGAGCAACAGTACGTGTGGCACCGCACACAGCCCACCTGATAGAAACAAACCAAGTGGCCAAGGGCAGTGTCTTGGAAGTGGCAAAGATAGCCGCTATTATGGCAGGCAAACAGACAGCGCAACTTATTCCCCTCACCCATCCTTTGCCTATGACGCATATTGATGTGCAGTTTGCACTTGACAGTACGCAAGGCATTATCTCTATTGAGGCACGGACGCGTACCACATACAAAACTGGTGTAGAGGTAGAAGCGCTGCTCGCTGCGACGATTGCGGCGGTGACGATCTATGACATGTGTAAGGGCGTGGACAATACGATCACGCTCGAGCAAGCCTATGTTGCTCTCAAAAGTGGCGGCAAAAGTGGAACTGTCGAGTTTCAACCGGAGCCACTCAGGTAAGGTAGAAAGGATTTTCGCTGTGTCGGACCAATCAGGTTCCTCCGTCTTACTGCCACCAGGAGGACAAAGTATCCTTGTTGTCATTGCTCACCCCGATGATGCTGAGTTTCTCTGCGGTGGGACGATAGCACGCTTAGCTCAAGAGGGACACGATATTCACTACCTGCTTGTCACTAGAGGTGACAAGGGGACTGATAGCGCAGATGTGACCCCAGCGCGTCTAGCTGCTCTTCGAGAGCAAGAACAACGCCGTGCCGCCGAGGTGTTGGGCGTCAAGCATGTCACGTTTTTAGAAGGGTATGCGGACAGTGAGGTAGAGGTAACACTCGCCTTAAGAAGTGACTTGGTGCTTGTTATCCGCCAGTGGAAGCCAGATGTGGTCTTTACTTTCGATCCGTGGAGACGCAACGAGGTGCATCCAGACCACCGGGCGGTGGGCATCTGTACCCTGGACGCACTGGCTTGTGCGCGTGTACGTCTGAGTTTTCCTGAACAGTTGAGGGATGGTCTTACCCCCCATCGCGTCAGAGACATCTACTACTTCTCGACCGACCAGCCCAATCATTGGGTGGATATTAGCAACGTGCTGGACAAGAAGATAGAGGCAATGCGCTGTCATGAGAGCCAGATGGGCAACTTTGATCCTGAAGCGTTTGCGCGTAGGAGAGGTAGTCAGGCTGGCATTGAGCACAAATATAAGTATGCAGAGGCGTTCCACCATTATGTACTCTCGTAGAGGAGCATATGTCAATCCATTACCCTTCTCCTTCTTTTCCAATACTCGTACGCACATCATACTGAAACTCTTCCTGCCATAAACAAGCAATACACTCCAGTAACGCCTGTGGAAGCGGTCCCTGCTCCAACACAGCGAAATTGCACACCGCCTGTTCTGGATTCCGTATCCCTGGGATGACTGCTGCAATAGCTGGATGGCTGAGGCAGAAGCGTATGGCGACGTGAGCAAGGGGAATGTTTGACTCGATAAGTGACTGTAGGCGGTGGACCCGCTGGAGTGTTTGTGCGAGGAGGTCGCCCCGAAAGACACGCCGTCGCCAGTCGCTACGATGAAAGGTCTTTCCCTCATGCCACGTGCCCCCGAGGGCCCCCGAGGCTAGCGGAGAGCGGGCAATGACGCTGACGTGGTGGCGTAGGGCAAGGGGGAAGAGACGCTCGGCGGCACGTTGATCTAGGATGCTGTATGGGGCCTCGACGATATCCACACGTCCAGCGGCAATGACTCCATTGGCATCATCGGCACGATGGTCGCTTAACGAAATGCCAAATGCATGAATCTTGCCTTGTTGGCGCAACATGAGCATCGTCTCGTACCATGCTGTCTCATCAGACCAGGAGGGACACCAAGTCTGGAAGAGGAGACCATCTAGGCACTCCGTCTCCAGGCGACGCAGACTAGCTTCTGCCTGAGCAATGATATGGTCAGAAGGGTAAATCTCATCAATAGGTGTGCCTGCCGCCGGAGACCAGTGATACTGCAACGGGTAAATCTTCGTCAAGGTGGTGACGCGTGAGTCCTGCTCTCGGAAAGCACGGGCAATGAGCCGTTCAGCATGGCCGTTGCCATAAAGTGCCGCCGTGTCGATGAGCATGCAGCCCAGTTCAAGGGCCTGGTGGATAGCCGCCAGGGAGAGTGCCTCTGGTTGTGGTCCCCATCCCCCGCCAATAGCCCAACTTCCCATCCCGACCCGGCTCGCTGGAAGCCCTACATGGCCAAGGCGAATAAGGGAACGCTCAGACTGTGGCATGGCTAATTACTGCTTTCTTTGCGGTGGGTCGATGACGGCCGCCCCTAGTTTTCCCACAACAGGCTCACTTTGCCCCTTCGAATCAAGAAGCTTCGTGTGAATCTCACGCGCCCAGTTGATATTCCCGGGGCTTTCGAGAGCTTGAGCCAGTTGTAGACCTTTCAAAGTATGATGAACACAGTCATCGGGTTGACCTGCTGCTAGATATGCCTCGGCTTGTTGCATGAGCAAACGGCATTGCCGACGATTCATAGTAAGATCAAGCTTTTGTGAAGCTTTTTGCAGGTATTCAAGACCTTTCTTTGGCTCTCCGAGAAGCATGTAGCACTCGCCTCGTGTGTCTTCAAGGGAGTGAGCTGTTAAGCGAACGTAGGTGAAATTTTCTTCAGCGAGAATACTGGGACCATGAGCAAGCAAGTTCTGTGCATGATCAAGGGCACGATACGACTCGGTTTTGTAATTGGTCTGATGCTTGTTTCTCGCCCAAGCCTCTGCTAGACCTGAGTACACATACGCTCCCACATAGTACTGAGTTCTTGTGGTCAAAGATGCGGCCCTCTGATATATGGTCAATGCTTCCTCAAAGCGCTCCTGGCGTAACAAGACAACAGCTTGTCGCGCAATGGCAGTGGTCTCTAAATCGGGTAATTGAGCCTCTTGCGCGAGGCGCTGTGCTTCTCTGAGGTATTTCTTCGCACGACTGTAATGGAAGTTATCGCGAGCAAGACTTCCGGCAAGTTGATAACTTTGACTGAGTATTCGATAGAGACGACGTTCATCTACACCGCCATTATCGGCAAGCTGCTCTAGTATGTCGATTTGATTGAGTAAGCCTTCTTCAGTGACACTATTGCTACTGGTATAGTAGAGCTGCCAGCGGGTACGTATTGCAACCTCTAGGCTATCAATCACCCAAAGTTGGAGATGAGCTGTCTCATGGTGAGACAGCTTCTCGTGCTCTTCCAAGTCAAGTAGGGATCTAGGAATACCGAAAATCGTTGTGAGCGCTTTCCGCCGTGCAACACTTTGAATAAATGGCATACGTTCCATCTCTTGGACCCATCTCACACTGACATCCAATGCTTCAGCTAATTGCTCTTGCGTCCAACCATGAGGAGGGTTTATCACAAAATGTCGATAATATTTGATAATCTTCCCATGATGTCCGATGGCTTCGTCTAAAGTCAAGGCTGATCTTGCCATGATTCATTCTCCAAAACACGAAGTCTCAGTTCGTGTTTGCGCTTTTTACTTCGTGGTATCTTCCCACAAGGTACGCTATTCTAACAACATTGACGTGTTAAGTCGGCAAAAGCAGTATAACTGATTGCTCATGAAAACACAAGTATAGTTTAGGTATTGTGTCTTACTGTGTAGGTACATCAAGAACGGAAGATAGAAACAAGTATGGATACTATTCAACAAGGAGCATCCCCTAATCCACCCACCCCGATCACCATCGGCTTCTCGGCCAAGGAGCGAGCAGGCATGCAGACCCTACTTGGCCTGTATGCCCAGTGCGTGCAGGTTGGCTTACCGCCCTGTCCTGCTCGCAGAGACGAACTGCTCCTGCTCACTCGTCTGCGTGCAAAGCTGTCCTTCCTGGAGACAATGCAGGAGGGCGACAGTATTGAGGTCGACGCTGCCAGCCTGCTCATCGTGGAACATGCCTGTACGTTCTTCCTGGTCAGTGCCGACTTTCTGCCTTTTGATGAGCAGGTCAACTCTGCCCTCAGAGATGCTGCTGCAGAGGTGAAACGTGTGGTACTCGAGGGTCAGGGCGAGCACCTCAAGGGAGCATGAGCAGAAAGGAGTCTGTGCGCTATGGGTCTCTTTGAGCGCTTGCTGAGGCGCAAGAAACGCTATCCCCCCTTCACCTGGGAGCCAACGATGCCCCTGGATACCATTCCCCAGGACTATTCCACAGACACAGCTCATCGATTTCGATCTCGAAGACGCGCCAAGGCCCACCCCAGCCCCACGCAACACCCAGTTTGTGCAGGGCAATGTGCTCAAAGGCTTACCGTTTGCTGCTCAGTCCTTTGACTATGTGCATCAACGGTTGCTGGTGGCAGCGATTCCTTTGGCGAGATGGCCGTGGGTCGTGGCAGAACTGAGTCGAGTCACGGCTCCTGGGGGGTGGATTGAGTTGGTAGAAATGGGCACGACCTTTCACCATATGGGACCAGCCACCAAGCGCTTTTTGCCGTGGTGGAGTGCGATTAGTGCGTCGAGGGGCATCGATGCTTCCTACATGTCGCAGCTTGGCTCGCTGCTTAAGCACGCGGGACTCTCCAACATTCGAGCCGAAACCAGGACGCTTCCTGTGGGCAAGTGGGGTGGGCGTGTCGGGAACCTGCTGGCACAGGACATGCTGGCAGGCTGGCCGAGCATGAGACCGCTGGCCCACACGCTACTCGGCATTGCTCCTGGAACGTTTAACGAAGTAATGAGTCAGCTTGAAGCAGAATGGAATAGCGATCACACCACCTACGAGTTGTATTTTGCCTGTGGGCAAACCGCTGATGCCCTTTTTTGGCAGAATGACAAAACCCTGCAATGATCAGATTATTCACTGTGGTCATCAGTAGAGAAATTGCTTAAAATCGGTCTACAACTGAGTGACTTCCCAAATCAAGCAGTGCGAGTCTCTCTCCTTCAAATCGATAGAGCAGCCGATATGTATAGCTGACGTAACACTCCCAAGTGTCTTTGGCCTTACGGAGACGATGGGCTTTCAGTGATGGATGTGCTCTATTTTCCAAAAGCAGCGCGATTTTGCGTCTTACGACCTGTTGCAGTCCTGGGCTGATTTCTCTCCACCTACGCAAAAAATTTTCACTCGTGTCAACGTTCTCTCCAAAATTAATACTCTCTTGCTCGTCTTTCATTTGTACCTCTGTAAACACAACTTTAAATTTCACGACCTACACTCACTTAAAAATCTCCAACAAGGGCAAGGTATGACTGTCACAATCCGATGTGTATTCTCATATATCAAGTTATCTTGATACTGTGGAGTTCCTCAAAAAAGTAGTCCAAATGCCTTATATGCTAAACCTTGTAGGAGGACAATTTATCAAAATTAAGATGATTTATTATAACTAAAAGGTGAAAATAAGGTAAAAAGCATAATTAAGTCTCTTTGAACAGCCAGCGAAGCTACCTTTAACTTGACGTATATATGCCGATTCCTCACCGTGCGGGAAATAATCTCAATAACTATTGACATCCCATCTCAACTGATGTACAGTATTGATATGCTGTATCGCTAGTAAGCGCCGCATAGTGGAACATACGGTATCTCGCGCTCATGTTGAACAACAATCCAAAAGGAGGATGCTATGTTTCCATCTCGTGTAGCTTTCCCATCTATGCTTATAAGTATTGTCTTGCTGCTGCTCCTTACTGCTTGTGGCACCGCCTCTCAGACCGCCACTCCTAGTAGTGGTAGCAAGACTGTCGAGGTTGTCGCCGCGGAAGATTTTTGGGGCAGTATTGCCTCCCAGGTGGGCGGCAGTCACGTGCGTGTCGCCAGCATTATTGTCGATCCCAATGCTGACCCCCATAGCTACGAGCCGACGACGGCCAATGCACGCACCGTAGCCGATGCTCAGTATGTCATCTTTAACGGCGCTGGCTATGATCCTTGGATGGACAAGCTCTTGCAGTCAAATCCGATGAGCGGACGCAAAGAGTTAAATGTAGGTGACTTCAATGGCAAGCACGAAGGCGACAATCCACATATGTGGTACAACCCCGACTATGTGACTGCCGTAGCGAACAAAATCCGCGACGACCTGAAAGGGATCGATGCCGGTGATGCCAGTGATTTTGATCACTCGGCGCAGACCTTCTTGACGGCGGGTCTGCAGCAGTACCATACGCTCATCGCAGCCATCAAAGCAAAATATAGTGGCACCGCGGTTGGGGCGACCGAAAGTATCTTTTCCTATCTTGCCCCTGCCTTAGGATTGAACCTGATTACGCCCTATTCCTATCTCAAAGCCGTTTCCGAGGGGCAAGACATCTCGGCTGCTGATGAAGCAACTGTCGAGCAGCAAATTACTCAGAAGCAGATTAAGGTCTTGATCTACAACTCACAGAATACGCCGAATAATATCCAGGCTCTTATCAAAAAAGCCAAGGCCAACAACATTCCTGTGGCAACGATCACTGAGACGCTGACCCCCGCGACTGCTTCATTTCAGGATTGGCAATCGGCCCAATTACAAGGTATTCAAAATGCTCTCGCA
>JAFAXQ010000068.1 GCA_019240835.1 Ktedonobacteraceae bacterium
GGTAGTCTAGTCCCGCCGAGATGCTCTCCGTATCAAGTACTTGGCCGTCTTCGTTCTGCAGCAAGTAGCTCATTGTGCCGTGCAGCACGCCGGGTCTACCCGCTACCAGTGTCGCCGCGTGCTTACCAGGCTCTAGACCATATCCACCAGCCTCGACACCGATCAACTGCACGCTCGGCGCATCGGTGAAGGGATAGAACATACCGATGGCGTTGCTGCCACCGCCAACGCAAGCCACGAGCATGTCGGGCAGTCGCCCTTCTTGTTGCAGGATTTGCTCACGCGCCTCGCTCCCGATGATTGACTGGAAATCGCGTACAATGCGCGGATAAGGGTGTGGGCCTACCGCTGAGCCGAGCAAGTAGAAGGTGTTCTCTACGTTCGTTACCCAGTCGCGGATGGCTTCGTTGATAGCATCCTTCAGCGTGCGCGAGCCGCTGGTTACCGAGCGTACCTCTGCCCCCAATAATTTCATGCGGAAGACGTTGAGCGACTGCCGTTGGATATCGATTTCGCCCATGTAGACGATGCAGTTGAGTCCGAGCATGGCACAGACGGTTGCCGTTGCTACGCCGTGCTGGCCTGCACCTGTCTCGGCGATGATGCGCTGCTTGCCCATACGCTTGGCGAGCATGCTTTGTCCCAAGGCGTTGTTGATTTTGTGTGCGCCTGTGTGTGCAAGGTCTTCGCGCTTCAGATAGACCTTGACGTCAGGAGCAACCTGCTGTGAGAAGCGTGGGACGTAGTGCAGCGAGGTTGGGCGTCCAACGAAGCTGCGGAGCTGCTGGCGTAGTTCGTTGTAGAAGATGCTATCGGTGAGTGACTGTTGATAGGCGGCTTCTAGCTCTGCTAGCGGTAGCATCAGGCTCTCCGGTACAAATTTGCCGCCGAAGGGGCCGAAGCGACCGCGCTCATCGGGATAGAGATGATGTTGATAGGTTGGTGGTAGTGCGGTCACTTGTGTGTCTTTATTCGTGGTTTGCATCAATTGCCTCCTTTGGCAAAGCGCTGCGTACATGCTGTACAAAGGCGCGTATCTTGTTTACATCTTTTTGCTTGTTCGTCTCGACGCCGCTGCTTACGTCCACTCCCCAGGGGTGAACCTGCTGTATTGCACTTGCGACGTTCTCGGGCGTTAATCCGCCGCTCAAGAAAATAGGAGCCTCTTGCGCCGCGACACGAGCAAGTTCCCAGTCATGGGTTATGCCTGTACCACCCCATCCAGGAGTGGGTGTGTCAAGCAGCAGTCTCCATGTGACCTGCTCGTATGCTTTGATCAGAGCAAGGTCTGTATCGCTACGCACATGCAAAGCTTTGATGATGGGTCTGCAAATCTGCTGGCACAGCTCAGGCGACTCGGTGCCGTGCAGTTGTACAAAGTGTAGTCCTGCCTGCTGCACGACCTCGTTGATAAAGTCGGCGTGCTTGTTGACGAAGACGCCGACGAGATCGGGCGTCGTTTGTCCTTTGGATGGCTCCGCAAAGCGTTCACTCGCTTGCAACAGTGGCTGCACCTGCTGCGGTTGTATGTAGCGGTGGCTTGGCTCGTAAAATACTAGCCCTAGCATGTCCGCACCTGCTTCGACGGTGGCGTTGATAGCCTCTAGCGTACGGAGTCCGCAGATTTTCACCTGTGTGCTCTCGTTAGCGCCGGCAAGCAGTGTGTGTATCTGCGCTGGCACATCGTTGGAGACTACCAGCGACTCGCCGACTAGCAGCGCTTGCACGTTGTAGCGTGCCAATCGTCGTGCGTCGGCTTCCGTGTGAATACCACTCTCTGCAATGACCATGCATTGCGCGGGAATAAGTTGGCGAATGTCACGCATGAGATAGGGATTCATTTCAAAGGTCACGAGATCGCGGCTGTTCACGCCGATGATGACGGCTCCGGCATCCACAGCTCGCTGTGCCTCTGCACGGCTATGCACTTCAACGAGACAGCGCATATGCTGCTCATGAGCAGCGTGCAGCAGGTAGCGTAACTGCGTATCATCGAGAATAGCGCAAATGAGCAGGATGGCATCTGCACCCCATGCCCGAGCTTCGTAAACCTGATACTCATCAATGATGAAGTCTTTGCGCAGCACTGGCACCTTCACAGCCTGTTTGATAGCCGTGAGATGCTCTGGCGCACCGAGAAAGAAGTTCGGCTCCGTGAGCACAGAAATGGCGGCGGCTCCATGAGCCTCGTACAGGCATGCCAACTTTACTGGGTCGAGGTGCGGAGCTAGCAGCCCCTTTGAAGGTGAGGCACGTTTCACCTCCGCAATCAGTTGCACTCCCGTACGCAGTTTGCATGCGTCGAGCAAATCACGGGGTGCGGGCTGCTGAGCGGCGAGACGTTGCATCTCTTCTATGGGACGCTCGCGCTTGCACTGTTCCAAGTCCAGCCGTGTCTGTGCGACAATGCGATCAAGAAACATGGCTTTCCTGCTTCTGAGCTTGAGTGCTGGCTACCACATCAGCCAGTTTCTGTTTGGCTTGTCCGGCCCGTAATGTAGCTTGAGCCAACTTGACACCATCCGCGAGCGAGTCAACTTGCTCATTGGCTACTAGCGCGGCACCTGCGTTCAAACAGAGCATCTCGCTAGCAGGTGTAGCGACGTAAGTGCTCAACAACTCGCGCAATATAGTAGCATTATGGGCAGGATCACCACCCTGAAAGAGCTGGCGATTGCTCACACTGCTCAGTCCGACCTCTTCCGGCGTAATAGTGTACTCGCGCAGCTCCTGCCCATTGCGTACCTCGCAGATGCGCGTAGGGGCGCTCAACGAACACTCGTCGATGCCGTCTTCACCGTGAACTATGAGAGCGTGACGGCAGCCTAGGCGTAGCAGCACTTCGCCCATCTTGCGCAGTAGCGTGCTATCTGCGACGCCGAGCACCTGGTAGCGTGTGTGCGCTGGGTTGGTGAGTGGGCCGAGAATATTGAAGACGGTACGAATACCGATCTCGCGGCGTGTGGGACCAACGTGTTTCATCGCTGGATGGAAGGTCGGCGCGAACATGAAGCCGAAACCGACCTCTTGCACACAGCGTGCTACTGCCTGGGGGCCGAGATCAATTTTCATCCCCAATGCTTCTAGCACATCAGCGCTGCCGCACTTGCTGGTGGCAGAGCGATTACCATGCTTGGCTACCGTTGCACCTGCTGCCGCAGCAAGGATGGCGACGGCGGTTGATACATTGAACGTCCCTGAAGCGTCGCCACCCGTACCACAAGTATCCAGCGCACGCTCTGCACTCTGCTCATCCAGGTAGACCCGTAGCGCCTTGTCACGCATGACCCGCGCCAGCCCTGCAATCTCTGCCACGGTCTCGCCGCCTGGGCGTAGATGCAGTACCGTTAAAAACGCGCCCATTTGTGAGGGAGTGGCAACGCCACTCATGATCTCTTCCATGACTACGGCAGCTTCCGCTTCACTGAGCGTGGCACCTGCAGCGACGTGGGCAATAGCCTCTCGAATCATTGCTTTTTTCCTTGTAGAAAGTTGCGGAGCATATCCTTTCCAACGGCAGTCATGATCGACTCGGGGTGGAATTGTACTCCCTCGATGGGATAGCTACGGTGTCTCAAGCCCATAATGAGGCCATCACGCGTTTCGGCAGTGATCTCTAGTTGGTCCGGCAAGGTAGAGCGCTCGACGATGAGGCTGTGATAGCGGATAGCTTCAAATGGTGCGGGCAAGTCTTGAAGGACACCCAGTCCTTGATGGTGTATCCATGAGGTCTTGCCATGCATCGGCTCGGGCGCACGGATGACACGTCCACCGTAGACCTGACCAATGGCTTGATGTCCGAGGCAGACGCCTAGCAAGGGGATGCGTGACCCAAAGGCTGCAATGACCTGACAGGAGATACCGGCCTCGTTTGGCGTGCATGGTCCTGGCGATATGACAATATACTCGGGCTGCATAGCCTCAATCTCGTCCAACGTCACCTGATCGTTGCGGTACACCTCTACCTCTGCACCTAGCTCGGATAGGTATTGGTAGAGGTTGTAAGTGAAGCTGTCGTAGTTGTCTAGCAATAGTAGCATCTCACTCACTCTCACGATGTTCTGCCGCGATCTTCTCAGCTTCATCAAGGGCACGCAGCAAAGCTCTGGCTTTGTTCAGACTTTCCTCGTACTCCAGAGAGGGTTGAGAGTCAGCGACTACGCCGCCGCCCGCTTGAATGTAGGCGCGACCATTTTTCATGACCATAGTGCGCAGTGCGATAGCCGTCTCCTGGTTACCTGCATGACTGAAGTAGCCAACCGCACCAGCGTAGACGCCGCGCTGCTCACCCTCCAATTCGCTGATGATCTCCATGGCACGAATCTTGGGAGCGCCCGTGACGGTGCCTGCTGGAAAACCTGCACGTTGGGCATCATAGGGGGTAGCATCTTCGCGCAGTTGCCCGCTGATGTTGGAGACGAAGTGCATCACGTGTGAGTAGCGCTCGATCTCCATCAGCTCGCCTACCTCGATGCTGCCAGGGATGCTCACGCGCCCAACATCGTTGCGAGCGAGGTCGACGAGCATAATATGCTCGGCGCGTTCTTTGGGGTCAGCTTTCAACTCTTGGGCCAAACGTTCGTCGCTCTGCCTGTCGGTTCCACGCGGGCGGGTGCCAGCAATGGGGCGAATGGTAACCTCATCGTCTTCGTAGCGCACCTGCAATTCTGGTGAGGCCCCGATGATGTAAAAATCGTCCAGGTCGAGGTAGTACATGTATGGCGACGGGTTGATAGCGCGCAATGCACGGTAGGCGGTGAACGGTGCTGCGTTGACATGGCGGCTCAAGCGTTGCGATGGCACGACTTGGAAGATATCACCAGCGCGAATATACTCTACTGAGCGGCGCACCATGTCTTCAAACTGTGCTTGCGTGCGGTTTGAAGTCACACGCAACGCTGCTGCATCGTGTAACGGCTGCGGTTCCTGGGGTAAATGTACAGGCTGGCCCAGGCGTCGCTGTACATCATCAATGATGGCGATACCACGTCGGTACTCGGTCTCTAGGTCGGGCGCATCGAGATGCAGGTGCGTGACTATGCGTACGCGGTGCTTCACATGATCGAAGACCAGCACGGTTTCGGTGAAGCAGAAGACGGCCAGAGGCAGCCCAAGTTCATCTTTTTCGGGAACGGGCAGACGCTCGAAACGCGCCGCTGCCTCATACGAGAGATAGCCGACCGCACCGCCGTAGAACTTGGGCAGTTCATCCTGAGACTGACCCGTAGGCGCTAGCAGCTGATACTGACCCAGTTCCGACTCGATAAATGCCAGCGGATCGCAGCAAGCAATCTTTTCTGCTTTCAATTTCAGATCAGCATCCCAGCCTTTATCAACTCTGTAGAGCGTTACCTCGTCATTACGCTGGATCATTACCAGATACGGGTCAATGCCGATGAACGAGTAGCGTGCGACATGCTCGCCGCCAGAGACGCTCTCCAACAAGAAGCTATAATGGCCTAGGGCCGTCTTGCAATAGGCCGAAACGGGTGTCTCCATGTCGGCCAAGATGTCGCGGTAGAAGGGGAGCAGCGGTCTACGTTCCGGCGTAGTGCCACTGGATATATAGTGGTCACGTAACTCCTGAACTTCCTTAAATGGTGGTTGATACATACTTACCCCAGTCCTATCACTTCTTTGACATGCTGCAACGTTGCTGCAGCAATTGGGCGTGCCTGCTCAGCGCCCTGCTTGAGAATCCCCTCTAGCACACGCTGATCGTCCATCAATTCGTGGTAACGCTTTTGAATGGGTGCCAGTGTTGCTACGAGATGGTCGGTGAGGGCAGCTTTGAACTCGCCATAGCCCTTACCTGCAAACTCTTCCTCAATCGTCTCTTGTGACTGGCCTGTCAGCGCCTGATAGATCGTCAACAGGTTGGTAATGCCGGGGCGCGTAGCATCGAAGGTCACGAGCCGCATTGAGTCGGTTGCTGCGCGGGCAATCTTGCGCTTGATAGTCTGCGCGTCGTCCAGCATGTTGATGCGCGAGTTCGGGTTGGGGTCGGTCTTGCTCATCTTGTTAGTAGGATCGTCAAGCGCCATGACACGTGCCCCTACTGTGCGAATCTGCGCCTCTGGAATGGTGAACACCTGCTGTCCATACAATGCATTGAAACGCTGTGCCAGATCACGCGTCAGTTCGATATGCTGGCGCTGGTCGTCACCGACCGGAACGTAGTGTGTCTGGTAGAGCAGGATGTCGCAAGCCATCAGCACGGGATAACAATACAAGCCTGTACCCACTGACTCTGTATTCTCACCCGCCTTCGTCTTGAACTGCGTCATGCGATTCAGCCAGCCCATAGGAGTGAAGCAGCACATCACCCAACTGGCCTCAGCATGCTCATGTACATGTGACTGCACAAACAACTTGCAGCGCTGTGGGTCCAAGCCGCAGGCGATATAGAGCGCTGCAAGTTGACGGATGTCGTTATGCAACTCCTTCGGGTCTACTGGCAGCGTAATGGCGTGCAGATCGACGATGCAGAAGATGTTGTCGTACTCCGACTGGGTCTGTACCCAGTTGCGTAGTGCTCCCAGGTAGTTGCCCAGGTGCAGATTGCCCGATGGCTGTATACCGGAAAAAACGCGTTTCTTCACGGATGGGTTCGTATTTGCAGTTGTGCTCTTGGCATTCATCTCAACAGGCATAAGCTTCTCCTTCCATTAGTCGAGTCTTCGCAAAAAGAACAATAAAAAAACGCCACTCATCCCCACTCAGGGACGAGAGGCGTAAAGCTTTCGTGGTGCCACCCTTATTCAGATCACTTGCAGGGGCACGATAAATCGGGCCCCTACAGTGGCTGATTTATCGCGGCAAGTAATCCCTTATTGCCGGATACAGATGATATCCTGTCCTCGATAACGGGGGACGCTCCGAAAAAGTGCTACTAGCTCCCTTGGAGTAAGAACGTTGACACTTCAGCTCCCAGGCCCATTCTATAACTGCTCTGGTATCGGTTTCCATCTCTGCCGACTCGCTGTAACCAGGGCCATGTTACGTACTTTTCCTGTTCGTGGCTTTGCATATTCTTTTTGTATACACCAAGTATAGACAGAATTTGCGGTTGTGTCAAGCTATGTTCCGGAGCCGGGCTGCCGTCAAATTTTTGCAGCGAGCGTGGATCGGCGAGCATGGCGACCGCGAGGGACGCCATACGGTACACAACCCGTCCCAGAGCGGGTATCGTCGTGGCGGGCCTTGCGCCCGCCATGCAAAAAAAGACGATTGGTTTGGCTATCGAGAAGAAACAGTATGACCGCCAGGGCCTTGCGTAAGTCCCTTCAGAACTTCTTCTTGAATCCTCTGCGCAGTGCCCCCCAGCGGAACAATGCGGCTCTCCCTCTCGGAGCGCAGCTTCAGTTCGATGCCACCATTCTTTAGCGAACGCTTACTTACCACCACACGTAAAGGCAGACCGATCAGGTCAGCATCGTTGAACTTGACACCCGCCGTTTCCATGCGGTCGTCATAGAGTACTTCGACATTTACTGCTGTCAGGTCGGTGTACAATTGTTCCGTTATGCGCCGACTCTCTTCCTTGTCCAAGTCAAGCCCCACCAGTGCGACGTGATATGGTGCAATGCTGAAGGGCCAGATAATGCCTTTCTCATCATGGCGTTGTTCTACGACAATAGCCATCAAACGGGTGATACCGATACCGTAGCAACCCATCAACAGCGGATGGGACACGCCTTCCGCATCCAGGTAGGTGGCCCCGAACAGCTCGCTATACTTTGTCCCCAGCTTGAAGATGTGTCCCACCTCGCTCCCATGTACCATATGCAGCCTTCCACCACATTGAGTACAGGTTGCACCCTCATAAGCTGAAGCAATATCCTCCCAGAGGTCCACACGAAAATCTCGTGGATAGTTCACGTTCTTCACATGATAGTCCTGCTTGTTGGCACCTGCCACAAAGTTCTTCCCCACCTTCAGCGAGGGGTCAGCCGCGATCAAGACCTGTTCGTCTTTGTCCAATGGCGACGTGTAACCAGTGACGATCCGCGCCTGTTCCAACTCTTCTGGCGTTGCCAAGTGCAAATGAGTGGCATCAACACCAGCGCGGTGGAGTGCATGAGTTAGCTTGACTTCGTTAATCTCCAGGTCACCCCGTACAACGGCTAGGACAAATCTGTCGCCTGCCACATAGCAAACTGTTTTCATGATCTTCGCTGTGGGGATGGGCAGGAAAGCGGCAAGCTCAATAATGGCCTTACAGTTAGGCGTGTAGACTTCTTCCAACGCAGTTTCTGGCTCTGGCATCGGCTCAGAGCGCACAAACTCGGCCTTCTCGATGTTTGCTGCATACCCACAGGTGTTGCAGATCAGTGCGTCATCCTCACCGGCTTCAGTAAGTGCGATGAACTCTTGCGACGCCTTGCCTCCTATGGCTCCACTATCAGCATGGATGACAATAAAGTGCAAGCCGCATCGCGTGAAGACGTTGTTGTAGGCTTCAGCCATCTTGCGATAGCTGATACCTAGACCCTCTTGATCGGCGTCGAAGCTATACAAATCCTTCATGATGAACTCGCGAGTACGTAACAGCCCGCTACGAGGACGTGGCTCGTCACGCTCCTTCACTTGAATCTGGTAGATGAGTTGTGGCAAATCGCGGTAGCTATGCATAAACTCCATCCCCAGCAGCGTCACGACTTCCTCGTGCGTAGGTCCAAGAACCATATCACGTCCCTTGCGGTCTTGTAGCGAGAACAGAACAGGCCCATATCCTTCAGCGCGAGTTGACCCCCCATTAGCGGGGCGCTTCTCCCAGATGTCCTTTGGTTGCAGAATAGGCATAATGACCTCCTGCCCGCCAGCCCGATTCATCTCCTCACGCACAATCTGCGAAATCTTCTGTATCACGCGATTGCCCAAGGGCAAGAAGCTATAGATGCCTGAGGTAAGTTGGCGTATAAAGCCTGCTCGCAGCAACAATTCCTGATTGCCACCCTCTGAATCGTGAGGCACTTCCCGTAACGTTTCTGTCAGTAATCTCGATACACGCATAGTTTTAGATACATTTGAATACATTTTTGAAAACAGTTGAGTACTCCTACATGCTATGACGACCAAACTGTTCTCAAAGAACCTGCACCATCTTTTTCTGCTCTTCAACGTCAAACTTGGGCTGGTCACCTGCAACCACAAGTCAGCATCTAGTAGTCTCATGTGTATTATGCCAACGACAACAGAGCTACTATCTCATACTAACAGCTTCCCGTCAATTTTGCATGCCCCTCTGTTTGTGAGTAGCCCGGAACTTGTTGCAGCTTATATTGCTGAGTGAAGCGAGTCAAC
>JAFAXQ010000083.1 GCA_019240835.1 Ktedonobacteraceae bacterium
GGGCGTTGGCCAGGGCGTCTGCCCTGGCCAACGCCCTCTCTCAAAAAATTGGGGCGGGGTGGGATTGCAATAAGAATTGGAAAGCCCTGTTTGCTAGTGGTTGGGGTTTGAATAATTGTACTATAGTATAGTATAATTTCCTGTACAAGGAGAAATGCTATGCCCGACATCACCTACTCTCTCACGGAGATCTGCGAGGAAATTACGCACTTACCAGAACACTTTGACAAAACACCACAAGCCATTACTGTGACTCGTCATGGCAAACCTGTTATGGCTATCCTGCCCTGGGATTTGTATGAATCGCTCATGGAAACTTTAGAAGTCATGAGTGATCCAGAGTTGCTAGCTGAGTTCCGCCAAGGCGTTCGAGAACTAGCTGAAGGCAAGGGGAGACCGTGGGAGGACGTTAAGAGGGATTTGGGAGTGTGAAAGAGTGGCAAATTCGTATCTTGCCCATTGTGGAAAAGCAGCTTACTGCGATCAAAGATAAGCGTGTACAAGCTACTATTAGTAAACGTATTGACGATTTGCGCTATGCCCCCAACGAACAAGGGAAACCTCTGGTAGGAGAGCTTGAAGGGTACCGAAGCGTGAGAGCGGTAGGACAGAGGTATCGCATCCTCTATAAAGTGCAGGCGCAAGAGGTTCTTGTGACCGTCGTCACAGTAGGCATGCGCAAAGAGGGTGATAGAGCCGACGTGTACATATTAGCAAAAAGATTAGTGCGTCTTGGACTATTAGACCAAGAGTAGGTGGAGTGCCTTAACTGTAGCATTTGGACAAAGTCATAGCGTATTAGTTTGAAATGTCCATGATAGCCTAGCTATCTCCTTAAAAACCTATTCTCTTGACAGCCCTTGCTACAATATTCTCACCTTGTAGCAAGAGAGCAGTATAGGTATGGCACTCAGCAGTGCAGAGCAAGTACTAAAGCGCTTCTATCGCCGCTTCCAGTCGGAGCGTGCCTCTTTGCTCTCACACATCGACGGTATCTCTGCTGAGAGCGACCGTGCAGCATATGCGTCCCTCCTACTCAAACGATTGATGGTTGTTTACTTTCTACAACAGCATGGACTGCTCGATGGTGACACGCGCTATCTCTTCAATCGGCTGCGAACGACACAAGCTTGCTGGGGTAAAGATGCCTTTTATCATCACTTCCTGCTCGACTTCTTTCATGAAGCATTAGCAAAACAAGAACACACCCCACATGTTCAGTCTCATTTTGGTATTATACCGAGGTTCGCGCTCCCTCTCTTCGCTCTCCACGCGCTAGAGAGCGATGCTCACAGCATTTTTATTGCTGATGAGGCGTTTGTAAAGCTGTTCACTTTTTTTGACGACTATCAATGGCAGCTTGGGGATTGCTTAGACACTTGTGCAGATGCATTGTATCCCGATGTACTAGGCTTTATCTTTGAGCAGCAGATCAATCACCAACAAATGGGTGCCTACTACACCGGAGATGATGTAACTGAATACATTACGAGCAATACTATCATTCCTGCTCTCTTTGAGAAAGTTCAAGAGCAATTTCCAACGTCATTGCAGTCTGCTCTCTGGTCGCTGCTACAGTGTGATCCTGACCGCTATATACAGCAAGCCCTCAGCATTAGAGAACATTTACCCGCCGAAACGGAACGCGACTATGCAATTCGGTGCGTGCGTTACCAAAAACTGTATGCTAGCCTGCGCTCAGGCCAAGTACAGCATGTTCATGATCTCGTTACCTATAATCTCAATGTGCGCCAGCTTGCTCAAGATGTCTTAACACGCTGTGAAAATCCAGCACTGTTACACGCTTTTTTTACCTATCTCAGGGAGTTGACAGTACTTGATCCTACTTGTGGCTCTGGCGCTTTTCTCTTTGCAGCGCTTCGTGTACTCGAAGCGCTCTACGAGGCCTGTATTCAACGTATGAGTGTTCTAACGGGTAGTCGGAGACAAAGCGATTTTTCTCCCATCTTAGCGCGGGTGCAACAGTCTCCCAGTCGCCGCTATTTCATCCTCAAGTCGATTCTTACGCATAACCTGTATGGCCTGGACTTTATGGAAGAGGCCATTGAGATGTGCCATCTGCGCGTCTATCTCGAACTGCTCTCGTGCATTGAACGCGTCGAAGACATTGAGCCTGCGCTCAGCCTGAAACTCAATATTTGTGTCGGTAACGCTCTCGTCGGCGTAGCGAACTCATGGATGGCGACGGGTGAGCCGAAACATGTCCTGCGCGAGCGGCTCGATTGCGAACTTGCCAGTACATATGGTATCGCTGGCCATGACAAGGCACGTTTTGAGCAATGGCGTAGCAGTCATAAACCGTTTCACTGGAATGTCGCGTTCCATGAGGTTATGAACAATGGCGGCTTCGATGTTATTGTTGGCAATCCGCCGTATGTGGAGTATAGAGAGGAGGAATTTCTCTATACCCTGCCGCCGTGCGAAACGCGCTCGTGTGGCAACCTCTATCCCATTGTCGTTGAACGCAGCCACGTGTTGCTTTCGCCCCAAGGCTGGCAAGGCATGATTCTGCCGCTGGCAGCCTTTGCCACAAGAAACATGCTTCCCTTTATTGAGGGTTTTCTACGCTGGTTTCCCTGCAGTTGGCTCTCTTTCTACCACTTTCGCCCCTCTATGCTCTTCTGCAGCAGCAAAGTTGCTAGTCTGCCTACCGTCATTTACCTGGCAAAGGCGTCAGGCCAGCGGCAGCGCTTTAGTACGGCCGTCACCAAATGGGTGGCACCGCAACGCCAACAGCTTTTTTCATCGCTCTCGTACTGTCAAGTCACAACTGGTCGCGACCCAGAAAATCAACACTATTATGCTAAGTTTGGCTCAGCGCTAGAGAATGCGCTCCTGGAGAAGCTACTCTGCCATACGACGGTGAAGAGCTACTTAGCCAGTGTGCCAGGAGCTAACAGCATGTTTTATAGGTCGGCTGGAGGGCTGTATTGGAAAGTCTTCCTCAATTTTGCCTGGCCTTATCAGACTACATCGAATAAGCAATGTACCTTTGGCGCTGAATATGATCGCGATGTCTTCGTTGCGCTCTTCAATAGCTCTCTCTTCTGGTGGTACTACACCGTCACCTTTGATACCTTCAATCTCAAGGACTACATGCTTTTTGGCTTTCGCTTCTCGTATCCACAGAGTGACGAGCTTATAGCCGCGTGCAAAGCACTCTGCCAGCGCCTCATGCATGATTATCAGAACAATGCAAGGCACCTCAAACGCGGTGTGACCGATAGCTATACCATTTATGCGAAGAAGTCTAAGCCCATTCTTGATGAGATTGATTATCTATTAGGTCAGCACTATGGTTTCAGCGCCGATGAGATAGATTTTCTTATCAATTATGACCTGAAGTACCGTATGGGAGAGATATGAGCTATCTCATTTGTGTTATAATGAGTCAATGCGAAAGTCCTGTCATGGTAGTAGAGAGGAGCTCTAGTGTCAATAAACGGAAAATGGCTCAAAGCGAGCTTTTTCTGGCTCCTGATTACATTGGCTATTGTCATGGGTATCGTGCTTATTTTCCGTCAACCGACCGACGTAAAGTCGGTGAACGTATCCACCATTTTGAACGATATCAAAACTGACATGCAGAACAATCAGTTGGATACGTTGCACGTAGCCAGAGACAAGATTACGCTCACTAGAGGCAAATCACGGGAAGCCCTTACGGCAACGGTTAACGATAGCTTTGATATCACCCGAGTGCTCAAGGATAACAATATCGACTATGCAAACAACCGCCTGCTGGTGCTAGAGTACGAGGCTCCTAGCGCTCTGGGAGGATGGTTGAGTGTTTTGGGTGGGTTGCTTCCTTTTCTATTATTAGGCGGGTTGCTCTTCTTTATGATGCGCCAAGCGCAAGGAAGCAATAATCAGGCCATGTCCTTTGGCAAGAGCCGTGCCCGTATCTTCATGGGCAACAAGTCAACTGTGACGTTTGCCGATGTGGCAGGAGTGGATGAGGCCAAGCAGGAACTAGAGGAGATTGTTGAGTTTCTCAAATATCCCGAGAAGTTCGTCGCCTTGGGTGCGCGTATTCCTAAAGGACTCTTGCTCGTTGGTCCTCCCGGTACGGGTAAAACGCTCATCTCACGCGCTGTGGCGGGTGAAGCAGGGGTGCCATTTTTCAGCATCAGCGGCTCGGAGTTCGTCGAAATGTTCGTAGGTGTTGGCGCTAGTCGGGTACGCGACCTGTTTGATCAGGCCAAACGCAACAGTCCATGTATCGTCTTTGTCGATGAAATTGACGCCGTGGGCCGTCAACGCGGCGCAGGCTTGGGCGGGCCACACGATGAGCGGGAACAGACGCTCAACCAGATTCTGGTAGAGATGGACGGCTTTGATACCAATGTCAACGTTATCGTCATCGCCGCCACGAACCGACCCGATGTACTGGACCCCGCACTACTGCGCCCAGGCCGCTTTGATCGGCAGGTTGTGCTTGATCGACCCGATATCCGTGGACGTAATGCCATTCTCCAGGTACACGCCAGAGGGAAGCCGCTTGATGCCAGCGTGAGCTTAGAGACATTGGCCAAGCAAACGCCGGGCTTTTCGGGTGCTGATCTCTCCAACTTGTTGAACGAGGCAGCCATTCTAGCAGCGCGTCGCAACAAACGCTACATCGGTATGGATGAACTGGAAGAAGCCATTGACCGCGTGATAGCAGGACCAGCTCGTAAGAGCCGTATTATCAGTGAGCGTGAGAGAGCCATCACGGGGTATCATGAGGTAGGGCATGCACTCGTTGCTCGCATGCTACCGAATACCGATCCAGTGCATAAGGTATCCATTGTCGCACGTGGTCAGGCCGGTGGTTTCACTATGCTCTTGCCGACAGAGGACCGCTACCTATGGAGCAAGGCGCAGTTTGAGGACATGCTGGCCTATGCGCTAGGTGGTCATGCTGCTGAACTGATCATCTTCGGCGAGGTCACAACAGGGGCCTCAAACGACATCGAGCGCGTTACCAAGGTTGCACGCTCAATGGTCACCGAATACGGCATGAGCAGTCGCGTTGGACCCGTAGCTCTTGGGCACAAAGAGGAACTTGTCTTCTTAGGCCGTGACTTTGGCGAACAGCGTAACTACAGCGAACAGACAGCGCGTGAGGTAGATGAAGAGGTGCGCTGTATCATTCAAGCGGCGTTCGATAAAGCTTACGAAATTTTGTTACAAAACAAGATACGCCTGATTATGATCAGCGAACGCCTGATAAAGGAAGAGACGTTAGAGGGTCAACTGTTCGAGTCGCTTTTCAATGAGCCGATTAATGATGAGCAGTATGGGTCGCCGTCGATTTTGGTGGGCATGCCCCCCTTAAACACTACAGAGAAGAGCGGACAGAGGAGCCTTCCTCGCCCAAGCACTACTGGCACCTAATCCACAATCTGTCGCTCTGCATTTGTCATCACTTAGACCTGTGGGACTTGTAGCGCTTGCCCCGCACATAGTACAATAAAGCAAGCAGAGAAATTGAGTCTCTCTTTTCCGTGATGAGCGAGGAGGATGTTTTCGGTGTCTGCACTATTTTGTGAAATTGGGAACTGTGTGACTGCTCCCCAGGGTTTCCGTGCTGGTACGACTGCTTGTGGCATAAAAGCCAATGAGACGACCAAAGACTTGAGTATGGTCGTCTCGGACGTTGCCTGTGTCGCAGTTGGGGTATTTACCACTAGTACTACACGTGCTGCTCCTGTGGTGGTCTGCCGGGAGCGCCTCAAGAGTGGCAAGGCGCAAGCAGTGATTGTCAATAGCGGTAACGCCAATTGTGCCACCGGTGAGCAGGGACTACTCAATGCCTACCGTATGACGGAACTAGCCGCGGCGCAGTTGGGACTAGAGAGCGGGATGGTACTCTGCTCCTCTACTGGCATCATTGGTCGCCAATTGCCGATGGACAAGATCGAGCGTGGAGTCAAGGCGATTAAACTTGGCACAGAGCAGGGAGATGCTTTCTCTGAAGCCATTTTGACGACCGACACGCGTCCGAAACGAATGGCTTTACAGTTTGAAATTGATGGGCGCACGGTGCGATTGGGTGGTGTGACAAAGGGTGCAGGGATGATCTATCCCACTATGGCCACCATGCTTTGCTATCTCACGACTGACGCGGCCCTTGAGCACGAGTGGATACAGGCAGAACTGCGGGCCGCCACCGAAGACACCTTCAATATGCTCTCAGTGGATGGTGACATGTCCACCAATGATACGTGTATCCTCTTGGCCAATGCTTTGGCCGGTAACGCACCTATCTCTGCTAGTCATCCAGAAGCAGCAGATTTCCGTCATGCTCTGCGCCACGTCATGACTTATCTTACACGCGAGATGGCACGTGACGGTGAGGGCGCAACAAAGCTCATGACAGTCTATGTGCGTGGTGCGCGAGATAAGACAGATGCTGTTAAAGCAGCACGTGCCATCACAGCCTCACCCCTTTGGCAGTGCGCCTTGGCAGGAAGTGATCCTAATTGGGGGCGTATCGTCTCAGCATTGGGTGCAAGCGGGTGCGAATTGCATCAGGACCGCTACGACATTTTTATTAGCGACGTGCAGGTAGCCAAGCATGGCATGGGTGTGCAGTATGATGATGCGCGGGCGCGTGCCGCTATGGCTGGTGATGAGGTCACTATTAGCGTCGATCTTCATATAGGTACGGGACAGGCGACAGCGTGGGGCTGCGACTTAACTCACGGCTACATTGACGAGAATACAGTGTATACACGTTAATGGGATGTGCATGCCCATACAGGAGAAATGGACTATGGCCACAACAGGGTCGAACAAACGTGATTGGGCTGCTCTTGAGCATCAGTACTATCAAGGTACCTTCAAAAGGCAGCCAGTAACGCTGGTGCGCGGAGAGGGCACACGAGTGTGGGACAGCGAGGGGAGGGTATACCTCGACTTTGTGGCGGGAATCGCCGTCAATGTGCTCGGTCATTGTCATCCTGCTATCATCAAAGCTGTACAACATCAGGTAACACAGCTCGTGCATGTTTCTAATTTGTACTATAGCACACGCCAGATTGAACTGGCTGAATTGCTCGCCATGCAGACGCAGGGTATGCGCTCGTTCTTCTCAAATAGCGGAGCTGAAGCTAACGAAGGAGCAATTAAGCTGGCACGCAAATATGGCCGTTTGCGCCGCAATGGGGCCTATGAGATCATCAGCATGGAAAACAGCTTTCATGGGCGTACGCTGGCAACAACTGCGGCTACTGGGCAAGCCTCCTACCAGGCGACATGGGTACCATTACCTGACGGCTTCAAACAGGTGCCATTCGATGATCTACAAGCGGTCAAGGCCGCAACGAGCGCCAAAACAGCGGCCATCCTGGTTGAGGTGGTACAGGGTGAAGGCGGCATCTGGCCTGCCAGCAAGGAGTTTATGCAAGGTTTGCGTGCGTGGTGCGATGAACAGAACCTAGTGTTAATCTGCGATGAGATACAGGCAGGTATGGGTCGCACAGGTAAGTTCTTTAGCTGGCAGCACTATGATGCAAGACCCGATATTGTGACAATGGCAAAGGGCCTAGCCGGAGGTGTACCCATTGGGGCGATGCTCACCGGTGCACGGACTGACATATTTGTTCCCGGTGATCACGGCACGACCTTCGGTGGCAATCCTCTTGCCTGTGCCGCAGGTATTGCCGCTGTTCGCACCATTATTGAAGAGAACTTACTAGAAAATGCCACACAGATGGGCAAGTACTGGCGTAGCAAGCTCGATGCGCTCTGTGCTAGATACTCCTTCATCGACAGTCCCCGTGGTAGCGGCCTGATGAACGCAGTACATGTCAAGCACAGTCTTGCTTCCATAATAGTGCAACAAGCTCTAGCACATGGACTTCTACTCAACAGCACAGCGCCAGACACACTGCGCATGATTCCGCCACTGATTCTGACTCGCAGTGATATCGACGAGGCAGCGGAATTGCTAGAGCGTAGCTTGACGGATGTTGCCGCCATGCCGGTTGCACAAGTATAACACGAGAGTTTGTCAGTTGAGGAAGAAGATGAACAAGCCACCAAAGCCTTGTCCTGAATGTGGGGGCGAGCGGGTCGAAGCACACTGTACCTATCAGTTAGTTCAGGTGAACATCCCTACGGAGAAGTTGAGACGCTATAGCCTGCCCAACCTTGGCCATAGTCCTGTTTCGGCTCTGGTTTGTGTCAACTGTGGATATACGACGTTCTATGCACAGCATCCTGATCGACTTGTCGAGAAGCCTAATGTGAAAAATGCCCTATCTATAAATAATACAGATGCTGAGCTATTTTCTCCTTAAGACGGAATAATGAAGAGAAGAAGGCGTAAGTTATGCGGGAACATCTAGCATCAACACTTCGAGTGCAACGCGTGCATTGACGTTCTGTTCAAGTAGCTCCATCGTCTGTAGAATAGCGCGCACCATACGCTCTGACTCGTTCGTGCCAACTTTTGTGGCCTGGACCTTCAGTAGATCGCGCATATCTACATTCACTGTTAAATCAAGGCATCTGTTTGCTGCTAATACCATATCACGCCACCACAGTAGCCATAGCTCTAGCAGCATAGGAATTTTTTCTGACTCTGTGCTGAGTTGTTGTGCCAACTCGAAGCGCTCTACTCTACTCATCCTGGGTAACCGAGTGAGCAAGTCCAACTGTACTTTTCGTACCGCGAGCATCTCTTCATCCTCTACAGCTTGTACTGCCCAACCCATGCGGCCAGCAGCCAGCGCAGCAATACGCTCAGCCTCTGTTGACTCAACCTGCCAGCGATGCAGCAGCGCGTTTTTGATCTGCGTTGTGGTAAGCAACTGCATCGGAATGTGTTGCACACGCGATAAAATAGTGGGAAGAAGCAGATTGGGGTCAGTAACAGTAAGCAGCAAAATAACGCCAGGCTCTGGCTCTTCCAGTGTTTTAAGCAGACTGTTAGCCGCCTGCACATTCATCTCGTGCGCGTTCAGTAGAATGAAAATGTTATAGCCGCCCTCTAATGTCTTGCGTGCAGAGTCGCTTTGCAACGCACGGATTTGCTCGATAAGAATGAATTGCTTATCAGGAGGTCGTGCAATAACATGAACATCGGGATGGTTATTGTGCAGCACCTTGCGACAGGAGAGGCAGGTGTTGCAGGGGTCTAGTGCTATCGTACGGGCATCAGTGCTACCAGTGCAAAGCAGCGTTTGTGCGAAACGCTCGGCCAGGAGCGTCTTGCCAACATGTTGTGGACCGCTAAAGAGGTAGGCATGCCGCACCTGCTGTGCTGCTACCGTACGACGGAGCATGTCAATAGCGTGTTCGTGTCCGACGATATCCCACATAGCACTATGATAGCAGAATAGGCTGAACAGGGTCAAGTAGTGGTGCGGTAAACTAGTGAAAATGGCACCATGTGGTATGCTATATACATTCCACATGAAAGGAACCGAGAAAAACCATGCACTTTGCCCTAGATGAACAAATCGCCTCGCAACCGCAGGCGGTGCGCAATCTCTTACAGCGGCTTGAAGTCCCAGAACTCAACCTGCAAAGGCCATTGATATTTACAGGGATAGGAACCTCGCTTCATGCCTGTCGTGTTGCCGCAGCGTGGGTTAACATCCTTACTGCTGGAGGGGTGCGCCCAGTAGCGATCAATGCACACAGTTTGGCTTTAAATACGATGTTGCGCTCGACAGACCAAGTGGTGGTTGTTAGTCACCGTGGTACCAAGCAGTTCCCACGAGCGGTTCTTGGCCGTGCGCGCCATATGGGGGCAGCAACAGTAGCTATTGTCGGAGAAGGAGCACCGGAGCCAGAGGCAGACACAGTCATACACACTTGTCCCGAAGAGCGCTCTAGCACGTTTACAGTTTCTTACGTTACAGCACTCGTGGCTCTTGGACACCTTGCTGCCCAGTGCGTTGGTTCTCGCGGAGATGCGTTGCTCTCAGCGCTTGCTACCTTACCCGAGGCCATCGAGCAAACCCTCGCTCTGCCCGCTCCCGTTGAGCAGGCAGAACGCATAGCGGGACGAGAGCCGCTGCTGATTACCGGCTTTGCTCTGGACGCAGTAACAGCAGTCGAAGCCGCCCTTAAGCTCAAGGAGGGGGCGTATCGCTGGGCCGAAGGCATGGAGGTAGAAATGGCATTGCATGGACCACCGGCAGCCTTCCGTGCTGGTATGGGGGCAATCACGATTACGCCGGCTAGCGATGACGGTGGGCGGACACAAGCAGTACGTACGCTGTTGCATGACCTTGGTGTCGAGGCGCTGACCTGTGGCGATCAGGATGAAGATTTACGCTTTGCTCAGGTGTCCCAGTTGATACGACCACTGGTGGCTATTGTGCCTTTGCAGCGATTAACGGCTGAGTGTGCGCGCCTAAGCGGAACCAATCCAGATGCTATCCATACTGACGTTGAACCCTGGAAAACGGCAATGGGGCATGTGGTACTCTGAGCAGTCAGCAATGCGCAAAAGCTAAATCTGGCAAAGCTCATCGCAGGGAAAAAACGGCACGAGGCATAATCTTTGCTCTTGAGGCAGTCAGCAAGAGAGAATGTCACTATCACCCTCTTCGGTGACAATAGAGAGATCTGCCCAATGGATACTAGTGCTATCACAGTCGTAATGCAGAAGGCATAAAGAAATCTAGGCTCAGGACAATGCTGACACGCTCTTTATTGAGAAGATGTCACTGCTGCATTGGCGGCATCTGCTCAGGATATTGAGCGCGTGGCTCCCCATACTGGTGATTAGAAGGCGCAGATTGCGATGGATACTGGTACTGTTGCCCTCCTTCTTGATAGCTTTCTTGTGATGGCTGATAGCCCTGCTCATATGGTTGATAGAGTTGCTGAGATGGTTGTGGTGGCTGTTGGGGTTGATAGGGTTGTTGGGGTGTCTGCTGCCCCATGAACCATGTACTCAGTATGCCTGTACGCAGTAACCATAGAAGAAGAGCGACCAGTGCTACAATAACTATTCCCGCTATTACCCATACCCATAAATGCCTGAGTAGATAGAAGATGAGAAACAACAGAAAAAGTGTACCAAGGATACTGCCTCCTGGTCTTCCATATCTGTATCTATATGCCCGTCGAGCATCCTTATAGGCATATTTTGCCGCCCGCCGAGCTTCTTTAGCGAGTCGGCGTGCCTGCCGCCTTGGGTCTCCGTACCACATAATATACTCCTTTTTAGCTTGGAACTCAGAAACATGATTGAGTTGGAGATGTGCTCAGGTCTCTATTCTAGCATAGCCAGCAGAAAGTGGAAATGGTATCATGAATCGCTAGGAAACGCGAGAAAATCAAGCATCGGTTTTGATACACTACTGTGGGGAGGGAACTAGGAAATTGTATTAGAATTGTATTACCTAGTTGCTTTGCAACAAACTAACAGTTAAAATCAGTTAGTAGTAGACTGTGCATGTTTTTTCTTGTGTTTCAGCTAGTACAAACAAGGAGGTCGGCATCATAATGTTTAATCCAAACCCGAGCGAACTCAAAAGAAGGCGTGAGCAAGAAGAAGAAAGAAGAGTATTTCTGATGGCAGATGGTACTAAAGTGGACACTGCAGTCACGATATCAGTAGCGCTGGTCGTGCTTCTACTATTTGGCTTTCTGCTGCTTGGCGGTCTTTTATCTCATGCTGCTAAGGGCACAGCACAAGCCTCTTCGGGTACATCTACGACTCAAGGCAACGCTAATGCTCAGGCAACCGCCAATGCGCAAGCGACGGCTACGGCTGCCGCTACGCCAAAAGAAGGGCCGCTGACAGCTCTTTTCTCGAAGGGTGCTGATGCTGCTAAAACCACCCAATCTTTCAGTGGACCAACGAAGATTACCGTCAGTGGAACGGGTCAGTCGGCGAGGACGAGCTTCAATGATGCCTTCTACGTCTACACGGACCCAGCCGGGCACGCCCTTGCATCTCCTCAGCATACGAAATTCCATGATTTGTGTATCGACGGTAAGTCCGTTGATAATTTTGTGCAATCTATCCCTGCGTACAAGTCATCTCATACCTACACATTCACCATCAATGCTCCAGGAGGGCTTTTAACCTTTGGCGTGTGTGACGATAGGCTCAACGACAATACGGGTTCGTTTACCATTACGTTTTTGTAGGGTATCATTAGTCCTGTAAGGAACGCATCCCACCTTTCAGGACTCTTTGCCGTTTCTCAACCTCTCCCAGCCCTCATTAGGATACTAGATGAGCCTCTCCACCAGCTCTCTGAGCGCTTCATCGTCCAAGAGTGCTGTGCATATCTGGAAGGCGGCCTTTTGAGCTGCCTCCTTTTTCCTTTTCCCCCACGCTTGACGGACGATTTCCTTCCCATCAAGAGCTACGACGCGACAGGTACAGGCAAATGTGGCATCAGGGGCCATTGCTAGCTGATCGTACACATACGTCACACTGTCGATAGCGTGCTGTTGTCGCAGCTCGTTTAAGAGACCCACGCTATTGTTTTCCGCTTTGACCAACAGGGTTGCCAAGTCCGCCTTCGGTTTTGAGAGCGTGGGAGCAGGCTCTGGTCTCGTCGTCTCGTCCTGTGCTTCGGGAGAGGTCGAACCCACCTTGATCCCTGCGATGGCCGCCAGGGCCTCGGCGACGGCCCGCTGCTTCGCCAGCTCTTTTTGTGTTGCTGTCTGCAGAGAAGAGCTATAGGATTGCCCCGCGATCTTCACCGTGACACGTGCTTGAAAGATGCGGGCGTGAGACGCGCCATGATTCATGATCTCCCAGGTTGGCGACTCCCATCCGAAGATCTGCTGACCCATGAGAAGCATGCTGACGGCGGAAGAGGGATGGTCCTGAAGCCAGTAGAGTACAGCCCCCTTCACCCGCTCCCACGTTTCTCCACTATTCTGGAAGCGGAACACGAGTGTGAAGAGATCATGCGCTTCCAGCATCTGCTCTTGCAGTCTTCTGTATAGTTCTTGCTCGATAGCAGGCGGGAGCACATGCTCTTCTGCGGCCATCCGCAGCACGCTATGAAAGTGTTTCGCATCAAGATGGGCCAGTGGCCGTGCAGAAGAGCTGTGGTCCTGTGTGGCCTCCTGGATCATCCTTTGCAACGGTTGGTCGTACTCGCTCAGAAAATAAGCTTTTTTCTCGTCTTTGATCGTGGCTTCTTCTGTATTGACCTGAGCGGCGATGGCTTCTAGTTGCGAACTGGTAAGGGGAAGAGGTCCCCCTGTGAGGCTTGCGTGCAGTATCTGCTGATTCACTAGATCGGGATACCGCCGCAAGGGTGAGGTCCAATGAAGATAAGCAGGAAGATTTAGCCCAAAATGTCCCTCCACCGTTGGGGCATAGCAGGCACGTTCCAACGCCAAGCTGACTGTTGCGCGGACACGTTCTGGATGTGCCACAGTCGTCTCAAGGAGGCGCAGGAGGGCAGACCGTTCGGGAGCAATGGCCTTAGCAGCGTGATTTCTGTAGAGAGCAGGAATACCTCGCTGCGCAAAATAGAGCGCAAGGGCCTGGTTTGCCAGAACCATCAACTCTTGGATCAGCAGATGCGCCTTATGCCGTTCATTAGTAGAAAGCTTGATCAACATCCCTTCCTCAGTTGTGGCCCATCCCGCCGTCAGATCATAGAGCGCGAGTGCTCCATTTGCGCGTCGTGCCTGGTAGAGTCCTTGTGCCAGGCGAAAGGCATCTTGCAGCATGGGAGCAAACTCTGTGTGCCCACCTTCGATCTCCCGATCAACGTCCTTATAGTGAAACTGCTTGAGGCTCGTGAGCAGTGTTTGTTGAATAGCTGGCTCTCCGGCATGCAAAGAAGCGTCAAATGGAATCGTCATGGTCAGCGTCGGGCGTAATTGCCCCTCTAAGAGGCTCAAGCAGCCTTCTGAGATATTCTCTGGAAGCATCGAATCGCGATGGTCCGCATAATAACGGGTAAACGCCCGCTGACGTGCCTCCTGGTCTAACGCTGGTGTCGTTTGTGCAGTAAGAAGTGCGCCAACATCCGTAATACTAATAGAGAGCCGATAGCTGCCATCTGCAAGGCGCTCAAGCCAAAACGCATCATCAAGATCTTTCGATGTTGCACCGTCAATCGTGATGCCGTTGACCGTCGATCTTCCCGCCAACGTCCCTGCAATGCTTTTTGCTACCTCTGCTGCTTCAGACATGGCAGCGGCAGAAAAGCTACGAGAGGATCGCTCTTGTTGCTGTGTCATCTCCTTCTGTCTGCCTTTCTCACTATGTTTATATGTATCCACGTCGTCGATTGCGTAAACCCCACCTCTTCCCCTGCGCCTTCGCTTTTGGGCGTAAGTTGACCGATATGACCTTGTTTCCCCTTCTGAGCGCTCAGCTTGGTCAAGGTGTATTTTCGTGCCTGAACAAGATCTTTGGTGTCAGTATAGCACAGAGCACCTGAGCCGTTTCAAGATCCTTTGCTCTGCGAGATCTATAATCGACTCGTGACTTGGTAGAAGCACTGGTCGTAGTCCTTACCACTAGTTGGGGTGTCATGGCCTTTTCTGGCTACTTAATGAAGCTCTATAGAAAGTAAAGTAAAGTGTAGAATAGAAGAGGGAAAGGCGTGTTTTTCTGTTAAGGAGTGTATATGAAATGATCCAGCACCTAAAATTTCCGGGGCACGTTGGCATATTATTTGTCGCGGCCAACCCAAAAGATGAAGCAAGGCTCGGGCTGGATGAAGAAATACGCCAAATCACACAAAAGGTTCTTGCCACAAGCCAGAGAGACCTTCTCACTTTCCATCAGGTCTGGGCAGCACGCCCTTACTTCTCTACGCGCCCCTGCGCCTCGTCACGCCTAGAGGAGTGGCTGCGGCTCTATCCCAGCCATGCAAAAAGCTCCCACTAGCGCCTTGCTCACGGCGTCATGTAGATACTTGCTGCTCACGAGCAAACTCCTAGTGTGCTCTACGGTGCCACAGCCAGCATACTATGCAGAAACAGCACTCCACAAAACTGCCCTGTGCGCATCTGCTCAAGGGCCTGAACCGCGAGAGCATCGTATGCCTCGCAGGACACCACCCCGACTTGGATGGTCAGCGGCCTGAGCTGCTGAGTCAGAACCCGAGCCTGCTGCACAAAGGCGTGATGAGCGGGCTTGCCCGTTGAAATATCGAGCACATGTTGCTGGTCCTGGACGACGCTGCATCCGGCGCGCTTCAGCAACTGAGCCATATAGGCCCTGATGCCCGGCGTCGTGCTACCAAGGACATAGCCACCACGGTGCCTGTGCAGCCCTTGCTGTAGGTACGACACCAACTGCTGACAGGCTCCGCTGTTGGTGAGGGGAAACTCCCCCTCGATCCAGTACAGATGAGCACCGTGCTTACAGGACCTGACCAGTTCGACCACCGTTTCGGGCAGCACATCGAGTGTTAGCTCAGCAGTCAGAAAGCGCAGGTACACCAAGTCGAACTTCCCTGTGGGCAGGAACTCGCGTTCTTCGGCAATGTTGTTGAGCTGCAGCGTCACCGTGTCCACGCTAGGCAAGTAGTAGCGTGCGCATTGCAGATAATACCCGCTCTTGTCAATGCCTGTCATGCGTAACGAAGGATAGCTCAGAGACAGCAGGTACAGCCAAGTGCCGGGGCCACAGGCAATGTGGAGCACCTGTGCCTCAGCGGGCAGATCCAGGCCGGGAGGCAAGGGACCTTGCAGAGCCTGGTTGAGGACTCGCTCGCGCTCCAGGAGGCGACTGACCTCCTGTTTGCTCTCCCAGTCGTACGGTTGCCATGTCGTATTCATGGATGCTTCTCCTGATCTTTTAGCGTAAAGGTAGTCAGGAGGCTGAAGGCTTCGTGGTCTCCGACCTGCTCGCGTAACGTGCCGACATACTCGGCAATGCGCTCCTGGCGAGCGGTGATGAACGCATGAGCGGCGCTGAAGCCTGGGTCATGGAAGACGCGTTGTGCCGCTTGGTATTCGGCTTCGATTTGTTGCAGCACACGCGCTACTTCGCTTGTGTTTTCTTGCATCTGAGATGGCTCCTTATATTCACTAACTATCTACTTGGTGAATTGCTCCAGCATTTAGGCCGTGGCAGTAACGTTTATTACTATCTCAGCAAATCAACTATAAGATACAACTGACAAGGCAACCCCTCTCGTGCCACTCTTCTGCCCTGCTACTCAACCTCTGAGCAAATTTACTCAACAATTTTCCCTATTGTGATATAATAGAGCGGAAAAAGGGTTTGATGTGATATCCATGACGACCTACCCATTCTCACTCCAAGGAAGGAGTGGAAAGAAGGGCGCAGAATGCAAGACCACAAACAGGTCCATCCCTTACGGCTTGAGCGGCTGAAGAGAAGCTGGACACAGCAAGAGTTAGCAGACTTTGCCCAAGTCTCTCTCTCAAGCGTTGAGCGTGCTGAGCAGGGCAGACCGCTGCGAGTTGACATTTGCCGACGGCTCTGTGATTGCTTAGGCAAGACGAAACCGCAGGAATTAGGGCTACGCTGTCACGGTATGCTCGAAGAGAATCGAAACGACGGGGATGTACCGCAAGAGGCAGAGACCATTTTAGGAGTGACCATCATGAGTTTAGATGCCTTACGCCGTCGACTACTTGAATACGTGTTAGCCACTGGGGGTGTGGCTGCCGCGCTATCGATTCAAGATATACTCGATCTAGAGCCTTGGGAGCGCCTTTCATACCTAAGGGATATTGATGAGGAAACCATTGTCAAATTTGAGAAAATCACTGCCAACTGTTGGCAGCTCCTCAAATTTGATGGCCTCGCAGCAGCGGAGCAACTTCTACCAACATATCTGCCGCAAATTGCTGCATTTGCTCGGCAGTCATCAAAATACCAAAGCATCTCTTGCTCTGCGAGATCTACGATCAACTCGTGACTTGGTAGAAGCAGGGCTCGTAGGAGCAAAGAAGCTACAAAGTGAGAAGTGCTATAATGATACATTGACTATTTATCGACAGATGCGCCTTATTTGGCCTGATGAACAGCAAGTCAAAGACTTAGCGGACCTCTTTAGGCGCTAAGTAGCACGTTCCAATCTCATCTCTCCCTTGACACTCAGTGTAGGAGAACAAGCGTGAACGAGACCTATGAGTTCCTGATGCGTTGCATGCAGGAGAATTGGCTTCATGCTTGACTCTGCGAAGAGAAGCGAGCTACGACTGCCAATCTGGTAATTGTCCTTGCCGCTGCTGTGCAAGCCCTTCTTCTACTAACAGGGATCAACAGGAAAGCCTTTGCTCTCACGACGCTGCTCATGGTTCTGGGCCTGTGCGGTTTGCTGGCGAGTGCGAAGCTTCTATGAGCGTTCGCAGTTTCGCATTCGCAGAGCGAGAAGATTGCGTGCTCGGCTTGATGAACTACTTCCCGATGCGCAAGTACAGCCGTTACAGAGTATCGCGGAAGAGGAGCATAACGCTCACTATCCTGTGCTCTCGCAGGTTCGACTGAATACGATCTGGTTAGGCGTGCATTTATTGGTGGTGATACTTGGGGTTGTAGATACCATTATTTGCTTTGGTAGATAAAGGGCAAGCAGAATGCAAGAGAGCAAAGAGGTACATGCCTTACGGCTTGAGCGGCTGAATCGAGGCTGGACACAGCAAGAGTTAGCAGACTTTGCCCAAGTCTCTCTCTCAAGCGTTGAGCGTGCTGAGCAGGGTAGGCCGCTGCGAGTTGACATTTGCCGACGGCTTTGTGATTGCTTAGGCAAGCAGAAACCGCAGGAATTGGGACTATACTGTCACGGTATGCACAAAGAGAGTCGAGACGACAGCAACCCAGCAGAAGAGACAGAGGATGCCGAGCCACCAGAACGGACGAACGCACTAGCCGAACAACTTCGTCCAGAGCAGGATGTGCCTGAAGCAGAGGCTACCCCTTTGCATGCTGCATTGAGCGTTCCTGCACGTCCCCATGTCTGGAATGTGCCCCATCAACGCAATCCCTTTTTCACAGGTCGTGAGGACGTGCTGACGCGGCTCTATGAGATGCTCCACCAGACGAATAGTGTCGTTGCGGTGACACAGCATGCCGTGTGTGGGCTGGGGGGTATTGGCAAGACCCAGACGGTGCTTGAATATGCCTATCGCTACGCTGAGCAGTACCAAGCGGTGTTCTGGGTCAAAGCCGATAGCCGTGAAAATCTCGTCTCGGATGTGCTCTCGCTTGCGAGCCTGCTTCACCTGCCAGAGCGAGATGCCCACGATCAGGCTGTCACGATTGCTGCAATCAAACGCTGGATGCATGAGCACAGGGCATGGCTGCTCATTTTTGATAATGCTGATGATCTCACCCTGCTGCACGAGTTTCTGCCAACGGACTACCGAGGCCATATCCTGCTCACGACGCGTGCGCAAGCGATGGGTGGCTTGGCTCAGCGTATTGAGATGGAGCAGATGAGCCAGGAGATCGGGGCGTTGTCCTTGCTGCGTCGCAGTGGCATTATTGGTCCTGATAGTACACTAGAAGATGCCTCTGAAAGAGACTGCACTGTGGCCAAAGAGCTTGTATGGCAGTTGGGAGGCCTGCCCCTTGCACTCGATCAAGCTGGAGCTTACATAGAAGAATCTGCATCAAGTCTGCAAGAATATGCATTGCTCTATCGCCAGCACCGCTACGAGTTCCTCAAGCGGCGTGGCGGGCTTACGACTGACCATCCTGAGCCAGTTGCTACGACTTGGTCCCTTGCATTTGCGCGGGTCGAACAGATGGACACAGTTGCCGCCGATATAGTACGCCTGTGTACTTTTCTTGATCCTGATACTATCCCCGAAGAGATCATCACAGAAGGAGTACCAGCCTCTAATTCATCGCTCGATGCTGTCACTTTAGATCAACTCAGAGTCAATCAGGCAATCGAGGTACTGTTACGTTTTTCACTCATTCAGCGCAACTCCGAAACGAAAACGCTGACTATTCATCGCCTCATGCAAGTAGCTATCCAAAATACGATGGACAAAGAAATGCAGCATATGTGGGCAGAGCGAGCAGTTCATGCCGTTTACCGGGCTTTTCCCTCCACGAGTCTCACCTATAGTGCTTCCGGCTATCCTCACCGTGCTGTACAAATTCTGAGAGCCTCCATTTACACTGACCAAGAACAGGGTAATAAAGCAAGCCTTGCTCCTGCATTATGGAATCTTGCCGTTCAACAGCAGGTACTGGGAAGACTTTTCGCATCAGAACAGAGCCTGCAGGAGTGTATAGCCCTCTGCCATGATATTCATGATACATTCAATGAAGCAAAGGCACATCAGTATTTTGCCTTGCTACGGGCCTATCAGGGAGCTTTTGAAGAATCTTCACGGCACTTAGACGCGGCATTATCGTTGTTTAAAGGGATGGGAGAACAAGTGCCAGAAGGCGTTATCTGGGCCTATCGAGCTCTTTGTGCGCTGCTTGCTGGAGAAATCCCAGTAGCGTTAGGTGCTGCACAATATGCGCGGGAACTGGCGGACATAGGACAAGATGAACGAGACATCATTCGTGCTGAGTGGTTGCTTGGATGGGTTTGTATTCGTTTGGTTTCTCAGGAAGAGGAGCGGGCTGCTGAACTCCTTGAGGAAGCAGAGAGACATTTGAGTGACGCGCTACGTCGTTGTCGTCAAATAAATATGGTGGATTATGAAGCCGATCTCTTGCTCGCTTGGGCGCGATTGCATTATGCTAAATGTGATAAGCAGGAGGCAAAGGCATTTACCACGGAAGCGTTAGCCATCACCACTCGCTCAGCATTTCGTGTGTTGAGGGCTGATACCTACAATCTGCTTGCGCGACTGGAGTTGGAGGATGGTAACTGGAAAGATGCTATGAGCTATGCCCAAGCTGCTCTTCGCGATGCATCGTGTGATGGCCCCCTGTACTGCTACAAGCCTGCTTTAGAGGAAGCGAAGCACTTGTTAGAGAGGGCAGGTCGCATAGCTGCGGAATTATCACAATAGAGTTGATACCCGTGTAATATGCCGTAATGATAGCGGTGCAATAAAAATTACCCGACGTTATGACTATAGCAAACAGACAAAGCGTGTGAGACATATTCTTGCGGAGGTTGCTAGATATGATTGAGGTTCAAGGTCGCTATGTTACGTTTACACCCCCAAGTGGTGCAGCGTACCTGATGGGTGATTTTACTGATTGGGATGAAGCTCCCCTCCCGACAACAAGACCTATGACCATCGAATTTCCTCAAGGGGCCTATGTCGAGTATGCCTTTCTAGATGCCAATCAGCAGCCTATGGCCGATTCAACCAACCCTCAGAAGCCCAAGAATCCCTGGTATGACTATCACCGCTCGGTTACTCTTCCACACAACACGTTTGAAGCACCTCCACGACCGCACACCTTCCGAGGGAAGGTGTCTGGGCATAGTATCGATTCATATGTCTTTGAACGTCAGAGGGCGTATTATGTCTATGAGCCTCCTACTCCCTCTGTGGCAACGCTGTACGTGCAGGATGGAGAAGCGTTCTACCACAAGTTGCAATTGCATGAGGTTGTAGATGCGCTGCTCGAGCAAGAGGTGATTCGACCTATATGTCTCGTTCTGCTAGAGCCACACGCACGCACCTCAGAGTATTGGTTCAATGAGCGCTATGAGGCGTTCTTACTCGAGGAAATGCTGCCTACTGTTGAGCGTTTTTACGGCGTGACGCCCGAACGGGGTCTTTGGGGCGCTTCGTTGGGAGGATTGGTCTCAGCATGGCTGGCGTGGAGAAACCCTCATCTCTTCACCAAAGTCGCTACCCAATCGGGCTGCTTCACTGCTGACCCTCAAGGGAGCAACTACTATCATGACCCTGAGTGGCTGACACAACAATTTGCTGCCAGTGCTCGCAGGCCACTCCGCTTGTATGTTGAAACAGGTCAGATCGAGTGGCTCTTAGCCCCCAATCGTCGCTTTGCCGCGATGCTAGCCGATAAAGGCTATCCTCACAGCTATCAGGAGCGACCGAGTGGACATAATTGGGCAACGTGGGAGCAAGGATTAGTCTCGGGGCTTACGTACCTTTTTGGAATGTGAGAGGTAGAGTTAGGCACTGTGGGATCAAGTCGCAGAGCGTAAAACAATCAATCCTGCAAAGCGCCCCGTCTTGCCTCGTTCAGCGCGGTGGCTATAGAACTCATCTAAGTGGCAGGCGGTGCATAGTCCCGACTCTTCAATATACTCGGGCCGTATCCCACTTTCTCGCAGTTGGTAGCGCAAGGCAGCCCACATATCGAGATGGATGCTCGTATCGGGTTGGAGACGAAAAAGGTCTTGCGCATGCGCAGGAAAAGCTTCGTGAAACGCTGCCACCAGATCCTCGCGCACTTCGTAGCAACATGGCCCAAGGCTTGGACTGATGGCGGCGAGCATATCAGATGGGCGGCAGCCGAAGGTCTCGTGCATCGTCGAGACCATCTTGGCAACAATGTTGCTCACGATGCCTTTCCATCCAGCATGAAGCAGGGCAATGACGTGCTGTTTTGGGTCAAAAAAGGCCACAGCCGCACAGTCCGCAACTAGAATTAAGAGAGGTTTATGTATGACATTGGTCACCAGCCCATCAGTTTCTGCGAACCTCCGATACGTCCCAGTAGGTGACTGGCTTGTCACAATCTCAATGTAATTGCCATGAACGAGGTGAGCCTGGGCTACTGACTGTGGTTCAACATCTACAATATGGTAGAGGCGTGAGCGGTTGGTGAGAACGGCCTGCTCGGTGTCGCCGACGCTGAACGAAAGATTGAGAGAGTGCGAATAGCCTTCACTCACGCCGCCTAAGCGTGTTGATATGACGCAAGACATCTGAGGAAATGGCTCAAATAATTGATAGGAGTAGTAGACAAGGTTTTCATATGGTTGTGCGTGTTCATGCCGTATCATATTTGCTCTCCGTGTTGCAAAAAGAACGCGCCTTCCGCCCCCTCAGCTTCAAATAAGGGGCGGTAAGGCGCGAAGTGCTCTTAGAGGGATTTCAAGACCCTCAAGTACTAGAGACCGAGGAGACTATTGAGGGTGCCTATGAGCTTCCCAGTGTGAAGAGGCCCCACGCTGACGTCGGGGGCCCCCGACGCAGTATCTCCTGAGGCCGTACCTCCTGAGGTAGCACCCCCTAAGAGATTGCCTAAGAGGCTGCCCCCTGCGTAGATAGTCTCAAGTTCTGCATCTGTCAGTTCGACTGTAGAAAGGCTATGCCGATATGAGATCTCGTTGCAAGCACGTACGAATTTTTTCACTAAAAAATTTCCTCTCTTTTATTGATCCGACGGTAACTGTCGACATAATAATAACTGCTACCCGGCTACAAAAGCAAATTTAACCTATAAGTACTCTTCTGATTTTTTGTTGCCATTTAGAGCCACAGCATTTATACTGGCAGGAGCAACATATATGCTAGCACGTAGGGGAAATAGACGGTTCAGTGGTGGTAGAGGATCAGTACGGTCTTGAGCTGCTTGCTCACCTCGATGAAGGACAGCATGGCAGCGAGACGAGCGATGTGCGCAGCAGGGCAGCCGATGTCCTGCGCTACTTGACGCGCTGCGGCTGGCTGCGCGAGGAGAACAGGGCAATATCTGCACCATTCACGACCTCTTGCAGGCGGCAGTGCGCCGGGGTAATACGGCAGTGCGCATCCCGCAAGTCTATCAGGAGACGATGCGCCTGCTCAACGGACTCGAGGAGTTGCAGCATAACATCAATGCCCATATCGAGACAGTACTCAACCAGGCTAGTCTGCGCGATATCCTTGAGCAGACCTTTGCCTCCCGTCTTCACCAAGTCACACGGCGTGCCTACCATGAACTACGCACCACCGATCATGTCTCGCGCTTTCGCCCCGGTATCAACGAGGCACTTGCTGCACTGAGCACTAGGTATCAAGGCTACACGGCAGATACGGCGAGCCAGAACGGTACGAGCAGGCACGAAAGTGCTCCTCCTCAGCGTATACCTGAGCAAATCGAAAACATCTAGGCACAGTTTGATACGCTTGATTACTGGATATTATCGATGCACGCCATAGCCAGTTCTTCGATTCGGCGGTGCGCTCAATCGAATATCGTCTGAGCGCAAATACAAGCACCGGCGGCCACTTGCGCACTATCCTGGAGCATCTCCTGGCCACTCAACAAGCAACAAGTGTACCCGCTCAATCTGCTCACAGCTTGGAGCAGGTTGAGGCTGACGCACTGGTGCATTTGTACAGTCTCGCCCTGCTGGACGAGAAGTCCCTGATGTCGCCACGTAAGGCCCCCGAACCATTTGTACCCGATCCCGACGTTGGCTTAGAACTCAGCGAGCAAGAGAAGAGGGTTGCGCAGGAGCAGACGCTTGCATATCTCAGTCGTGCTCTATCGCGTGAACGTGTACGCATGTATGCCAATATGCTGCTAGCCGACTGTGCTGAGCGACGTATGAGTGATATTGCTCTCAATAGCCCCGACGACCTACCGATGTTGATCTACCTGCGTCTGTACGGTCAAGATGGCTCCCTGGGCTATCTTCCGGAGGACCTGGTCGACACGCCCTGGATAGAGCGCGCAGGTATCGGCTTCCGTGATTTTGTCATTCGCCGTGTAGAGGAAAGGCCAAGGTGAACATCTATGCCTGCTCCAATGAGGGTCTCACCACGCCTAACCATTTTGCGACGAGAGGAACCGTCGTTCCCTGAAGCAGCACTGAAGCAAGGACCACAAAGAAGACCAGATCGAAGAGCAACGAGGCGTGAGATACGCCAGCTAGCAGCGGAAACGTCGCTAACACAATCGGAACGGCTCCCCGCAATCCGACCCAGGAGACGAAGAGCTTTTCCCGTAAGGACATCTTCACCGGGAGCAGAGCAATCAGAACACTCACTGGGCGAGCAAGGAAGACGGCCACGACAGTGATCAGCAGCCCACTCCCCACGACCGCAGGAAGGCGTGAGGGAAAAACAAGCAACCCCAGGATCAGAAACATGGCAATTTGCATCAACCACGCCAGGCTATCATGAAAGCGTGAGAGTCGATCCACCTGCTGAATGGGGCTGTTGCCCAGCAAAATGCCGACGAGGTAGACCGCCAGAAAGCCACTGCCACCAAGGATGGCGGTGAGGCCATAAGTGAACAGGACTAGGGTAATGGTGAACACACGATAGAGTCCTTCCACATCGAGATGCAAACGGTTGATGAGCCAAACCGCTACCCACCCAATGAGCACTCCCAGGATGGTACCTACTCCCATTTGTTGCACAAACAACACGATCACCCCGAAGACCGACTCATGAGGACTAGTGAGCAAACGCGTCATTCCGATCGTGAGAAAGACAGCCATCGGATCGTTGGTCCCCGATTCCAGTTCCAACAGCGGAAGAAGTTTTCCCGTGAGTTGGAGGTTCCTAGCTCCTAGCACACTAAAGACGGCAGCAGCGTCGGTGGCAGAGATGATCGCACCCAACAACAGTCCCTCTAGGAACGAGACATGGAATACAATGAGGGCAAAGACCGCTACCACGAAAGCGGTCAAGAGCACTCCAATGGTCGAGAGGGAAAGAGCGCCTCCTAAGACGGGACGAACGACCTTCCACTGGGTCTCTAATCCTGCGGCAAAGAGGATGAAGGCGAGGGCCACCACCCCAACCGATTGTGCCGTGAGCGCATCATCAAAATAAATCCTGCCTGGGCCATCTGAACCCGCCAGCATGCCGATTCCCAAGAAAAGGACCAAGGCTGGAATGCCAAGTTTGCTGGAGACTTTCCAGGCAAAAATGCTCAAGAGGAGCAACAATGAGGAAACAAACAGCCATTCCTCAAAGTGCATAGCACCATCCTTCTTTCGAGGAACAATCTACGGGAGGCAGAGAGGAGGTATCCGCTTCTACAATACCAGAGAAACAGAGGAAATGCAAGGTTTTTCGATTAAGCATCTGCGGATATTCGTGTGTGGAATTCTCGACGCCGGAGGCTTACGCATCCTAGCCCATCTACGTCGCCGCCTCGGCAACATTCTTCCCCTCGGCATGAACATTGAGACGTTCGAACGCTACCGTGCATACGCGCAACCTCCGACTGCTAACGATAGGGCGAGTCTCGATGCTCTCGTCGCGGACCCTATGCCGGCTGATTGTACGGCGGTGATTCAGCATATGCTAGAGGTGGGGCTTAAGCTGGAGCAGGAGGCTGTTAGGGCGGGGGATGTTTTGGAGCAGGTGAGTTTGTAGCACAATCTTACGGACGAAATGAGGCAGGCCGAGGTTGCTATTGCTTGTTATCTTCAAGTGCAGTATATTAGCGGACTTCTTCCTCAACCCTAGCCTATAAGTTCTGTTCGGTGAAGATTCTTCCGAGACCCCGCTGGGTTAAAAGATTCACAATGGCACTAAAGGGAATTCCCTCATTATATAGAGGTTTGTGAGCCGGATCGAAATTGGGATCACCGCTATGATGCAGTGCAATGAGTTCCCAATTACTGTTGAAGCAAGGTGATCCCGATGATCCGCGAAGTGTGTTGGTCTTATAAGAGACACGAGTGTTATTCGCGTTTACTCTGATGATTGCATCCGTTTCAAGAGCAAGTTGCAAAGGATCACCTTGCGGATGTTGTACTATAAATAGAGCTGTATTGGGGTAGATATTGGGTACTGGTATTGGTACTTCGATCCATTTGCGGGGGAGGCCAACATGTTCAGCCTTGTTGCCAACAGAATCATTACCAGGAGACCCGTCCACGCGCAAGAGAGCATAGTCCAACTGGTCAGGTTCTGGCAAACTATACTTAGGCTCTGCTACATTGTCTACTGGACTCATAGGGCTTTTATCGATCAGCCATTTCTCTAGTGCTAAGCGATAGACGGTACCAGGGTTAAGCGTTACACCATCCGCCAACCGTTTATAATCGAATCGTAGAGCCACGTCGCTTGGCATCGCGCTTGCACCACGATTCGTTGTGCGACCGTGTTCGCCTTCAATCACTGCTTCCATTACATGATAGTTTGTGATTACCACGTCTGGTGCTAGCAGAAAACCTGTTCCATAGATCATACCCTTATTTGATTGAATTTCAATGCGGCACACCTGCGTCTCAATCTGGCCTAATTTTGTGCGCCATTTATCCACATCCAAGAAGCTATTCGTTGCTTTGATAATCCTCTCAAGTTCTGGTTGGTGCGATGGACCTGGAGCTAGTCCCAATTGCTGGGAGAATGCAAGTAACGCAGGATTACCAGGATTGGACTCACGAGCAGCAACAATGAGACGGGTTATCCAACCCTGGGCCTGTGCTGTTCCTATCAGTTTGACGATGACCTCCCTCAGATCATCACCAGTCGCGATGGCGTGAAGGTTTTTCTCGATTCTGAACTGCACCATCTCTGCTAGCTTTGCAGGAGTGGGGAAAGCATCAAGGAGAGCATCGGTCAGTTGCTGATACTGTGAGCCTGTCAATTTCATTTCATCCCTCCTAATACCAAGTTGCGATTCATCATATGACTTTTTGGTAAAATATTTTTGCTTATATAACTCTAGAGTGGATGTACATGCATCTATCTGTGCTGCTAGTTTCTCAAGCTTTGCTAGTGGAGAAAGAATAAACCTAGCAATATCAACACTAAGATTGCCTTTTTGATGCAACTCTGCAGTCACTTCTCTTTGGACTATTGCTACAAATCCTTCAGCATCGTTCTTAACACACTCAGGGAGGTAGCGTGTTAAGAGCACTATTGTATCTGCATATAGCTTTCCGTACTGATTTTCAGCACTTCTTATAGTAAATCCTTTGTCTCCTTTTAGATACACAGAGTTAACCATTTGGCTTCGGAGCAACTTAAATTTTTGCACAAGTTGTTCTAATTGTTCTAAAGCTTCCTGGTTGGGCAAGTTTTCCCTCTCGCCTTCTGCTTTTTTATCCATGTATGACTCTTATGTTTCCTTTGATAGCAATACCGTTCAATCTCATCAGAGAAAGGGGCTGAAGAGCCGATCAATTCATCAATATGAGCCTAGACGGACTGTGCAGGTGTCTCAAGCAGACTATTTGAAAAAATGCTAGTATCTCTTATTCGTCTAGAAGGTTATTGTGACTGGATCAAATTTCATTGTTAACCCCAGGCTATTGGTATAGACTACGACAGTGAGCGTATACATAACATTATGGGAAGGTACAAACGCAAATATCCCCTGTATGTCATATGGAGTATTACTTACGAGAGTACCGCTTCCCTGAGAGAATGTTGCATGGGCCTGTGTTTGCTGGGTGTTGGCTTGTAGATCCTCACTAATCTGGTAACCCAGGCTATTACTGGTTATATCTTTCAAGGAAGTATCCCAAATCATACGTCCGTTAGCATTATCAATTTGAATGGTATTGATTGTCACACGGATAGGGTCATCACATTGACAGGTAAGTGTTAGATTTTTCGTAATCACACCATCTGCTACTAGTGCTGAAGGTTGAGTAGTAGGCGTTACCGATAGGGCAGAAGAACTCGTTGGCGTTGACGACAACGTAGAACCACTCGTTAGTGTTTGTTGGGCTGCTTGTCTTACGGTTGATGTTGGCGTGGGATTGATTATATGATTGTAGGCTAGTACTGTTGTTGCCAAGAAGATAACAGTCGTCATTAACAGAAATAGAGCTGCAATTCTCCAGACATTTTGCTGCCGTGGTTGTGACTCACGAAACTTGTCTCCCTGTCCTGTTACAAAGTTCTGGGGAGTAGCAGTTGGTTGCCACTGGGAGTTAGGAGTCTGCTGGCCTTGGTCGTAATAACGCTCTTCTCCTGGATATTTCATCTGATCGTCATTTCGCATATATGTCCTCCTGCATCTGTTCTTATGGCTGAAATTGGTCAATAGAAAATGACAAAGTAGCGCGGCGACCCTAATCGGTTATCTTCTGATAAAACGATTGGAACTGAATAATATAACAAGAATGGTTAAAATGTCAAACAAAAACTTTAAAATGCAATTTCTTGTATAATAGTTTTTACCATCCATAAGGTATCTAGTGTTGATGGCTACCAAAGAGTATCAAAAATTGCTTGGTAGGGATCAATGCGCTCGACGCTGTGGATGAAACTGTCGGCATCTAGGTAGACAGTCATTACGTTGAGATGGATAGAAGTGCATGGTAGAATAAGGATGAGAAAGAGTCTGAAGGATGCTAAGGAGGAGAAGAGTATCATGAACCTTTTAGAGTCACTGACAGAAAAGCCTGCCTGTGCCTGGGCTATTGTTTGGCAGGGAGGGGAAAGGATAGCAGATATTACGTTTGTGTATGACGATCAACCGGACGCGAGTCGGTATACGTCTACGCTCCAAGACGATTTGCTCCATGCTATTGATGAGTGGGAGAAGGCCAATCCAGAAAGGTATCAAAAACTCAAAGAGCAGGCTGAGTGTGTCGCAGTTCGCATGAGAAAAGCGGGGCGAGTCCCAGGTTCTGAATGGAAATTCTGCATTTGGCTGGAGCCTTCCAGGTATCTGTATTATGTTGCCATCCATGCACAACTGGGAAAGCCAG
>JAFAXQ010000102.1 GCA_019240835.1 Ktedonobacteraceae bacterium
CAGGCAAGCCATCTTTGAGTACACAGAAGTTTTCTACAATCGGGTCCGACGCCATTCTTCACTAGGCTACAAGAGTCCCGTTGCCTATGAACAACTGATGTGCTAATTCAAATCTTTGGAGCCTCTACAAAAGTAGTTCAAGCTCAAAGTGGATCCTGCCATGAGTGTCTATGCCGCAAGCAAAGCAGCCAATGGCTGCTTTGCGCGATCCTGGACGCTCGATCTGAAGGGCCGCAATATCCGCGTGAATGCCGTGAGCCCTGGTCCAACTGTCACGCCAAGACTCAGTAGGATAGTGCAAACAGAAGAAGCGCGGCAGCAGATCTTTGCGGCATTGGCAGCCTCTATCCCGTTGGGAAGAATAGCCGATCCTGACGAAATCGCCAAAGCCGTCGTGTTCCTTGCCTCAGATGAGAGCAGTTTTGTTAATGGGATTGAACTGTTCGTCGATGGGGGTCAAGCACAGATCTAAGTGATCTCAATCGCGGACGCCTCATTGAGACGCCTGCGATCTCTGCTTTCCCTCTGTCCATCCACGATGAAGGATCACAACAATCTTATACTCGCGGTAGAGAGGGCGGAGGCACCTCACCTGAGACGTAGCCCCAAACCCTATCAAGGCGAACCTTGGAGTGAGGAAAGGCCTTCTCATGGATGAAAAGCAGAAGAAACAAGTAGAAAGTATTCTGGTAGCCCAAAGGCGTGTCCAGCCAACAGGCAGGCCAGCGCCCAGCGGTTGCCACTGACGGAAAGGAGAGATTTACAATGCCCAACTTTATTGGCGTTCGTCACGTCGGTTGGGGGGTCAAGGATCCTGTCGCATTGGCGGCGTTCTACCGCGATGTGATGGGGATGACGGTCGTGGCGGAGACCCCGGCTGCTTCTTTTATGGGAGCCACCGTGTTCATAAGCCGCCACCCCGAAGGAGAAGAGCACCATGATCTGGTCTTCTTCTCCAACCCGATGTTTGCGCACACGGCCTTCAGAGTCTCGTCTCTGGCAGAGCTGCTCTCGTCTTACCGCGAGATCAAGGAGCGTGGGATACCCATCACGTTTACCTTCAACCATGGCGTCGCGTTGTCCTTCTACTTCGATGACCCGGAGGGACACAATATCGAGATCTACTGGCTGACCAACGTTCGCGTCCCTCAAGATTACCAGGTCCGGCCGATCAACCTCGACCTGCCAGAGGAGGAGGTGCTGCGCGAGGTCGAGCGCCTGGCAGAGCAGTTCGGGCGAAGAAGCCCATCGCCATCGCACTGAGCGAGCCGTTCGGCTCGCTGATGCCGAGGCTTTTCGGCTCCCCTATCCACATGACGGTAGGTAGCCAAAGCCTCGGCATACTCCCTAACAGAGCGGGAAGGAGTCCCTTTCAGATATAGACGCCGTCCTCCACAGCCCCCAAGGTACGCAGGGTCGCGATCTCGGCCTGGGTCAGTCCTCGGATGCCGGTAATGTTGAGCCGTTCGTAGGGTCGATCGCGGCGCAGGGTGCCCAGATGTTCGCCACTCTCTAGGTCCCAGAGATTGATCGCGCCATCATCACCGCAACTGGCGAGCATACGCCCATCGGGGCTCACCTTAAGGGTCTGCACCGTCCCCTCATGGGCCTTGCGCACCCGCACGCGCTCTCCAAGCAGCAGGTTCCACCAGCACAGCCTGCCATCGCTGCCGCCACTGACCAGCCCGGCCCCATCCGGGTTCCAGGCCAGCGCATAGACCACCTCGCTCGGCTCGTGTAAGCTGTAGAGGCGCGTCCCCGTATGCGCATTCCACACGAAGATCTCCCACTGGCCAGCCGCGTCCCCTCGGGGCTCCAGGTGACGCATCTGACGGTTCCACGATGTCCCGCCAGCCGATGGAGCCGCGTGCCATCAGAAGTGTCCCACACATAGACGTGGCCATCATCACCGCCTCCCACCAGGCGTGTGCCATCGGGGCTCCATGCCACCCGACGGATCAAGATCGGGAGCTCACGCCCGATCCAGCACCCAGTGCCTGCTCTCATCTCCCACAGCAACACGCCTTGCAGAAAGGTGCCGCTGGCCAGAAATTTTCCGTCGGGACTCCAGGCCACGCCAGAGAAGAAGGTGTCGGGGTGGTCCATGTCGCGGATGACCTGGAGAGAACTGCTGGTGGCCGGGTCCCACAGCCGGATGGCATTATCCACCCCAGAGCTTGCCAGTAGGTTCCCATCGGGATGCCACGCCACGCCGCGCACGATCCACTCATGGCCGCGCAACACGCCCTGGGGCCTTCCCCCTGCTCTGCCTTCCCCCTTCCAGAGGTTCACCACGCCCTCGGTGCCGACACTGGCAAGCTGTGTGCCATCGGGGCACCAGTCCAGGTCGTAGAGGATGGCCGGGTAGCCCGCGAGGACGCGCAGCGGCTCGCCACGCTGCACCTCCCACAGCCGAAGCGTGCCATCGTCACTGCCACTGAGTAGGCGGCCATCGGGGGTGAAGGCCAAGCTAAGCACCACGGCGCTATGGCCGTGCAGCACCGCCCGAGAGCTGCGACTGCGGGCAGCCCACAGCCAGATCGTGTGATCTCTGCCGGAACTCGCCAACGTGCCTCCATCTCGACTCCAGGCCACCCTATCCACGAGGTCGGTCTGTCCCTTGTCAGTCTGCCTCGCGAGGGTCTCAAGAGGGTGCCCGCTTCCCGTCTGGCCAACCTCCCACAGCTTGACGCTGCCATCCCGGCTGGCGCTGGCCAGGATGTTGCCGTCGGGGGCAAAGGCCAGTCCCCGCACCCAGCTCCTGTGCCCGGAGAGCGTCTCTGTGACGCAAAACGCTCCGCCTGGCTGCATCTGCCAGAGCCGGATCGTGCCAGCGACGTCGCCACTGGCGAGCAGGTGCCCATCCGGACTCCAAGCCAGTGAGAAGATCGGCTCGGGATGCGGCACCTCCTCTAAGAGCGTGCCCAGCTTTGCGTCCCAGAGCCGGATGGTCGCGTCTAGCCCTCCGCTGGCGAGCAGGCGGCCATCGGGTGCAAAGGCCATGCGCTCGATGACGCTGGTCAGCCAGTCTGACCAGAGCAGCGCTCCAGTCTCGACGTCCCACAGCTTGAGGCCGCCGTCATGACCCCCGCTGGCCAGTGTACACTCATCCGGACTGAAGTCCAGTGCAAAAACCTGGTCAGTGTGGGCCTGCCAGACGCGGTGCAGGTGCTTGCCGTCCTCGCGCCACAGCCGCACTTCCCCACGCCGCCCAGCAGCCGCCCAGTACTGCCCACTCGGGCTGATGGCCACTGCGGTGATGGCATCGAAGCTCTGGGTCCAGACGCACTCCTGCATCAGGGTGTGAGAAAGATTGGCGTCTTGCAGCTCGACGCCTTGCAGAGAGGCCCCGCGAATGGCGAGCTGCGACAGGTCGAGGACGCGCAAGTGCCCGCGCTCAAGGCGCAGCAAGGCCAGCAGGTTGGCCGGGCCATAGCCTTGGGCATAGTCGGCCAGAGCACGCAACTCATCAAGCAGGGCCAGCAGGCGGCTCTCCACGTCTGCTCTGCCCTGGTACCGGCTGCGCAACTGTGTCAGTAGCGGGGCCACCAGGAGGCGCTGTTGGGTCTGCCGAACGTATTCGCGGACTCCCGCCAGTTCCAGCCCGTGCTCGATCAGGCGAGCCAGCAGGCCTTCTTCGATCTCGCTCGCCAGCTCCGCGATCAGTTGCTCTGTGGTATATTCCAGTACCACCGAGTGCAGAGTGAAGCTGCTAGCTCGTGCCCCACGTTCGATCAGCGAACGGCGGCGCAGCGCCTCGAGGGCTTCGAGTACCCGAGTTCGTGACAGGGGCGTGGAGAGCCTCGCCACGAGGTCATCGAGCGTCACTGGCTCGCGCAGGACTGCTAGCCACCGCAGCACCGTCTGCTCCGTTGCAGAGAGGCGCGCCAATTGCTCATCCAGCAGTGTACGCACCCCGCCAAAGACCGCCTCGCCCTGCTCCAAGAAAGGTGCGACCTCGCCGTCGAAGAGATCCACGATGGTCTGGGCCACGATCTTAAGCGCCAGCGGATTGCCCCCATAGCGCACGACAAGTCGCTCCCGTTCGGCCGGAGTGTCCGCAACGTCCTTCTCGGCCAACAACCGCGCACCGGCAGACGCATCCAGCCCAGAGAGGCGCAATGAGCGCACCGGCAACCGACTGCCCTCCAGTGCCACCAACTCGGCTGGCTTCTCGCGACTGGTCAGCAGCAGGCAGCTCTGATGTTCGCTCTGACCGACCTCCCTCAGCAGCCGACCGTAGCCCTCGTAGCCGGTCCCCATGCGGCCCGTCGCTTCCCCTTCTTCCAGCACCGACTCCAGGTTGTCGAGCACCAGCAGCGCCCGCCGGGTGCGTAAATAGCCGAGCAGCAGCCCCAGGCGTGCTTCCAGGCTGGCCGGCAACTCAGCTAACGGCTCGGGGGCCAGCACCTGCAAGCAGTCCGAAAGCCACACTTCTGGTGGCGAGGCATCCCTGAGGGAGCGCCAGACCACTACCTGGAAATCTGGTGCGAGCTGCTGCATCAGCTTGACTGCCAGAGCTGACTTGCCGATGCCGCCCGGTCCCAGCACGGTCACCACCCGGCACTGCTCCTCGAGGATCCACTGGCTCAGGCGAGACAGCTCTGCCACCCGGTCATAGAAGCTCGAGACTGCCGGTGCCCCACTCCAATCGACCCGTGGCCTGGCCGCAGATTGGGGGAGAGATTGTTCAGCAGGGTCGCTCTCCTCAGCCACTGGAGGTGCTACTGGCGAGAGAGCAGGGAGCTGTGTGCTCTGCAAGAGCTCCTGCAGCCACCGTTCATCTAGGAAGATCTTCTGATGGGACGCCTTCCAGAGAGCTTGGATCTCCTCGGCCTCTTGCCCGGCTGGAAAGGCCGAGGTTCGCACGGCCAGTGCAATGAGCGCTTTGAGATGCTCGGCTTTGGGGTAACTGAGGCCTGCCTCCCACTCCCCCACAGACCGCTTGGAGAGGTGCAGGAGCTCAGCCAGACCAGCCTGCGTCAGGCCAATCTGCGTACGCAGCGTCAGTATATGCTGGCCAAAGGCATAGTCTCGTTCTCTGTAAGAGTACCTTTTCATGTGAGACTTCCCTTCTAATGGTCCAGCAAAGCTACACATTATGGAGTGATAGGAAATGACATCCCATCTGCTGTAGGCTGACTTCCTTGGGCACCACTCGTCTCATGAGACGAGCCGGAAACCTCACTATGCAGGTCAACGCCCATCGGGGATTGGATGCAGAGCAATGCCAGGCAATCCACCTAACCTCTTCGACGCGCTTGCCCTGACGGCGATAGGCATACCAGTAGCCATCGCTGCCTCTGACACGCGTCTCCTTGAGCAGAGTGAGATGCCCCTGTTGGCCTTGAAAGGAAAACGAGGTGAATTCGTCGAGCATCCGGAATACATCATCTTGAGCGGACGACCTTCCCCTCTTTCCCTTGTTTGTTTCTTGCTGCCAGAGGTACTGGCTGTCTTCTGCTAGCCATAGCAGCATCGCCGGGACCTCTTTTGCCATACGTTTCTCCCTTCGCGGATACCGATGCGGCTATATTCCCCAACAGTGGGCTCTGCCATGATTATATCCCCCACGAGATCATTGTACAAGCGTTCCCCAACACAGAAGAAGCATCCCCAGACGCTACCGACCGAGCAAACAGCCCAGTCGATGATGTCTAGGGATGGTCCCATCACTTGTTCTGAGCCATCCAGGGTTTGCCCACAGTTGGGACAGAAAGGCAGTATCTCTGGCGTGACGAGCAATATACGGATACGACGTGCCTGTCTCTTACCCGCAGCGATAGTGACCCGCAGCCCCACCCGTAACGGCCAGCATCGAGGTGCGGATCTCTTTGATCTGCTCGACCGCATCCTGCAAAGGAAACAGCTTGGGAGAGATCAGCAGATCCGCGTCAGTCGCTACTGGGTGCCAGTAGATCCCATGACGATCCGCTGTGACTTCTGGTTCAAGCGCAGGCAAAGCAATGCCCATCCCGTTCATAGAAAAGCCACGTCGCACAAGTGGGCGGATAATATGATCTTCATCGGGGATACCGAGTTGCCGATGAAGTTCGCACGTGGCCGCGAGATCTTGCTTGTTTTCGGGTGTCTCTGTCGTTCCCAGACGGACATGGAAGCCAGCGGATTTGAGACATACAATGGCGTCGATGGCTTTTTGCCAGCTTCCAACACCGCGATACACATCGTGAGTCGAGGCAGAGGAACCATCCAAGCTGATCTGGACAGTCAGGCGCTCCTTATGCGGCAGGGCTTCCAACTGGTGCAGACGCTTCTTTTTGAGCAGAATACCATTACTGAGCACTGTGACATGCATGCGTTCCAGACCATAGTGTATCATTGAGAAGATGTCGTGCAGGATAAATGGTTCGCCTCCTGTAAGGAAGAGGTCCGTCATTCCTAGTGCGACTGCCTCATCGATCAGACGGCAGACCTCTTGGAAGGCGAGTCCATTGCGTTCGGCCCCTACAAAAGACTCTGCCACACAATAGCTACAGGACAGATTACAATCATAGTTGGTATAGATCCAGAGACGGGGGAGCAGATCTCCTCCATTGCTCTGCGGGTTAGTGTGAGCCAGTGTACGGTGAGCGCGTTAGAGTATGGCATATTCGCTTGCTAGGAAGCGTGGTGTTGCTGTCATTAGGTAATATATAATGGATCAAAGGCTATGGAATATGAAATCGTAAGGAGCAACAAATTATGCATACAGAAATGGAACCAATTATCATACCAGAAGACAAGGGGAAACGAGCAATCTTCAACCCGACGGTAAAACTTGATAGTACTACCGGAGAAGTCGCTATGTTTGCTAGGGGAGTAGAAAAAGGCGAGAGAATTTCTAAAATTCTCTCTCTTGTTGGTACTAAGAATGGATCATTCTCGATAACTGGAGAGCCAAAAATTATTATTACTCCTGATAATGAGCTGCCAGAAATTACACAAAAATATTTAGAACACTCACAAGAAGACCCAAGATTTTTGGATGGTGACAGCATAACTCTCGTTGGTTTAACAAAACCTGCTTACTCACCAGGACAATGTGCTATTAGTTACCTTGGGACGGTGTCCCAGGATTTCACGACAATCGTTATCGAAACCCGGCTTACTCCAGTTGATGGGCGAGATGACCGCCACGTCTTCCCGATGAAACACGAAAATGGCGAGTTTATCGTATTCAGTCGTCCCCAAAAACAAAATGAAAAGGGTGAGTACGTTGACTTCTACACAGGAACGCCTTCAAGTATATATGTTACTCAAACAGCGGATATTACTCAAAGAACGGATGATCGATTGCTATTCGGACCACAAGAATGGTGGGAACAGAAAAGAATCGGAGGGTTTGGACCCTCCCCTGTCAAAATTAATGAAGGTCTTTTAGGGTTTTATATGGGAATTGCTGAGAGGGACAATGCGTACCGCGTTGGGGCCGTGCTTATAGACGCTACTACACTTACGCTTAGAGCTAGAACGCCAAACCCTCTTTTAGCACCAACTTCTGCGCTCAATAAACTATTTTCGCCGGCTAAATATGGATTTGGGCATGAAGCAGGTGTAGTTTTTGCGAGCGGGTTCTTGCTAGATAAAGGCATAGTACATTTATATTGTGGTTATAATGATTTAGGAGTAGTTCATGCCCAGTTTGGTCTAAGAGAAATCCTAAGCGAATTAGATCAACCTTCCAGAGCATTGTGAAAAATAAAGCACGAGACCACATTGGAGGACACATGAGCGTAGATATCGCTATCGATCAACTTCCACTGCCACCACTGGTACAGGGCTGGCCTGTTTTGGGCAATGCAGTGGAGATGCAACAAGACGTGGTAGCATTTCTTGTCGAGCAATACAAGCGGTTGGGGCCAATTTTTCGCGTACGCGCTTTCAGCCAGGAATTCGTCGTTCTGGCGGGACCGGAAGCCAATATATTTGTCACACAACAAGGGGCCGATAAATTTCGTTCGTACGAATTCTGGCACGCATTTGGCTGCGAGTTTGACGGAGAGCAGCATCTCTCGGCCCTTGATGGCGAGCCTCACGCTCACCTACGCAAGCTATTCAAGCCTGCTTACTCAGTCGCTAGGCTTCTGTCGGACATCCCTCTGTTGGTTGATATCGCCAACAATGTGCTCGATAGCTTTCAAATTGGCGAAGAAGTGGCTGTGCTCTATCTCTTTCGCCGGATTGTCACTGAGCAACTTGGTAAAGCATTGGCTAACCACCCGCTGGGGGAGAATCTCCAACATATCATCACGTCGATCAGGATCGCCCTCAACGTCTATGTGACGAAACAAATGCCAGCCTTCATGCTCAAGCTGCCCCTCTATCAGCGAGCAAAACGACACTTCCTCAACTTGGGACATGAGATCGTGGCGGCACACCGAGCGACGACACGTGACAAGAAAGACCTCGTTGACGATATTCTCGCTGCCAGCCAGAGACCAGAGTTTCAGGGCACACTCAGCAGCGAGGAGCAGATTGTCTTTGCAGCACTCGGTCCTTTCGTTGTGGGTCTTGATACTGTTGCCAACGAATGTGCGTTTTTGTTATACGAACTGCTCAACCATCCAGACATTCTCGCGCAGTGTGTGACAGAGGCCGATCAACTCTTCTCTGACGGTCTGCCGACACAGGAGCAGATTCGCGCACACGGCATACTACATGATGCAATGATGGAGACGCTGCGACTGCACTCAATCGCCCCAGCTATCAATCGCACGGTTGCCAAGGATTTTGCCTTCGCCGGACACTGTGTCAAAGAGGGGCAAAATGTGCTTATCGCCACAACAGTAAGCCACTTCCTGCCAGAACTCTTTCCTGCTCCTTACACATTTGATCTTGGTCGCTATAGCGAAGAACGTAAGGAGCACAAGCAGCGTGGGGCCTATGCTCCCTTTGGTATTGGCACACATCTGTGTCTGGGAGCCGGAGCTGCAGAGGCGCAGATCGTCCTAGTCATGGCTACGCTCTTGCATATGGCGCGTCTAGAGCGGGTTCGTCCTCAGACCAAGTTGCGTGTGAAGAATGATCCCACACCCACATTCGGGTCTGCGTTCCGTGTACGCTTCGGCGAACGCCGTCATTAAGAAGAGAGAGCTAGGTGTTTCGACACGCGTTTTTGGCGAGAGGAGAACACGCATGACTCACATACTCGCCGGAGTCGATACTGGCGGAACATTCACCGATATCGTACTTTTCCAGCAGGGCAAACTGCGTGTACACAAAGTGCTCTCTACGCCGCACGACCCGTCACGAGCTATCCTTGACGGTCTGAGCCAGCTTAACGCTATGGGGAATCTGCAGGTGTTTGTACATGGCTCGACCGTCGCCACCAATGCGGTCCTCGAACGCAAAGGGGTGCTTACCGGATTGATTACCACCAGCGGCTTTCGCGACGTGCTGGAGATTGGCCGACAGACTCGCTCCAAGCTCTACGATCTGCGCGTCCAGAACATACCTCCCCTCGTGCCTCGTTCGCGCAGGATGGAGGTGGTGGAACGGCTCAATGAGCGTGGTGAGGTACTGATACCTCTTGATGAAAACTCTCTAAAGGATGCACTGCGAGGTCTGCAAGAGGCTGGTGTCGAAGCGGTTGCCGTCGTGTTATTATTTAGCTTTGCCAACCCTGAGCACGAGGAGCGAGTCGCGCAGGCGGCTCGTGAGACGGGCATGTACGTCTCGGCTTCCTGGGAGGTGCTACCCGAATTTCGTGAGTACGAGCGCACCAGTACCGTCGTGCTCAATGCCTACGTTGGGCCGCTCATAGATCGCTACCTTGGCCGCTTAGAACAAGCCCTGCCCAAGGAAACGGTGTTGCGCATCATGCAATCCAATGGCGGTTCTATTTCGAGCACGATGGCACGCCGTGAGGCGGCACGCACACTGCTTTCTGGGCCAGCCGCAGGCACAGTGGGTGCAGCATTTGTCGCACGAGCTTCTGACATTTCGCAGATCATTGCCCTCGATATCGGTGGTACCTCAACCGATGTCTCTCTAGTAGATGGAGGCATTACCGAAACAACCGATGGCAAGGTCGCTGGCTATCCCACGAAACTGCCAATGATCGATATCCATACCGTAGGTGCTGGGGGAGGGAGCATTGCCTGGTTTGATCTTGGCGGTGCTCTGCGCGTTGGTCCTACCTCTGCAGGAGCCGACCCCGGACCTGCCGCGTACGGGCATGGAGGGACTGAGGCGACGGTGACCGATGCTCATGTCGTGCTTGGTCGGCTGATTCCCGATGCGTTCCTCGGTGGCACAATGCATCTTGACACGCGGCGTGCTTTAGCGGTCGTGTCTCATATCGCTCAACGCCTGAAAGCTTCCGTTGAGCAGGCAGCATTAGGCATCATTCGCATCGTCAATGCGAATATGGAAGCGGCTATTCGCGTCATCTCTGTCGAGCGCGGACTAGACCCACGTCACTTCACCTTGGTTGCCTTCGGCGGAGCAGGCCCTTTACACGCGTGCGAACTGGCGTCAGCCCTGCGCATTCCGCGTGTGCTCATTCCGGCGACTCCTGGGGTGCTCTCGGCTCTCGGTATGCTGGTTGCCGACACGCTCAAAGATTATGTTCGTACCGTGATGGTGCCTCTCGAAGAGGCGCAGGATATCATCTCTTCTACGCTAGCGGCACTAGAGGAGCAGGGACGTGCTGATCTAAGCCGCGAGGGCGTTGCTGCTGACAGCCTGATCATTGAACGCTCTCTCGACCTGCGCTATGTTGGCCAATCGTATGAACTCACAATTCCCTTTGCAGGTGACAGCCTACAAGCTGCTAACCAGTTTCATGTAGCTCACGAACGGCGCTTTGGCTACAATGATCCTAACGAGCGCGTCCAGGTAGTCAATGTACGGCTGAAGGCACGAGGCATCGTAAACCCACCTGTGCTAGAACGGCAAGCGATCATAGCAGGAGCGGTCGCCGACCCCGCCATGACGCGCAGGGTCATTTTCGCTAGCGGCGATGGCCCTGTCGCCTATGAAGTGCCAGTCTATGAACGCGCTTCCCTACGACCTGGAGCAACCTTTTCGGGGCCTGCTATCATTACACAGTATGACACAACCACGGTCGTACCTCCCGCGTGGTCCGTGCAAGTCGATGCTGTAGGCAGTCTCATCATTGAGATCACGCGAGAGCAGCAGAAAGAACACGTTCATGGTAGACCCGATTAGCCTAGAAATCTTTCGCAGTGCTTTGACCTCGATTGCTGAGGAGATGGGAGTGGTGCTGATGCGTAGCAGCTACTCACCCAATATTAAAGAACGAAGAGATTTCTCCTGCGCGCTTTTCGACGCTCGCGGACGGCTTATTGCTCAAGCGGCTCATATCCCGGCTCACCTAGGGTCCATGCCCGATTCCGTTGCACAGGCCCTCGTCACCTTCGACCATTTTGCGCTAGGCGATATTATTGCCCTAAACGATCCGTTTCTAGGAGGGAATCACCTGCCTGATATCACCCTCATTGCACCCATCTTCGTGCAGGTGGAAGGTGCTTCTGAGCTTATTGGATTCGCCGCCAATCGTGCTCATCATGCCGATGTCGGCGGTATGTCCCCTGGCTCAATGCCGCTTGCCACAGAGATTTACCAGGAAGGAATAATCATTCCACCTGTCAAACTCTGGGAAGCTGACCAGCCGAACCATGCCCTACTTGCGCTCGTGCTGCGCAATGTGCGTACGCCCGACGAGCGACGCGGAGATCTGACAGCCCAAGTTGCCGCGAATCGCACGGCTGCTCGTCGCTTGCAAGAGATGGTTGATCGTTGGAAGCTTTCTACGCTTGAGGAACATATTGACGCGCTGATCGCCTATGCTACAAGAATTACTCAGGCTACTATTGAGTCTATCCCAGATGGCTGCTACCGATTCACGGACTACCTCGACGGCGATGGGGTCGGCGGTTCACGCATTCCTATAACAGTGACCATTACAGTTCGGGGATGCGAACTCATAGTTGACTTTGCGGGCAGTTCTCCCCAAGTGCGAGGCAATATCAATACAGTGCTCTCCGTGGCGAAATCTGCCACCTACTATGTCGTGCGCTGCCTGATGCCAGATGATGCGCCAGTGAATCACGGCACGTTTGCTCCGGTGACCATCATTGCTCCAAGCGGAACGGTCGTCAATGCGTGCCCTCCCGCAGCAGTAGCACAGGGAAATGTGGAAACATCTCAACGTATCACCGATGTAATCTTGGGAGCTTTCGCCCAGGCTTTGCCGGACATTATCCCTGCTGCCAGCCAGGGAACGATGAACAATATTACCGCTGGTGGTAGTGATCCGCGCACTCAACAGCCATTTGCCTATTATGAAACGATGGCGGGCGGTATGGGCGCTCGACCAGGACTGGATGGGCTGTCGGGTGTTCACACCCATATGACCAACACCATGAATACGCCAGTCGAGGCATTTGAGTATGCATACCCTATGCGCATCACACGCTATCAACTCCGCGATGGTTCTGGTGGGCGTGGGGCCGCGAGGGGTGGGGATGGTTTGCTGCGCGAAATTACCTTTGAGGTGCCGACAGACGTGACGCTACTTACGGAGAGACGGTCTCTGCCACCGTACGGACTGCAAGGGGGCGAACCTGGCAAGTGCGGGGAGAATCGCTTGTGCCGTGAGGGCCAGCAAACGCTTCTGCCCGCGAAGGTCCATTTCCGTGCTATGCCTGGCGACCGCTTGGTGATTGCCTCCCCTGGTGGTGGTGGGTGGGGAAAAGTCAAAGAGGAGGACGAGGGTACTCATACCTTGCTGGAGGTGATGTAACCAATTGCTCTAAGTCCTAAAATATCGGTTACCTGAGAGTTAGCTCTGCCGACCTCCCACCCAGGTATTGTGGGAGATTGATCACCACGATGCCCAGACGAACTGACGTAGTTTCCCCTACACTTGAATTCTTGTTCGATATCGGTTATCATTGAACAGGTAGTAAGCGACAAAAAGACCCTCCCTCAAGAGGGCTTGGTTTTAGTTTAACAGTTTTAGTTCACTATATGAGGAGGTAGATATCTATGTTCACGAAAATCGGCTCGGTCGGCGTAGGTGTGAGCGACCAAGACAAGGCCCTCGACTTCTACGTCAACAAACTGGGCTTTGACAAGATCGACGACCAGCCTATGAGCGAGACCGAGCGCTGGATCGCAGTAGCTCCTGCCGGAGCGCAGACCTATATTGTGCTTGGCCTGCGTGGCCAGAGTGGCGGCGATAAAACTGGCTTCACTGGCTACATTATGCATACCGACGATATCGAACAAACCTGCCAGACGCTCAAAGCTCGTGGCGTCACTCTTTCCAAAGAGCTGAGTACTGAACCCTGGGGCAAATGGGCTCAGTTCACCGACCCCGACGGCAACGAATTCGGCATCTGGGCACCTGCCCAGTAAATTCTCCTCCGAAAACCCACCTTCCCACATGGGAAGGTGGGTTTTCGGGCAGACTCTGCATCCGTGCGAGGCAAAAGCTCGTCGATAGGGCACAAGGGCTGATGCTCTTTGTGCCCAAGGACCGTTTGATTGTCCTCCGACTCCACGATCAGGCCTGGTATTGTTCGTCGCTGACCTTCTCCATCCAGTCAACGGTCTTGCCGTCGAGGCGTTCCTGAATGGCGATGTGCGTCATGGCCGTGGTCGCTGTGGCACCGTGCCAATGTTTCTCCCCCGGTGGGAACCAGATCACGTCCCCCGGTCGAATGTCCTCGATCGGACCCCCCCAGCGTTGTGCCCAGCCGTAGCCAGCCGTCACGATCAGCGTCTGGCCCAGCGGGTGGCTGTGCCATACTGTCCGAGCGCCAGGCTCGAACGTGTCACTGGCCACAGCCGCACGTGCCGGATCGGATGACTCGAACAAGATGTCAATGCGTACAGCACCAGTAAAATGCTCGGCTGGTCCTTTGCCGGAAGGTTGTGAGCCACTTCTTTTGATGTCCATTTTCTCAATTCCTCCACTATGCCTGCAAAATCAGAGAGGCGTGTTCTTTTGAGAAGACGAGAACCGCTCTGCCTGAATGCCCCTACCTGCACGCCCCACCAGGTGAGACCGTCTGTGAGATGAGCTGATTAGGGCTTGCGACCATCACCCCGCCGCGGCCGGGGTACATGTGGTCACTTGGCAGTGGTCCTTGCCACGTAAAAACATAATTTGACAATTGTTGTCCTGGAAGGATGGTTAACTTTTCGGGTGTTTCGGAACGCCCGTTGTTGAGGGTGTAGGAGAAGACGATCACTCCACCCGAAGACCCTGAAACAACGTGAAATGTCGCGTTGTAGACCACTTGAATGTAACTCCCACATGTCCAAGTAGAAGTGGTTGTAGGACTGACAGACATGTCAATGCTTGTGACACTGAACGGCGCTGTCGTGTTCTCTGTGATCTGGCTGGGCGATAGGTGCAGCACTAGTTGGGCTTGCTCCGGCTCCACAACTACACACAATGAAGAGCAGGAGTGCTAGACTGGTGATGGTTTTCTTAGGCATGCTGACTCCTTATCTGTTGCCTTTGGAAGCGGCCTGCTCCATCGTATGACCTCGATGATCATTCAGCCACCTCTTTCCTTCCTTAGTGAATTTTAAACTAAAAAATACACATGTCAAGCCCTCTTGTAAATACGAAATTATTCAGATTCGCCCATTTGTGTACACAAATCCTCGACTTCGCGCTTCTGCCAAGACAATTAACGGTTGTACCTAGCACAGCCAGTACATGATCAAAAGAAAAATACTTAATCTCTTCACTCCCCTATCTACAGTATACTGCCTACCCCAAATACAAACTGCTCTCTGCCCCGCATAGGAGCTAGAGAGAGCGATGGACAAGGGATACTTGAAGTCTAGGAAGAGAACAAAAAAGTCGCTAAGGAGAGTTTGAGTACCATCCCCTCATCAACTTGGCACAAAAAACGCGCCCACTGCAAGAATCAAATAGAAAGCGCACAGTAGCAACCCTTCGAGCCACGTCGACTCTCCATCCAAGCTGATCAGCGCGTAGAGTCCAGCTACCAAGCCGAACATCGCCACTTCGAGCAGAGAGAAGTTGAGGTCGAGGGGTGCGCCGAGAAGAGGACCAGCCAGCACGAGAATGGGTGCGGCTAGCAGTGCGATCTGAATCGACGAGCCAGCAGTAATGGCGAGCGAGATTTCCATACGATTGTGGGTGGCTGAGGTAATGGCAGAGAAGTGTTCAGCAGCATTACCTACAATCGGTAGGATGACCAGGCCGACAAAGAAGGGATTCAGTCTAATCAGGCGCGTTAGTGGCTCAATGGTGCTCACCAATACCTCACTCACCAGGGCGGTGACGGCTGTAGCGCCAGCTAGAACGACCAGAGGCAGCCAGAGTGTTGTCTTCCACCAGATGACAAGTACGGCGAACGGTCCAGTGGTCGCCACACGCCGCTCTGCGGTCGCTTCCCCTATAAGCGCTGTTGCAAGGGGGGGAGCGGTGTTCACCTCCGTTTCGTTCTGCTCCGTGTCCACAGGGATGGGGAATTGGGGCGCTCGCACGCCGAAGATTGAGGAGGCGATGTACGCCGCATAGCACAGTAGCAGGATGAGTGCGACTCCGATGCTGAGCTGATGAAGTGCATTGCCAGCCACTACAGCGGCTCCGGGGCGCGTGCTTTCGCCAACTGTGGCAAGCAACGAGGGAATAGCTACGCCGATCACCACCAGAGCCAGCATGACTGCATACTGGCCCGCCACACGCCGATCAAAGCGCTGTAGCCGATAGTGCCACCCCCCCAAGAGCATGGACGAACCGAGCACGAGCAGGATATTGCCAATGATCGAGCCAGCAAGCGAGGCTCGCACCACTTCGGGCAAGCCCGCCCCTAACGCAACTAGACCAATGATGATCTCTGCAGCATTGCCGAAGGTCGCGTTGAGTAGACCGCCAATCCTGTGCCCAAGGCGCTCTGCTAGCATCTCAGTAGCCTGACCGATCAACCCAGCTAGCGGGACAAGCCCCAGCGCTGCCAACACAAATGGCACAAGGGGGTGTGCATGCGTTACCTCGGTGAGCACGGCTGCCGGAGCCGCGACCAAGAGCAGCGAGAGCCAGCGGTTCATCCTATATCCCAATCAAAATGCGCCATTTCAATGGCATAACATAATCCAAGCCAGTTGAGAGGACTAGGCACACGTCCTACGTCGAGTAGATTGATAGTCAGCAACGGGCAACACATCAGTGCCAGCCTGAGTATTTCCTGCCAATCGGATGGCAACCCATGCTGTGAACGCAGTAGAGCAACCAGCGGAGCGAACAGATACGCTATTTTTGTGTCACGTACTGCTTGACGTAGAGGAGACAGAGTGTAGTTATGCTCGACAAACACGCCTATGTTGCGTATGCCAACATGTATTTGTAGGTGTTGAGCTACTTCGTGTGGGAAGTACATCCATGTTGCAAATACGTTATGGAAGAACGGCTTTATCACGTCCAGCAGCGGCGAATGGCGTCCGGCGAAGGCTGGGTCGAAGTAGAGATAGCGCCGCTCCTCCTCCAAGAACACATTACCGAAGTGCGCATCCCCATGACCAATAATGGTCATGCCAGCGCGGGCTGGATGAAGCACCACTTTTGCACGCTCTATCAACTCGCCCAGCGTCTGCGGGTAGTGGCATCCGTTAATGGTCCAACGTGTACTCAATAGTTGCGCAAACGGCAGTCCCGACTCTAAACTCCGCTGGTGGACGGGCAAAGATACCTCTTTTCCTCCGTAGAAGTTGTTGAGTCTACCTGCCGCAATACGGTGCCAGAAGAGTTGATGTATCGGAGCACGGGCATGCTCGTCGGCTGTGCTTGTAGTGAGCGTGGATTGATAGATGTCAAGCAGACACCCACATTCGCGTCTCTCGGCAGCGACCAGCATTTCCGCGCTAGCCGCGCTCGTATCTCCCGTCTCGACGGCACGCATAAGATCAAATATAACAGGCCAGCGCACTACGGGGTAGACGACCATCTGCTGCTCTTTTTCGTGCAGGGTGCGTAGTGGTCTGACGATATGGTAGCCAGCCTGATACAATAGTTCGGCGTTGTAGTACTCTTCCAGCACTCCCCGCTCTTCGACATGTGTTTTGAAGAAATAGTCTTCTCCGTCAACACGATAGATGCCATTAAATGAGTTGAGAGAGGTCGCCTTGGGTGTGAGTGTGACGCTCTCTACATGCAAATTCATGTGCCGCGCACACCAGCGCCGCAGCAATAACTCTGCTTGTGCGCGTTGCGTGAATTGCAGGTGCTGGATAGCCGCTAGGCTGTCGATATGCACAAGCAGCTCAGGAAGTTTGGTGATGTCCTCAATGGCAAAATCGGGTCCACTCTGCGCCAGCAACATGCGTGCTTCTGGCGTGCGTGCTCCTGTTAGCACGGCTACAACCAGAGCACCAGCCGCATGCCCACCTATCACATCGCTGGGCGTATCACCCACAACGATAAAACTCCCCGCTGGCAACGCCTGTACAGGTTGTCCGAGAACACCAGCCGCAAACAGGAATTGGTACGGGTGAGGTTTGACAAGCGAGGTCTTGTCGCCCTGCGCATGTAACTCGGCTTCGGCACGAGCTATTTCATCATGAGTCGAGATATGCCGCTCATCGAAGAAAGAGAGCAGTCCGTAATTTTTGAGCGGCAGCAATCCCTCCTGTCTTGATCGTCCCGTAGCAATGCCAAGCGTGTAGCCTTGCGTCCGTAACATCTCCAACGTCGTACGCAATTGCTCAACAGGTAAGAGGGAGCGCTCGAAGTGAATGCATCCTGGTTTCCCTGGCTGTGCTGGAGCATGTCCATATAGCCGTGTGTACAACTCTTCTCCCTGATACCACTCTTGAAAGAGATTCTGACAGAACAGCCAAGACGGGCTATAGCGTGCAAAGACACCTCCTATGGCATAACCCAACCTCTGGCTGGCATAGACGTTCAATTGATCTATAAACTCTAGGCCAACACAGCCGCGAAAGACAGGAGCAGCGAAGAGTGGGAACACCTGTGTGGTCTGATAGTTGCCGATATCTACAGCCGCTATTTGTCGTCTGAACGACTCAATCCAGCCCGCCTCTTCTGGCCTTAGGGGAAGCAGTGACGAACAGTCGGGAAGTCGGGCGAGTAGATCTATTAAGCACAGACCCACCGCCGCGTAACCAGTATCCCAGTTGGAGTTGACCGAGCGCGCTTTGAGGTCGATAATTACCGACTTGGGCAGTGTAGCGCTGCTGACACGCTCACTCTCTGCTTGTGTGCTTGCGGGATGATACTCCTCTACGGTCTTATCGATATGCCAGTAGCGCGGACTATAGAGCAATTCATGTAATACTAAGCCTGCCGTGTCCCAGTATGCCTCTTCACTAGTAATGACCCCGTCGAGATCAAGGATAATCAGGTCGGTCACGCAAACCTCTTTAACCGTTCGCGTAGGGCGCGAACACTCATTGATGCTTCCTCAAAGCGGTAGCTTAAGGGAGTGACATTGATATGCACTGCACCAGTTGCGCGCAGCACTGCCACCGTTTCCAGTAGTGTCGAGATGGAACCGCCGACGCTGACGATTCCTGCAATAGTGTACCGTCCAGGCTCTATATCACTAGTGAGGTCAGAGGTTGAGATATGCAGTTCCATACTAGACATGGAGGCATTTAGGCGCTGATTGAGTTTCGCACATGTAAGCTGCATTGCCTCATGACTGTCACCTTGCATGTAAGCCGTCACAACCGACTGATTGCGCGCCTGCACGCGTGCATCAATCAATTCAAGCATTATCTCGGCTATCGTGAGAGCTTCCTTTTGTTGATACAGCAAGCGCGCATTGGCAAGAAGGCAAGACTGTGAGCGCAATACGACTCCGTCTTCTAGTAGCTTCAAGCGATTTTCGCGCAGCGTTGTGCCAGTCTCGGTCAGGTCCACGATCAAGTCCGCCGTATCGGTTAAGGGAGCAGCTTCCAATGCCCCATGCGGTGAGAAGATTTTGCAGTGCGTGATATTATGACGACGGAGAAATCTACCTGTGAGGATGGGATATTTTGTCGCAATGCGCAAGCCATGCCCCTTGTGCGTTTGATAGTACCCTGACAAATGCCACAGGTCGGCACAAGTACTGACATCAATCCAGGTTTCTGGAACAGCGACGACGAGCCGACAGCCACCATAGCCCAGGTCACGCACTAAAACAATGAGATCTTCGTCGTCGCTGTCCTCTTCCATCTCCTCGTCCCCATAGCCACGATGTTCAGCTAAAATATCATAGCCTGTAATGCCAATGGCCGCATCTCCGTTCTGCACCAGAGCGGGAATGTCCGCTGCCCGCTGAAAAACGACCTCCAGTCCTGGCATGCTTGCTATGCGCGCAAGGTATTGACGTGGATTGCTACGATTGACCTTCATGCCACACTCGGCAAGAAATGCCAGGGTCGATGCCTCCAGCGCACCCTTCCCTGGCAGGGCGATACGGACTCCATTTGCCGCACTCACAGTGTTGCTGCCTTTCGCATTTTCTATTTCTTTCGATGCTCGGCAGCTCGTAGGAAACTGCCGCAAAGCCTACGAAAACGAATAGGCTAGCAACAGAATACAACAGATGGTAGTGTTGCGCAACTAGGCACTTGCTACAACCCTGCGTCCTTTGAAGCGTAGAGAACAAAAGTAGAGCACATAATCCATGAAAGTTGGAAAGAAGAAACATATGCACCTACAAGACTACAAAGAGCAACTTCACGCACCCTACGAGTGGTATCGCACGATGCGTAGCACTCAGCCCGTCTGGAAGGACCCGGACTGGGGCGGCTGGCATGCCTTTCGCTATGCCGACGTGGTGCGTGTACTCTCGGAGTATGCAACTTTCTCCGCCCAGGGCCAGCGGATAATGCAGGCCGTCGGCTACACAGGCGAGATCGACCCGATTGAATCCAGCATCCTACGCATGGACCCACCGCGCCACCATCACTTGCGCAGCCTGGTTTCGCAGGCATTCACACCACGTATGGTAACGCAACTAGAGCCGCGCATCGCCACCATCACCAACGAACTGCTGGACCATGTTGCCACCAAAGGTGAGATGGATGTGATACACGATCTGGCCTATCCTCTGCCTGTGACCGTCATCTCCGAACTACTTGGCATTCCCGCCGAACTACGCGAGGATTTCAAACGCTGGTCGGATGCCCTTGTGTCCGAAGGTAGCTCGGAAGAGGAGCGCAATACCTTACTTCAGGAGGTCCAGGGCATGTATGGCTATTTCACACAGGTGCTTGAGGAGCGCCGCCAGCATCCGAAAAACGATCTGGTCAGCGCTCTGCTGGCAGCTTCCGTCGATGGGCAGCACTTGAGCAACGTGGAACTGCTCGGTTTCTGCGGCCTGTTGCTGGTTGCGGGCAACGAGACGACGACCAACCTGCTGGGCAACATGGTCCTCTGCTTCGACGAGCATCCCGACGTAGTGGAGCGCCTACGCAGCAATCGCGCACTGGTGCCGGCGGCCATTGAAGAGGCATTGCGCTATTACTCGCCCGTGAAGGCGATGGTGCGCGTTACGGCAACCGAGACGACGCTTGGCGATCAACACATTGAGCCGCATCAAGTGATTGTGGCTCACATCGGCTCGGCGAACCGCGACGAGGACCAATTTACCGATGCTGATCGCTTCGACATTGAGCGTGAGCCTAATCGTCATATCGGCTTCGGACGTGGCATCCATTTCTGCCTGGGCGCTCCCTTGGCGCGTCTGGAGGCGAAAATTGCCCTCAATGCCATGCTCGACCGCTTACCTGGCGGCTGGCAGGTAGCTGATGTGCCGCTAGAGATTATTAAGAGCTTTGCCGTCTTCGGCGCAAAGAAGCTGCCCATGACGTGGGGTATATAACGCGTATCAGGTGTTGCAGCATCGCCTGTGGTGAGCGATTCTCCCTCATCCTAGGCGTTGCAGTGCAACGAACGGAATCTGACGGGTCGTCCTGTCCTGAAGCTCAGCGATTTGAGGCCACTGCTCCAAAAGTTGCTCGTGCGCTTCCCCTTCTACGGTGGTGGCGAGAGCGTTGAAGGTCTCTTTCCCAACTTCGACGGTGACTTGTGGATGAGCCACGAGATTAAGATACCAGTCCGGATGTTTCGGCGCACCCATAAAGGAGGCAACCACGATGAGTCGATCCCCATCGACCTTATACCCTAATGGCGTCGTGTGCAGTTTTCCGCTCCTCTTTCCTATCGTAGTGAGTAGGAGCAAGGATCCACCTTCAAATGGCCCTCTCACCTTTCCTCCATTTGCACGAAACTCCTCAATAATCTGACTGTTCCAATTGTTTCTATCACTCATAGCGATGATCCTTTCTTGCATGTGATGACAACAGTGTTCGCGTAGGTCGCAGTTGGGAAAGGCCTCTCACCCACACGTACGGTATATTCTGGAAGGAGGACAGAAGCTGAGCTCATTTGACATAATATCCCATAGGCACTGTGGAGCACTATATCACCGTAAAGGTGGCACTCACAGACATTTACCAAGAAATGCCCCGCCGCGGCTTGCTAAGGCACGTATTTCGCCTTCATTCAGTGGCGTGAAGGGGTTGGCTTCAATGACGACTGCGTTTTTCTTGAACGAGCGCTTCTGTTGTGTCCACTACTTGGCCGTCAATAACAATAGCGTTGTTAAGGCTCGTTTTTGGCTTTGAGATCATGGAAG
>JAFAXQ010000228.1 GCA_019240835.1 Ktedonobacteraceae bacterium
TGCTGCTTTGTCCAACAGCGGGAGTGCTTCCTCTATCTTTTCGTCGAAGTGATCTTGATCACCCATTTCACCATAAGCGCGAGCAAGTAACAGGGTGGCTAATCCCCTTGTTAGATTGTCTGATGCAAAAAAAAGAGCACCTTCTAGGTAATAGAGAGCTTCCGAGAACTGCTTATGCTTACGTAATTCGTTACCACATCCCCGGTATATCTCTGCCTTCAGGGTGTTATCACCAAACTCATCTGCAATGGACGCTGCCTTTTTGAGATAATGGGCCGTCACATCTAAATCTTCTTCAGGAAGCAAGTCTCCCAGAATAACTCCAAGTGCAGTCTGTCCAGCAGAAAGCGTTAATAGTAGAGATATATTATCTTTATCTTGAGTGGCCTGCGCCTCCAAGCGGAGAAACACAGGCCAAAGTTCGTTAACTGCTTCGTCAGCTCTACCGGCTTCTCGCACTATACGTGAAAGATGGATAACAGAAGGAGCCACCTCTAAAAGCTCTGTACTGTACTTGGTCGTATAGCCTTCGAGGGTCACTCCAACAAGCAAGTGAGGGGGAATAGCAAGACGGGTTGCAATTTCTTTAAGGGAGGTAACCTTACGAAGGTCTTGACCATTTTCTAGTTTTGAAATATAGGATTGGTCAAATCCCAGTACTGCTGCTAGCTGACTTTGTGTTAACCCATGAGCACTTCGATATCCTTTGAGAAACTGACCAACATCTGAGGTACAAAAAGGCTCAGTTCTTCGTACTATATTAAGGATAGATTGAGTAATAAGCGTCTTTCGGCTTGACTGTGTTAGAGGTTGGAAAGCTCGCGATGAGACCTTCGGCACAGCCTCTTCTATAGAAGTCGTTCTAGACTCTTGGCATGACCAGCAAAGGTCTGCTAGGTTATATCTGCTGAGGTATACGCCGCATAAATGGCATTGCCTCTCAGAATCTACCTTGGACACCTCTCACTACCTCCCGCAAGAGACCTTTAAAAACAAAGGGAGAAGAAACGCTAGGCTACATATCAGGACGAAGAGTATCAGAATCATGTAAATAGTCCAGCCAGGTTTGAATAGACTTCTTGTATCCTTCTGGCATTATGAGTCCTTTGATATCCTCTGGGCCAAATAACCCGACTGCTTTATGCTCTGGGCTATGAGTAATCTCAGAAAAAGGAGTAGCGTAGCAGCCATAGGTGAGGATAAGAACGTCTACCCCTTCGTAAATATGATAAATCCAGGAGTCTAAAAGCGGTCCGGTTTTTGCAACCAATCCAAGCTCTTCTTCTATTTCTCTGGCAACACACTGTTCTGGAGCTTCACCTAACTCCAATTTGCCTCCAGGCAGCTCCCACTCGTCACGTTCGTTCTTGAGAAGAACGATGCTGCTGTTTTGGTAAATAATCCCTTTGACAGACACTGGAAATCGATACGCTTTATTATCTTGAGGGATGAGGTTTGATGTAGTCATTACGTGAATGAACTCCTTCATCTTCTATGAACTCTCAAAGAGTGTGTCTTGCTTGACAAAGCACCTCTTCAATCGTTCATCTAGATTATATCATGGTCAGAGAAGAGAATAGCTTGTTTTTGTACAATCGCAGGGCTATGCAATTTACATGGCCCTAGACCATGCTCATATACCTTTCTTCCCGTTACTTATATGTGGTAGAATAAACAGAGGTCAACCACACGTAACTATATAATGTACTTCATATATCAATTGATTGGATTTTCGGTGAAGTAGAGAGATGAACAGGAACTATCACAGGATTGTGATTAAACAAGCACGTATAAAGCTGTGAACGGCCCAGGTTCAGTTGAAAGAGTTTCACGAGGAGGTGAACGCAGCAGGAGAGACAGCGTGATCACGTTCGAAAAGTATAGAAAAGTTGCTCGCACACGAGCACGGTTGCTCACAGCCCAGGATTATGAAGAACGTCATGGACTGATTCATGCGCCCGAAGGGATATTAGCCTTTACTGCTGGGGATTATGTGGCGCGGGATGCCAAAGGAGAATGGCCGATTAGACAAGTAACGATGCGAGAGCGCTATGTCAAAGTGGCTCCCGAAGATGCAGAGGGGTTTGCTCACTATGTGCGTACCGATACCTCCTTTGCCGCACAAATGCCAGAACCCTTTACTATTGACGGGATGCATGGGAAAGCCGGGGATTATCTGGTTATCAATGAGGGGGCTGGTTGGCCTGTCGACCATGAAATATTTGAACAGACCTATCAACTAGCTGAGCAGAATGGATGAACAGATATTGGTTACTCTATCTGTCGTATACGTTCGACGCTCACCTCAGTGAGGCTCTTCACCATCAGTTCTGCTGCCCGTAGCCCAGGCAGGTCACGGTCTCCGGCCACGGCGATGCAGCGCATTCCTGCGGCATGAGCTGCCTGCACTCCGGCCACGGCGTCTTCTATGACGAGGCAGTGGGTTGGCGCGACGCCTAGTTGCTCGGCTACTTTGAGGAAAAGGTCGGGGGCTGGCTTACCACGGGGCACTGTCTCGCCGGAGACGAGGACGCTGAGATAGCGGCTCAGTCCGAGCACCTCGCTAATAAGGTTCAAGTTGGCGATAGGCGTTGAAGAGCCTAAACCCTGTTTGTATCCGGCAGCTTGTAACGCGCTCATCAGTTCTAGTGAGCCAGGCAGTGCAGTGACTGTACGACCAATGATGTCACGAAAATAACTTTCTTTGCGGTCAGCTAGCTCTTGTACTTGCTGCTGCGGAAGCGGTCCCCAAAGCTGTGCTATAATAGCGTCGTTGCGCTGCCCAAAGGTGGCCCAGAATTGGGCGTCGCTCAGTGGCACACCTTCTTCTCTGGCGAGGCGTTGCCATGCCTGGCGATGTTCGTCGCCGCTGTCGATAATCACTCCGTCGAGGTCCCAGATGACTGCGTGTATGTGGTTCGCCATGATGGTGGTTGCTCCCGCTGTTTTTTCTCATGATAGCATATTGTGTATACTTGCTCTCATTCTCCCTGTACGTTATACTACAGCTACAGTTGAAATAACCGACGTGATGGTCTATCGGGCAGGTATAGTATGGCAGAGACTTCTAGCGGCCAAGCTCAAGTAGCAAAACATTGGTTTGCCACTCTTAGTGGCTGGCTCCTCAAATGCTTCGGCTTTCTTTGGGGCGTCATTATTCTTGGTATTACGATAAATGTCGTTTCAAATGTGATCACGCTACCAAAGAATTGGGTTGCCACGCTACAAAAACCTATCGCTTGGGCGTTTGCCAATCCTTTGTTTACCCTATCTCTCTTCGTCATTCTTCTTTTGCTCACGGTTATCTGCTACCTTGCTAGCCGCCGTTCTGTCAGCGCTGCGACTTCCTCTGATAAAGAACTCAAACAGTGCTATCTCAAGCGTATCGCACGAGACAGCGAATTGCTCACACTCAGAGGCATTCCCGCGGGCCTGATTGCTCAGAGTGTGCGTTTAGATGAAGTCTTCATTGCCATGCAGTTGCGCCCCAATCGACCACGCACCGATTATCCGCTCACCGAGAAAGAATTGGAGTACTACCGCCAGTGTCTACAAAGTGGTAGCTTCTCTAGGGATCTGGATCGCGTAATGATCGAGGCCGAGCACAACTGGCATGCTGTTCTCAAACGAACCGATAGAATCAGTATTGCCGACATGTGGCAACGCTTGGACGATGAGCAGCCCGCTGCTGTCATTCAGGGCTATCCTGGCATGGGCAAGAGTACGTTGATGGAGCGCTTAACCTTGCACATGGCGCGGCGAGGTCTGCATCAGGATGACCCTGAGATGCCCGAGGCCGAGCGCTTCAAGACGGCGCTCGTTCCTGTACTGTTGCGCCTGGGCAGGTATGCTGCTGAGCGTGAGAAAACGGCTGCGCTCTCGGTGGCTGACTACCTCACCATCGCTCTCAACGAGCTAGATATCGCTGGTGTTGATGGCTTGGTACAAAAGGCGCTGGCAATGGGAAACTGCTTGGTTATGTTCGACGGGCTGGATGAGGTGAGCAGTCCGAGACTGCGTGAAGGGGTGCAAGAGGCTATCAAGGCGTTCATTCAAAAGTATCGTGATACCCCTGGCAATCGCTTTCTGATCACCTCGCGGGTGGCTGGCTATGATGCTGCCGCCTTTCCCGACTATCCGCACTATACCCTGGCTGAGTTGACCACTGAGCAGATCGACGCTTTCCTGCCGCGCTGGTGTCGGGCGACACTGCGGCGTGATCTTGGCACACGAACGCATCAGCAGGATGACGATGCCACGAGACAGGTCGAGCGCAGGGTAAAGGAACTGCGAGCCGCTCTACGAGGCAATCAGGCGGTAAGCGATCTGGCTGAGAATCCCTTGTTGCTCACCTTGCTAGCGGTAATGCAGCAAAATAGCATTGTGCTGCCCAGGCAACGGGTAGAGCTATATCGTACGGTGACCAATACATTGTTAGAGAATCGCAACATTGCCAAGAACCTGGAACCTATCCCAGAGATCCAGGCGATTCAGCGCCTTGGCCCCTTGGCCTTCCGTATGCAGCAGACCAATAACAGCTTTGCACGCGAGAAGGACGTGATGGAGGCATTGATAGGTGCTATTGAGGGGGGGACTGATGAGCAAAAGAGAGACGAGGCCAAGCGCTTTCTGGGGCGCATTCGCGAACGAGGTGGCCTGTTTGTCCAACGCACTGGCGATTACTTCGGCTTTCTGCATCGCACGTTCCAGGAATACTTCGCTGCTCGTTATGCGCTCAACCAGGTGAAACTCGATCAGGCTACTTGGATTCGTCGGTTGGTCGAGTTCGTACGCCGCGACGATGCCCTATGGCGCGAACCATTTTTGCTGGCCGTAGCTTACCAGAGCACTGAGAATGAATGTATTGCCAGTGAAATGCTGCGCACACTACTCGATGCCTCTACCAATGCGAGCGAGGCAGAACAGGAACGTGCTCTGCTGCTTGCCGCCCAATGTGTCGTCGAAGCTAAACCTTTGGCTATCGACCCTGAAATGGAGAAACGTGTCGCGTGGTCGCTCTTACAGAGGTACGAAGTGGCCTTACAGGAACGTGAGGAGAAGAGCTGCTCCCAGATTGAGAATGCGGTGCAACGCTGGCTGCTGAGTTTGCCTAAAGAAGCCTATCGCCCCACGCTACATGCCGTCTTGCTTGCAGCGGTGACAGCTACGAGCCAGGCAAGCCGTCAACGCGCAACCCTGACGTTGCTTACCATGATTGCTCAAAGTCTAGCAGCCTGCTCGCCCAGCTTCTTCGAGATGCTTATTCCTCCACTACTCACCCTGGCAGGACTACCAGCCGTGGGTACGCTGCAACCATCCGCCAATCTCGCAGCATCTGATTTCAATGTGGCCGATCTGGCCCTCTGCGTGCTCTCTTTCATGGACAAGCGTGGTCCGGCTGGCCTGCTACTAGAGCAGTTGCGTCAGCACTTCACAGCGTATCCTGAGCAGCTCCGCCTGCTGGCGCGATACTCGCTCGAATGCGACACACTGCTGACTCCCGCTGTTGTCCCTTTGTCCGAAGACAACTACCGGCGCTACGAAGCGGCGATTGGACGTTGGATAGCGCTACGTGATGCACGTAGCAGAGGAGCACGCCAGGAAGAAACCTGCCGCGCTATTCTGCAAGACCTGCTCACCTGTGCAGAAGAAGCCAGCTATCCTACTGCTCTGCACCTGTGGCACATGCTCACAGCTTCTGCAAGCGATATAGCCAACTCTTGGCAAGGCATCTGGCAGAACTACCTCTTAGCGCAGATGACTGCAGGTCGCTACAGTGACTACCAGGAATGTGCCTTGCTCTGGGCAATACTTTTTCCACAAAAGCACGATGTGCAACAGATTGCCGATTGCATTCAAACACAGTATACCAGCCAAGACGCACCTCTCAACCATTACGCTCTACGCTTGCTTGCTACTTTGAGTAATGACCTGCGATACATGCGATACCTGGGAGACCTGCGATACCTGCGATACCTGGGAGACCTGGGAGACCTGGGAGACCTGCGAGACCTGCGAGACCTGCGAGACCTGCGATACCTGCGATACCTGCGATACCTGCGATACCTGCGATACCTGGGATACCTGCGAGACCTGCGAGACCTGCGATACCTGCGAGGCCTGCGATACCTGCTATTTACCAAAGAGAATGCCAAGGTGGCTCTCGATTTACTAAGTACATCTGTTGACCCTATAGAGCGTGTAGATCTATTGACTTCCCTGATGGGTAGAGTGCTTCAGATTGTCGAGGATGATAGGGAAGGGGATGACGTTGAGCAGGAGGTACAACAGATTGCACGCGTCGTGGTAGGCGTTCTTGCCGCAGAGGATACAGGTGATATACGCGAGGCAGCCCTGGATGTTTTACGCTATCTGCCTACACGCTCGGCCAATGAGATTAATTTTGTGCTAGACCTGAGCAGAGACAAGAGAGATGAGCGTGTACGCGATGCATGTGCAGATGCGTTGCGCTATGGCAGGCCGAAGACGGCTGCTGCATGGGCTGCTCTGGAGGCGGGGAGACAGTCTGAAGTGCC
>JAFAXQ010000310.1 GCA_019240835.1 Ktedonobacteraceae bacterium
GCGTAGGCTTGATAGTTTTCCTGGAACGCTTCCAGGTCGAGACCTTGGAGATAGTTTTCGAGCAAGGCTTGCTGGCCTTGCTCCTTGAGAGGCGTTGTTTGCATAACAGCAATCTCCTTCCTACCAGGACTGTTTCAACAATTGGTCATATTGGGCAAGATTGACGCGTTGGTTTTCCCCCACCGCATCCAGGTCCGGGCGGTGAGAGAGATCCAGGTTGGGCGTAGGATCGACCGAAGGCATGTGGTCCTTCTTCTCAATCTCATGGATGCAGTACAGCACCCCATCCAAATGCACACAATGGAGTTGCAGCGCTTGCTCAATGGCCTGACGCATCACCTCGGGGGAGTACGTCTGATGCAGTTCCAAAATCTTGACAAATTCTTGGACCCCGCGTCCATTGGGCCACTTCTGCCGCAGATCAGTGAGCATTTCATCGTAGGCAGCAGGCCAGGTACGCCGCCATTCTTTCATCGGTTTGGTGAAGTCGAAGGCTCCAGGGCGCTGCTCAAGCAAGGGCAGATAGTGCAGTGGGTCAAGCATATCTTGATAGCGTCCGTAACAGCGAGGATGCCTGGCGAGCAACTCGACGCCATCCCAGATCTCCACCGTAAATGGGTAGGCTTTGAGCGTCACCTCTCGGCGAGCACGCTTGACTGGGACAGAATAGCGGTTGGTTTCAAAGGTTCCCTGTGAATAGGGGGTCAGGCGGACGGTCGTCATCTGACAGCACTCGTAGGGAGAACGGGGAACAGGCAGGAGCTGCTCATGTTCTTGCTCCCACGCTTGCCCAATGGTCATGGGTTGCCGAGCCACCTGGCGGAGATCTTCCTGGAGACAGCGATCCAGCAGGTGCTGGTTGAGAGCTTCAAAGCTCGCAGCTTCAGGAATGGGCACGAGAAAATTTCTCCGTGAGTAGCCGACTCCATGCTCCACCTGACCTTTCTCATGACCCTGGCCAACCGTGCAAAAATGCGACTCGAACAGGTAATGGGAGCGAAACGAGACAAAGGCACTCACTTCCTTGCGAGGACGGCCTGTGCGGCCTGTGTGCTCAAAGACGAGTTTGACAGCGGTTCCCAGGTTGTCATAGCTGATGCGGTGGGGAACACCTCCAAAGTGCTCGAAGGCTTTCATATGGCCGTAGAAGAAGCTTTCCTGCCGTTGCGTCGGAAAGGCCATCGCAAAGGTTCGACGCGAAAAGCACAAGCGCATGATGAACAGTTGGACTTTCTGACGCGAGCCTGCGATCACCGCGTAGGCTTCCCCGTAGGGTAGCCAGCCAGCGAAGGTGACATTGCTGCTCCTTTTTCTGACCGGCTCCCTCCAAACCCGGCGTGCGCGCTTTCCACGCACCGGGCTTTCCAGCATCATCAGGTGTCTCCTGTCCGTGAACGTGATACCTTGTTGCGTCTGTGTGGGCGTCCGTGTTGAATGTCCATATGGCAAGTATGGCAGAGGACGAGCGTTTTCCTCTGGCGGGCGGCCATGATTTGAACCCATTGCGGTTTCTCTCGACCTGTATACTTGTTCAGGTCTTTCAGTGCCCGTATGTGATGCACCTCTATCTTAGCGGTCATGCGGGTTGCCCCGCATTGTTCACATGTTTGGGCCAGGAGTCGTCGCTCTAGTTCCGACCGTTTCCAGGCGTATTGCTTCATCTCGTCCTCAATGGGTGCGGTAACATCCCAGGTAAGAGGGATGCCTCCCCAGGTGGCTACGAGTGGCTTTTTCCCTTCACGCGAGACCGTGACTCGCAATCCCTTGTATTTCTTCCCTTCGACATCGATTTCCGCTTTGTACTTCTTGTACACTTTACTTACCGATATCTTGTGTTTGCTCGCTAACGTCTTTGTGAGTGATTGTTCCATCACCCATTTGAGTTTGCGGAGCGTGTAAAGGTTGTAGGCCATCCGGTAGTAATTGACCAATCCCCGATACTCAAGTTGATACGTGGCAATGATGGTAAAGTCACTCTCGTTGAGCAACTCTGCTCGGTGAGAGGGCTTTCCTTTGTGCATGTATCGCTTGCATTTGTCTTCGATGACCTTTCTTGGCACTTTGAGGCCGATTCCTCCATTGATACTTCGGCCTTTGCGCCCGTTTTTGTTGCGGGTTTGTTTTGCATCACTTTGTAAGGTGGTGATTTCATAGTTCAGGAACTTGGCAGCGCTGTCCCGTGTGTGGGTAATCAACGTCTTCTCATCCGAGAGATTGAGCTTGAGTTCCTCAAGCAGAAAGGTTCGGAGCCGTTGTTTAATAGCCTCTGCTTCTTCCTTGGGGCCGACAAAAGACAGAGCGAAATCATCTGCATACCTTACGTACCTCAGTCGTCGAAAGTCAGGGTCCTGGGGATCGATGGAGGGGAGTTTTTGGGCCTGCTGTTTGATTTTGTGGGCAGCCTCCTTCTGTCCTCTGTTGTGTCGTTTGCGGGCGCGGTTGATCAGGCGGTTGTATTCCTGATTTGGCCTTTTTTTCTTCCCTCTGGTGTATTCGGGGATAAGTTCTGTCTCCACAAATCTGTCCAGTTTCGAGAGCAGGATGTTGGAGAGGATCGGACTCAGGATGCTTCCTTGTGGGACTCCGCTGAAGGTGTTGTTGAGCTGCCAATCTTCCATGTATCCTGCGTCGAGAAGCTTTTTGACGAGGTTGAGAAATCGCCCGTCTTGGATGTGTTCGGCGAGTGCCGAAATGATGAGGTTATGGTCGAGGGAGCCGAAACAGTCGGCTATGTCGCCCTCGATGATCCAAACTGTGCCTTGCCAGATCCGGTAGACTTCTCGAAGAGCCGTATGGCACCCCCGTCCTTCACGGAAGCCGTGAGAGTGTTCGCTGAATGTCCCATCGAAGTAGGCGTTCAGGATCATTCTCATCACCTCAGCTAAGAGCTTGTCACTCCAAACCGGTATGCCAAGCGGTCTCTTTTTCCCGTTCTTTTTCAAGATGTAGGTTCTTCGCGCTGGTTGCCATTGAGATCTTTCCTGCTTCAGTGCAGTAATGATGGCTTCAAAGGTTTCCAGCGAGGTGCCGTCAGCCGTTTCTTCCGTCACGCCGGGCGTCATCGCGCCAGCGTTTCGATAAACTCTACCGTAGGCAGTGAGGTACAGGTTTGTGTTGTACAGTTGCCTGTAGACGCGCTTTACTGGCAAGCCCCGCTTGCCCCGTTCACGGAGAAGTCCTAAATACGTTTCGGTTGTCTGCAATTTCGCATACCTCCATGCATTAGTACCTTCCTGATACCTTCCCTCTGCGTGGGTATCTTTCACGCACTCTGGCTTACCTTCGTAAGCTGCCCCTTTGACCCCTCGAAGTCGTCATTGTTTCTTGAGGTCTCCTATGGGGGTTCCGTCACCATGCGCCTCTCGGCGTGTAGGCGATCCCGCTTTTGCGCATATGAAACGTGTAGTGTGTTTAGGTGCCCGTTTGTTCTCTATCGGGTTCATTACCCGCCATTCATCGGAGGGGGTGTTATCATGAGGATTGGGGTCTCATGCTTTTCCGATGTCGTTCTTTCAGGCATGGTTGAACGGATGCAAGTGATCATCATGCGAGAATTCAGGTTTAGCAATTGTCCAGCTTCACCATGCACACAGGACTTGCAGAGCAGCTCTTTACATGCCTTCAAGGGTTCTCCGCTTCTCCAACATGCTGCTTTCCCCTTTGCGTTTCCGCTCCAGGTCGGTTGGATGTCCTAGAGGTTCATTACCCCCTTCCTCTGCCGTGTTACACGGGTATTTCATATGCACCGACACGGCGCACCCAATCCACCTGCGCATCCTGTCCTGGGTCATATTCCAGCGGGAGAAACACGTCGGGAGTGTGTGTCGCTTGCTTGAAGCGAGCCACATGCATGCGCACCGTGGATTCACCTCCCTGGTATCCTTCGGCGCGAATGATCTCGAAGATGCGACGTGCGGTGTAGCGTTGCTTGCGAGGAAGCCGTTCGTTTTCTTGCACCAGGTGTTCAACACGCTCTTGATAGGCTCCAAACACCGGTTTGGGCTTCTTGCGTGGCCGTGGGCTGATCGGTTGGGGATCGTTGGAGAGGGCGAGGCTCGATGGTAGTACGGTGGCGTCCTTCTTCGCGTGCAATCCGGTGGATACTCTTCTTTTCGACGTAGTAACTGCGGCGAATCCGTTCCCGTTCCTGTTCGTCCAAGTGCACCACCCCTTTCTTGCGTGTTGTGAGAGAATACGCAGACCCACGCAGCGCGTGGCTTGCCCGCCAATACTACCAAACCCTCCAACAATGTACAAGCAGGATGAGTTTTTTGGGCGATCCTTGCGGGCGGCTCAGGTGGTTTTCAGAGCGGGATGATTTGTTTTTGCTGCCTCGTGGACGACGTTGCACCGCTGGGCGGTACTGCGCAACATCCTCAGCCAGAAAGTAGAGCGCACGGCCAGACTTGCGAGGCGCTGTTTCGTACGCAATGAGCTCGCCATCGTCCCCATAGGTATACGCTTTGAGTGCGCCTCGTGCGGCCAACTTATGTATCCAGGTGAGAGAGCACCCAAGTCGTCTGGCCGCTCCCTTCGTATTGAGAACTGGTGTGGGTAGCATGAAGAACCTCACGTGAGATGATTCGTCGTCTTGGGCTATGGTACTGGTTTTCTCAGTGAGGGTCAAGATGGTCTATTTTGACCCTATCAAAGTAGACCAATTTCCGTTGAAGGGGGCACTATTATTGATTAGCAGTTTTTGAAGGGGGTCTTTTTGGTGGCTAGCGAAAACAATAGCCTCTGCCATGTAAAGTGGCCCATCTACGGCGGTTCGACGTGCGAGGCGTTCTAGAGTTTCAATGGTTGCTTTGCGCAGGGATGATGAAACACAGGGAGAAGGACATGCTACCAAAAACGCTACTACAGCATGAGGAAAACGGCTGTGGACGGTCGTTGCTTCTGTAGCCAAGTCGTTAATCATATTCTGCCAATTTTTGCCGACGCTTTCTTTATCGTTTAGCGTCTTGCTGTCAAATGCAAAGCGTACACCATCGGGTCTGTAACCAGCATCGAAGTTCTGAGGACGTACGCCACCTATGATGCGAACTGGTCCTACCTCCACGCAATCGGGCGATGACGGTGTGAGCGAATTGGCGTTAGGTGAGACAATTGGAATACCTCCAAGCATAACTGCTAAAGCTCTACCGACCGACATATCGAAAAGTTTTCCAAGCTCACCAGAAGAGTATGGCGGCGTTCGACTGAGCCTTCTGTCATTAGTTGTCCATACCCTACCAAATTGCGCCAGTTCATCTTGGCTGATTATAATGGGAGGCATAGATGCCAAACCCTGCCACAGCAAACTGTCTCCTTTGTATTTGCTATACTATAACAGATGTAGAAGATGTTTTACATCCTCTACATTCCACCATCCTCACGTGTTTCTCATAATCTATGGCGTACAAGAACTGAACAATTCTTGCTAGCCGTATCTTAAACACTATCTTAAATGGAATCCAACCTTAAAACGCACTGTTCTTCTCACACGTATCTTTTTGCCAGTTTCGCACTGATAGGTCGAATGGCCTTGACGAAGTACATTACTCCATGCTACTATACCTATAGTGGCTATAGCTAACTAAGTTATAGCCAGATAGAGAATACTGACAGGCAAGAAAGAGGAAAAAGCGAATGGAGCCAAACAAGCAAGACCCTGAAAGTATGCTTCCTCTCACACCAGCAGTCCTCCACATACTGCTTGCTCTTGGTGGGTGTGAGCGGCACGGTTATAGCATTATGCAAGAGATCGCAGCACAAACAGAAGGAAAGTTTCACATCGGACCTACAACACTCTACCGCTCAATTAAGCGGATGCTGGAGCAAGGCATCATCGTTGAGACTGGAGAGCGACCGGACCCCGAGCTAGATGACGAACGTCGTCGCTATTATCGTCTGACTCAACTTGGTTGGTACGTTATGCGAGCAGAGATACGGCGATTGGAACGGCTGATTGAGATTGCCCATGAGGAGCCATCCTTTGGTCAATTACTAGGAAGACCGTCATACGAGAGAGGTTAAGGCGATGCCACAATTCAACGCACAACCTCAAATCATAACGCTCTCAATATATCTCTATAGCTGGCTCCTTTGTCTTGGCCCAAGGGAGTTTCGAGAGGGGTATGGGGAAGAGATACTCAAGGATTTCCGTCATTGTTGCTGGAAAGCTTACGCACAAGGAGGCGTATGCAGCGTTTTATGCCTATGGCCATCAATGTTTATCAGAGGCATAATCGATATGGGAGCAGAACGCTTCTCTGAGGGAGTGCGGCAAGGGAAGAAACACTCTTCCTCTGATAAGCGAATATTGAAGCGTTGGTATCAGAAATTTTTTGCTCGCTATCGCGCACAAGCGAATATTGTTGTGGATCTGCGTTCTAACGTACAACCCGATTTGTATGGAGCAAGCCATAGGAGCCAGTTAGATCTGTGTAAGGATTTGTATGAAAAGTTGATAGAAAAGTTGATAAAAGAAAGTGAAAACATCGCATGCCCATATGGTACTACTACATCATCGTCGCGTTGGCTACACCGGGGGCGATCTGGAGTACTATTTGTGTCTTTAGAGAAATACGCAGATGGCGCAGGCGGGAAGTTAAGTCTTGACCAATTGGTAGACTTATCTATTGAACACGATGGAGTTCCCGTAGTACTTGAGGTAAAGCTAGGAAGACTGTAAAATCCTATCATGGCCTATTAGGTGTAAGTGTGATCATTTGGGGTCGCACTCCATGTCGTATCCTCTCCCCTGCTTGAGAATTGACTCTCTACAGCACGCAGCGAGTGAGGAAGTACGACCCCAAATGGTTGTACAAAGTGCGGAATGACCCGTTAAAATTTCACATTTCCAAGAGCAGGGTTGCCTAAGTTGTCGAAGACCCACGAAGGAAAAGCTTGGCCGAAAGTATCAGAGCCAGCAAGCTTTCCCTGCGACTGTAGGCAACGAATGCACAGAGCAGTCCCACCACCAGTGGGATCAGAGAAGCTGCGGCTCCCCCACTCAGAACGGTGACTGCCGTTGCTCCAAGCATGATGATCAGCAGCCCACAGGCGGCCACTGGGGTCAGGCCCGGTAGAATGCGTAGCAGGCAGGGTAGGATCAGACCAATTGCCCCGAGCACCTCGGCGATGCCGATGAACCGTAGGAACAGACCTGGAAGCGGCGTCTGCTCGGTGAGCACCTCGATAGGCAGGACCAACTTCATGCTCCCGGCAAAGAGAAAGAGGAGTGCGAGCAGGCCCTGAAATATCCAGAGTGATACGGTCATTAGTCTCCGACGTTGCGACGAACCGCAGCTTCCATTCACTGATTGATTGCTTACTACTTGACTCATGTTCATTCTCCTTTACAGCAGTGTCATAATCTCTTTATCTCCTATATATAACTATTCTTTTTCGCGCTGATGAAGACGGTTGTTTTTGCAAGTGAAAAATTGGCTCATCCTATCTAGCTTGTGACCTGCAAATTGTGCAAACTGAGAAAGAGGTACTGCTGTCGGATTCGACACATGTATTCCTTGAGCAGAACTAGCAACGAAATGAGGAGATGCCCGTAGAGTATACAAGGAGATATCCCATGACTGTAAAAGAAGCTAAAATGCAAACTCAACCAGACTTTTTCAGGCAAGTAATGACGCGCCTACAGCGAGCACTCACCAACTTGCACGTTTTGCTATACCAATTGAGCGGTGGTGCAATTGGAGGATGGATGGGCAAGAGTCCTGTTTTGCTCTTAACCACCACAGGGCGCAAGACGGGTAAGTTGCGCACGACTCCTCTACTCTACTTGGCTGATGGCGACCGCTTCGTCGTTCCCGCCTCCAATGGTGGAAGCGCCAAGCATCCGACATGGTGGTTGAATCTACTGAGTAATAAGGATGCTGTAGTACAGGTGAAACGTGAGAAGATCAGAGTGCAGGCGCAGTTAGCGTCAACTGAAGAGCGACAAGGTTTATGGGCACGACTCGTTGCGATGTATCCTGCTTATGCGGACTATCAAAAGCGTACGCGGCGCGAGATACCTGTCGTCATTCTGCTGGCACAGTAAATTCTTCAGTCTCTTGCGATAGGGCCATTGTGTCTAACATGCGCTGTAGAAAGTGGCCAGTATAGGATTGTTCGTTCTGGGCAACTTCCTCTGGTGTGCCCTCGGCGATGATTTGGCCGCCTGCATCGCCTCCCTCTGGCCCGAGATCGATAATCCAATCGGCGCTCTTGATCACGTCCAGGTTATGCTCGATGACGACTAGGGTGTTACCAGCGTCAACCAGGCGTTGCAGCATATCAAGCAGGCGATGTACATCTGCGAAGTGTAGCCCTGTCGTCGGCTCGTCGAGGATATACAGTGTGCGCCCCGTCGCTCTACGTGCTAGTTCTGTTGCCAGCTTCACGCGCTGTGCCTCACCGCCGGAAAGCGTAGTCGCAGGCTGGCCCAAGCGCATATAACCCAGGCCAACATCGAGCAACGTCTTCATCTTATTGTAGATGGACGGCACATTGGCGAAGAAGCTCGTTGCCTCCTCGACAGTCATATCTAATACGTCGGCAATGCTCTTGCCCTTGTAGTGAATCTCTAACGCCTCGCGATTATAGCGCTTTCCCTGACATACTTCGCATGGCACATACACATCGGTCAAGAAGTTCATCTCTATCTTGACGATGCCCTCACCCTTACATGCTTCGCAGCGCCCGCCCTTGACGTTGAACGAGAAACGTCCAGGCATATAGCCACGGATACGCGACTCTGGCACCTGTGCGAATAACTCGCGGATGCCCGTAAAGGCATTGGTGTAGGTTGCAGGGTTGGAGCGCGGCGTGCGCCCAATCGGGGATTGGTCGATGTCGATGACTTTGTCCAGGTACTCTAGTCCTTCTACAGCATCGTGCTCACCAGGGCGCTTGTGAGAGCGGAAAAAGCTGTGTGAGAGCTTGCGGTACAGAATATCGGTAATAAGTGTACTCTTGCCCGAGCCGGAGACGCCCGTCACTGCCACGAACGTACCCAACGGAATCTGCACCGTGATGTTCTTGAGATTGTTCTCGCGTGCTCCCTTAATAACCAAAGCGTTCCCATTGCCAGCCCGCCTCTGAGTAGGTATCTCAATGCGCTTTCTGCCGGAGAGGTAGTCGCCAGTGAGCGAGTTGGTGTTAGCTACAATCTGCTCGTAGTTTCCCTCGGCCACGATCCTACCTCCATGCTCGCCCGCTCCTGGCCCAATATCAATAATATGATCGGCGGCGCGCATGGTCTCTTCGTCGTGCTCAACGACCAGTAATGTGTTGCCTAAATTGCGCAGCCGTACCAGTGTGTTAATCAAGCGTGCGTTATCGCGCTGGTGCAGTCCGATACTAGGCTCATCGAGAATATAAAGCACACCCATCAGGCCAGAACCAATCTGCGTCGCCAGGCGAATACGCTGAGCTTCGCCACCAGAGAGACTAGCGGCTGCCCGGCTCAATGTCAGATAATCCAGTCCGACATCGATTAAAAACTGCAAGCGTGCTCGAATCTCTTTGAGCACTTGCCTAGCGATGAAGCGTTCCCGCTCGGTCAAAGTGACCAGCACAAGTGGTCCAGTAGGGTCGATCTTTTCCAAGGGGTCACTAGGCAGCATGTTTACCGCTGCTTCTGCGGTTTTGCGCTTTTTGCCATGTCCGTTAGCTTGTACGATACCCTGTGCAGGTGACGCCGACGCCGCTATCTGTGCCGATCCTGCCTCCAACTGCTGGAAGAAGCGTTGAACCTGCACGATAGAGAGACGCACGACTTGAACGATGTTGCGCCCGCCAACGGTGACGGCCAGCGCTTCTGGCCTGAGACGTGCCCCGTGACAGACGGGACAGATGCGTGCCGACATGTAGCCCTCGATCTCTTCGCGCACACTCTCGCTAGCTGTTTCTTTGTAGCGCCTATCTAGGCTGGCAATCACACCATCGAAGTGAACCGTGTAGTTGCGCGTGCGCCCGTGCTGCGGCGTGTAACGAATAGTTAACTGGTCTGGGACACCAGAGAGTAGCTTGTGCTGTATGTCCTCACTCAGCTCACGCCAGGGTGTTTCAAGGCTGAAGTGATAGTGCTCGGCCATGGCCTCTAAAATAGCGGCGTGCCACTGACTGCCATTTATCACCTTGCTCCACGGCGCAATCGCCCCCTCAGCGATGCTCAGTTCTGGATGAGTAACAACCAGCTCCGGGTCAATCTCCTGCTGCGTACCCAGGCCTGTGCAGGCGGGACAGGCACCGTGCGGACTGTTGAAGCTAAAGGTGCGTGGCGCAATTTCGGGCAGGCTGATACCGCAGTAGACGCAGGCCGCCTTTTCAGAGTAGAGAATCTCTTCACCATCAACAACCGAAACGAGCACAACGCCATTGCCTAATTTGAGCGTCGTCTCCAACGAGTCCGTGAGCCGTTGCCTGAATGCAGGATCGACCTCTTCGTGCAGTATCTCTGGCAAGGCTGGTTCTTCGATCCCATCTTCGTCATGATGCGTCTCTTGCGCCGCGTGTACTTCGTAGAGTGTGGGGCGCTCGGCAACAAGCTTTAGCGATGAACTGGAGGTACTATCCACTCCATCACGCTGCTTATTCTTGCGTAGCAGTAAGCGGTCAACCACAACCTCAATGGTATGCTTCTTCTGTTTGTCCAGTTCAATGTCTTCGCTCAGATCGCGGATCTCGCCATCGATGCGCACACGTACGTAACCAGAACGTCGCATTTCCTCAAAGACGTTCTTGTGCTCACCCTTGCGTCCCTGTACGAGTGGTGCCAGTAGCAATAGGCGTGAGCCTTCGGCAAGGCTAAGCACGGAGTCAACGATCTGCTGCGGCGTTTGCTGGCTCACTTCGCGGCCGCACTGAGGGCAGTGCTGATGGCCAATGCGCGCATAAAGCAGGCGCATATAGTCATAGATTTCGGTTACTGTCCCTACGGTCGAGCGTGGGTTATGGGTAGTGCCCTTCTGATCAATAGAGATGGCGGGAGAGAGGCCATCGATGTGGTCAACATCAGGCTTCTCCATCTTATCGAGAAATTGGCGTGCATACGCAGACAGCGACTCGACATAGCGCCGTTGTCCTTCAGCGAATATGGTATCGAAAGCTAGGCTACTCTTGCCCGAGCCGGAGAGGCCAGTAATAACTACCAATTTATCACGTGGGATGGTCACATCTATATTCTTTAAGTTGTGTTCACGAGCGCCGCGTATAACAATTTTATCTTGGGGCATCTATCTGCTATCATCCGTAAATTTTATACAAACGTTCTACGTAACAGTACTACATCAGTCCTTCAACGTCAAGAGGTGACGCGCAGGCATTCTCATTCTCCTTGCCAAACTCCACTACACCCCGATGTTTTAATGGAACTGATGGAGTTAGTGCAAGCTACCCTCGCACTAACTCTATCAGTTCCATTCTTTTATGGGTGGGGCTTGGCAACTGCTGGAAGACGCTCTGGAAGACGGTGAACTGACACCACAGGAAATCTAGCCATGTACTGGTTGAGGTGGGAACTTTGCAACAGCCTTGGGCTATCTGTAGCCAGGTCGGAGTCCTGGAAGCAGAGATGGATCAGGTCAGGACAAATGCTCAAGGCTGCGAAACTTTGTGGATCGCTGCTCTAACAAGTCGCGGAGGCGTTATGTGCTTTCTACTGGGAATAGTTGAGATACTTTCATCGCGAGCATCATGTCTCCGGTCATTTTGAGCTTTCCGGTCAGAAAGGCTTTCATGCCATCTAATCTTCCTTCTGCAATGGCGATCCAGTCTTTGCCGCTTGTAGTAAACGTGACATCAGGCTTTTCAACCCCACCGGGGATAAGCTGGCCTACACTATTGACGATCTGGAAGGCCCATACTCCAGGTTCGTCCCCAGTAATATTCCATTGAAGGGTTTTGTTCATGCCTGCTGCTGCCTCATGATTTAATCTAGCTGGCAACATTTCGAAAAGTTCGGCAATGGTCATGGTTGTCATCTCCTTTTCTATCTCTTTTTCAATGCTCAGGGAGCGTTTCCTGCTCACTTCCTGTCACTGCTATAGACGAGATCAACATCAGTGGCCTGCTCGGTAGGGGTCCTCTGTCTTCTGTAACGCCCATAGGCAAGCTCAAAAATGGGCGAGGTCATCAACGTGGTGACAACTGCCATGAGCACCAGTATGGTAAAGAGCGTGGGTGTGATGATCCCTTGCTGAAACCCGATATTGAGCAGGATGAGTTCCATCAACCCGCGGGCGTTCATCAAGGTGCCGATTGCCACGGCTTCACGCTTGGGTTCTCCATTGAGCAATGCGGCCAGCCAGCAAGCGACGCCTTTCCCACACAGAGCTACCAGAAACACCAGCAGGGCAATCCCCCACAACAGCCAGCTATTCACCAGACCGACACTGGTATTCAGACCCGAGTAGACAAAGAACAGGGGGAGCATGAAGTTTGTGACCATTGGCTCCAGCATGTTCTGCAGATGCTTTGCGAAGACGCCACGCGGCATGGCTATACCTAAGATAAACCCGCCAAAGATGGAATAGATTCCGATCGTGTCAGTAATCCAGGCACAGAGCATCACTAGCATCAAGACGAAGGCCAGCACTGGTGCGCTTATCCCTTCGTGACGTTCTGACATCGTTCCCAGGCGGGCCAGCAACGGCTTGCCGATGAGCAAAATGATAGCGGCGTACAGTCCTCCCCCTACGATGGCAAGTACGGCGACCAAAGCGTTCTGCTTCATGACAGCGAGCAGCCCGGCCAGAATGCACCAAGCAGCCGCGTCATTCATCGAGCCAGCCGCCAGAGCCAGCGTCCCCAGTGAGGTACCTGTCAGGCCTTGTTCAAATATAATACGCGCAAGCATAGGGAAGGCCGTGATGGAGATCGCGGCTCCTAGAAAGAACATGGCTTCCCACGTGACGACTTGGTGGCCAAATAACCCAGGGTGCTCAACCAGCAGCAACGCGAGCAGACTACCCAGCACAAAAGGTGTTATAATGCCGGCCAGGGATACCGATGCAGCACTACGCAACCGACGGCTGATGAGGTTGGTATCAAACTCCACGCCGATCAAGAACATATACAGCACCAGACCAACCTGACTGGAAGCATAGAGGATACCCATAGCACCCCTTGGAAACAACTGGTGTTGCAAGCCGGGCAGCAGCAGACCAAACAGTGAGGGACCCATCAGCACTCCCGCGATCATCTCGCCGACGACTTGAGGTTGCCCGATCTTTTTGGCTAAAAAGCCAACCACGCGGCAGACGCCCAGAATGACCGCTAACTGGAGAAAGAAAAGTATGGACAGTTCTGCATTTGACACTTCATGGTTCCTTTTGCGGTACGATATGAGCTTCGCTCTTTATCTCCCTGTCTGCTGGCACAGCAAATTGCGTAGCAAGTCGCTGCCGCCAAATCTCATAGGCCGGTTCTACGCTATCGGTTGGAAGGTTCTGCAAGGCTACATCAGCTATATGAGCTGCCATCTTGCTAGAAAGACCGCAGAAGACCTCACACGCTAAGTCTGTGTGGGATGCCGAGCAACCAACTTGTAGGCGTCCCCTTGCTGCGATTGCCGCTCCTCGCGCCAGTTGAGATGTGTATGGCCCTGCGGCTTCTCGTAGGGCTTCGAGCTCTATACGTCCTACACCGCCGGCATAGGCGCTAGCAAGACCCACGCCGCTCCATAAGTCAACTCGTCTCGATGATGGAAAAGCGGCAATAGTTTCAGCAACACGGTCAACAAGCGCCCCACTGGAGAACCATATGCTTCGTCCTAATCCCTGATCAAAGATGCGGTGAGCGTATGCAGAGAGCTTTGTCGAGACTGCATGCTCCTCAACCGTATGATGGTAGGAGAAAAATCCTTCATAGAAGCCGTAGCCATCTATAATAAACCAACGCATGACAGGATCTAGTTGAGTCAGAAACCGTTCTGGTTGCCTGCGAAGCTTGGCCAGGGCCAAGCCCGCACCTATATAGAGGAGGGGAATATACGCTGCTCCTGGCCCATTCGCAAAAGCTTGGAGATGCTTTTTCCAGGGCACAAGGCTATCTAATAGCATGAGTCCCATCCCAGCTCCTTCGTAGGCAAACCCGCGCAATTCGGGTTTAGCTGCATCCAATCGTGGCATGAACACCTCAAACCTGCCATCTTCGAGCGTCACATGGTAGCCTTCCACAAGCGCGTAGGCAACCGATTCAAAACGTTGTGATGCCTCTTTGGCAAACTCAGGTCGGTTAAAAAGTGCCTTTCCGAAAGGGATACCGAAGAGATATCTGCGGAGTCTCCCCAATGCGGTCATTTCCTTATCTCCTTGTCCTCGTGTTACCCTCACTAAAAGAGGTCGCTTCCTGCTGTGAGACTCCCAGGAGAGACCTACGCAGTTTGTTGAGAGAAAACATGCTTGCCTCCTTACACAGTTGCTTGCTTGTCCTGTGTTTGCTCGAGTTCAGCGAGCAAACGCTCAAGTTCTTCGCTATCTGCCTGTGCAACCAATTGCTCAATCTCCTCCAGCGACGGTGCCTCTTCGGCCATGGGAGAGGATTCCTCAAGTTGGAGTGCGGACAGAATACGCGTAGCCAATTGAACAACGCTCATTCCTTGCAGCAACTCCAAGACCGAGACGTCCACTTTCAGACTGCCGGCAATGCGCTGCTTGACCTCGATGGCCATCATCGAATCCAAGCCCAGGCTTGTGAGCGATTCTTGACCACTGAACTGAGCAACATCAAGCTGGAGCACACGAGCAACCAGCTCTTGTACATGTGACGCTACTAGCAACTGCCCCTCGGCTGCTCCGACGGCTCGTAACTGATACAGCAGTCCGTCATCGCTGCTGACCTCGCTTGTTGTCGCCTCCCCT
>JAFAXQ010000291.1 GCA_019240835.1 Ktedonobacteraceae bacterium
CGTGTGTTGTATTATGGAGTACGCTGTTTACCTGAGCGACACAGAGGGCTCGGTTCCACCCTCTGCTACTGAAAGGGGGGTGACAAACAGGTGAACGACAGAGATAGGTTTGACAAATTTACAGAACGTGCTAGGAAAGTTCTTAGCCTAGCACAAGAGGAAGCACAACGCTTCCAACATAACTATATTGGAACGGAACATCTCCTGCTGGGTCTTGTACGCGAAGGCGAAGGTGTCGCAGCCAAAGTTCTTGCGAATCTCGGTGTTGAACTGAATAAGGTTCGTAGCGCCGTTGAATTTATCATTGGGCGCGGAGACCGCATCGTTCTCGGAGAGATTGGGCTTACTCCACGTGCCAAGAAGGTGATTGAGCTTGCTGTCGACGAAGCTCGTCGCCTAAATCACCATTATATTGGAACGGAACATCTCTTGCTGGGACTAGTACGCGAGGGCGAAGGCATCGCAGCAGGGGTACTTGAAAGCTTGGGTGTCAACCTCGAAAAGGTACGCACACAAACTATCCAGGTGTTGAGTCAATCCGGTGCGCCCCACGAGCGAGATGCGAAGCACTCGAAGACCCCCACTATCGATCAGATGGGTGTTGACCTTACCGCCGATGCCCGCGCAGGTAAACTCGATCCCATTATTGGCCGTCATCAAGAGATCGAACGCGTTATCCAAATACTTTCCCGTCGTAATAAAAATAATCCCGCACTCATTGGTGAACCAGGCGTAGGGAAGACTGCTATCGTTGAAGGCTTGGCCCAGCGTCTCATCGCTGGTGAGGTTCCTGAGTCTATTGCCGGTAAGCGTCTCCTGACCTTAGATGTCGGTTCATTGGTGGCGGGCACCAAATATCGCGGTGAGTTTGAAGAGCGCCTCAAGAAGATCATTGAGGAGATCCGCAACAGCAGAGACTGTATTATCTTCATCGACGAAGTACATACCCTGGTTGGTGCAGGTGCCGCCGAGGGTGCAGTTGATGCAGCCAACATTTTGAAACCGGCTCTTTCCCGCGGTGAGTTGCAGTGCATCGGTGCCACCACTCTTGATGAGTACCGTAAATATATCGAGCGTGACGCCGCCTTACAACGCCGCTTCCAAGAGGTCATCGTTCGCGAACCTAGCATTGAGGAGACAATTGAGATCCTTAAAGGTATCCGTGAACGCTACGAGCAGCATCATCGCCTAACCATCAGCGACGAGGCGATCAGGGCTGCCACGGAAATGGCTGGTCGCTATATCACTGACCGCTTTATGCCCGACAAGGCCATTGACTTGATTGACGAAGCAGCCAGCCGTGTGCGCATGCAGAACTCGCTTGCTCCTCTCAACCTCAAGGAGGCTACGAAAGGGCTGGAGTCCGTGTTGCGCGAGAAAGAGGCGGCAATTCAGCAGCAAGAGTACGAGTTAGCTGCTGAACTGCGAGACCGCGAAGTAAAGCTGCGTGATCGTATTGCCAAACTGGAGTCCGGTTGGCACCGTGAGCGCGGTACTGATAAACCAACCGTCGGCGAGGAGGAGATTGCCCAGATTGTTTCAATGTGGACAGGTATCCCGGTGACGCGTATTGCCCAGGAAGAGTCACAGCGACTTCTTCAGATGGAAGATGCGCTTCATGCCCGCGTTATTGGGCAAAACGAGGCTATCGAAAAGATTGCACGCGCCGTGCGTCGCGCACGTGCGGGATTGAAAGATCCCAAACGTCCTATCGGCTCCTTCATTTTTATGGGACCAACAGGTGTCGGTAAGACAGAGCTTGCACGTGCTCTAGCGGAGTTTATGTTCGGTAGTGAGGAAGCTCTCATCAAGATTGACATGTCCGAGTTCATGGAGCGTCATGCAGCCGCACGTTTAGTTGGCGCACCTCCCGGCTATGTCGGCTATGAAGATGGCGGTCAGCTCACCGAGGCAGTACGCCGCAAGTCCTATAGCGTGATCCTGCTCGATGAAATCGAGAAGGCCCACCCTGATGTCTTCAATATGTTGCTGCAAATTCTTGAAGACGGCAAATTGACAGACGCCAAAGGGCGCACGGTGGACTTCCGTAACACTATTCTCATCATGACCTCGAACGTCGGTGCGGCTCTGCTCAACAAAGAGGCATCCATCGGCTTCAAGCAGTCCAAGGACAAGCAGAAGGCCGATCAGAGCGAGTATGAGAGCATGAAGAGCAAAGTGCTCGGCGAACTGAAGAACACCTTCAAGCCTGAGTTCCTGAATCGCATTGACGAAGTGGTCGTCTTCCATTCACTACGCATGGAAGAGATGTACTCTATCGTCGACCTGCTGCTTAATCGCGTTCGCAACCAGTTGACGGAGCAGCAGATTGAACTGGTTACACCGCAGGCCTCAAAGGACTTTTTGATCGAGAAAGGCTTCGATCCTCAGTATGGTGCTCGCCCATTACGCCGCACTATTCAGCGTATGGTCGAAGATCCTCTGGCAGAGGGTCTCCTGCAAGGCAAATTCCATCCAGATGACCTCATTGAGGTAGTCCTGGTAGATGACGAGTTGGTGCTACAGGTTCGTAACCGCATCGAACAGCTCCCTGCACCAGCAGTGCCCCAAGCAGCCCTTTCAGGTAGCGGCGAGAGTGATAACAGTTAACATGCCTGGTAATTGAAGTTGTCGCGTTTTGTGCCAGCTGAAAAGCCCGGCACAAAACGCGACAACTTCAACTTACGTGATCTATTAGGCACTTTATGGCTAAACTGCGTACAAAATACGTCTGTCAACAGTGTGGTGGTGAACACACTAAGTGGATGGGAAAATGCCCCGATTGCGATGCATGGAATACACTTGAGGAGACTACAGAGGCTCCTCAAAGTTCAATACAGCAACGACGTCATGGGCTTACTTCCCTGGCTCAAGGAACTCAGATACCCATCATGCTTCCTCAAGTTCAACCGCTCACCCAATATCGTATCTCCGTGGGTTACCCCGAGATAGATCGCGTTCTCGGTGGTGGACTCGTGGCAGGTTCGGTGATTCTCATAGGTGGCGAACCCGGTATTGGCAAGTCTACGCTTCTGCTCCAAGTATCCGGTGCGATAGCTAGAGACACTGGACCTGTTCTTTATGTGTCAGGTGAAGAGTCCATAGAACAGGTGAAAATGCGTGCCGAACGCCTAGGCATTCAGGGAGAGCGGCTGTATCTATTAGCAACTATTGAGCTTGACACCATTTGCGAGTCAGTAGCACGGCTTAAACCGGCACTGGTGATCGTTGACTCTATTCAAACTGTTTTCTCCCACCACTTGACAGCAGCACCAGGAAGTATCAGTCAGGTGCGTGAATGTACGTTGCAATTCATGCAATTAGCCAAGTGTACTCATATCCCGATCTTTATCATTGGACACGTCACCAAAGAAGGCACTGTTGCTGGCCCTAAGGCGCTTGAACATATCGCCGATGCCGTTCTCTACCTCGAAGGAGAACGCTTTCACTCCTACCGCTTGCTGCGTAGTGTGAAGAATCGCTTCGGCGCTACTCACGAAGTAGGTGTTTTCGAGATGCACGGCGAGGGATTGTTAGAGGTCGCTAACCCATCCGCCGCTTTTCTTGCTGATCGCGTCGCGGGTGCTACTGGCTCTGCAGTGGTGGTAAGTATGGAAGGCACACGCCCTCTACTAGTGGAAGTACAAGCCCTGGTCACACCTAGTAACTTCGGTACTGCACGCTGTACCACGAATGGCATTGAGTACAACCGTCTCGTTATGCTGCTCGCCGTACTTACTAAGCGGGTCGGCCTTGCTGTGGGCAACCATGATGTCTATGCCAATGTGATCGGAGGCTTTACCCTGCAAGAACCTGCTGTTGATCTTGGTGTTGCAGCCGCGATAGCCTCTAGCTACCGCGAGAAACACATCGCGCCCGACACGACGCTCATTGGAGAAGTTGGCCTCTCCGGCGAACTACGAGCCGTCAGTCGCCTAGCAATACGCGTACGCGAAGCTGCTAAGCTTGGCTTTAAACGTTGTATCGTGCCCAGTGCTGGTCGGGGCCATAAGGTTCGCGAAGATTTAGTGGATGCTGGATTCCCTAATGATTTCCAAGTACTTACCGCTAGTTCACTTGCCGTTGCCTTAGAACTTGCTTTACACTGATAATGAAGCTTGTGTAGTGGTACCTGCGGGCCTGCACTCACAGTCACCACCACATAATCTCTACAGTTGATTCTTATGCAGGAAAGGTATATAATGCGTATTCGTAGAGATTTTCTGGTACGTGCTTTGGTTTTGTACAGCAGGCTAGGCGACAATTCTTTGCTATTATCATCTTTATTATTATCACTGCCCTTGCCCGCCGACTTCACCTCACGTCCTTCTCTACGCGCTTTATGCACCTTAGTAATATACTACTTTTGGAGGATGCAGGGATGTTCGCGCACAAAGCTGCCCGGATCATTGGGAGTGTTGTGGCAATCGGCATCGCCGCCGGTTACTTCTTTTTTCATCGCACGACGCCGCTGCGGTTTGAATGGATTATTGGCATTATCGTTGCCAGTGGCATCATAGCGCTTCTCATTACACCCTACGTGACGATTGTTCCCTATATCTGGGTACGAGACAAAATTCGTGGTGCAGCGATTAGCGACCTCTTGTGGGCTGCGATTGGACTGACTGTTGGACTGGTTATTTCTGCGCTTCTAGCTATCCCTCTTGCCAACTTGCCTGAAATCTGGGGACGGGTTCTTCCCTTCGTTGGAGCACTCCTCTTCGGGTACCTTGGTGTAATGATAGCAGTCATGCGCAAAGGCGACATCGCACACCTGCTACAGAATGCCATCAACAGGCGTGGGCGAGAGCGCGACGACGACCGCGAGCATGATCGTCCTGAGCGTACCAAAGACCGCGAGAGTCGCGACAAGGAGAAACATGTGATAGTAGCACCATCACAGCAGTTGTTACTCGATACCAGCACCATCATCGACGGACGAATCGCCGATATTAGTCAAACTGGGTTTATTACTGGCACACTCACCATTCCACGGTTTGTGCTTAACGAACTACAGCGTATCGCCGACTCCTCCGATACTATGCGCCGCAATCGCGGGCGTCGTGGATTGGAAATACTCAACCGCTTACAGAAAGATACCACTGTTCCCATTGAGATCACCGACGCAGATATAGAAGGGATTATAGAAGTCGACGGCAAGCTTGTCAAGATGGCGAGAAACTTGCACTGCCCAATCATTACCAACGACTTCAATCTGAATCGGGTTGCGGAATTACAGGGTGTCAAGGTGCTCAATATCAATGAGCTTGCCAACGCCATCAAGCCAGTCCTCTTGCCCGGCGAAGATATGTCTATCAAGATTATCCAGGAGGGCAAAGAACTTGGGCAGGGAGTGGGGTATCTGGACGATGGCACCATGATCGTCGTAGAGAACGGCAAACAGTTCATGAATATGACCATCGAGATTACGGTTACGCGTGTGCTACAAACTGTCGCAGGCCGTATGATCTTTGCTCATCCTAAACAAAATAGCAATAACTCATCAATCACTATATCATCTCCCCCATCATCAAGCAAGCAGAGATAGGTGTGAGATGAGAGGCTCAGCCGCCATTATCGTCGCTACTGAGGCCAGTCACGATAAGCCTTGGACACAGCTAGCCGGACGTGTTACTCTGGCACGCACCATTGACGTATTTCAAGCCTCGCCATGCATCGAGATAATTATCCTGGTGACGAGCGCAGAGCACATCGCAGAGGCATATATGTTGTGCGGGCATGAGCACTGGCATAAAGTTGTCGCTGTTGTTGCAGGTAGCACTCGCCGACAAGACTCTGTTCGTGTCGGGCTTGACGCGCTCGCACACGTCAACCCCGTCTGCCCTTGGGTGATGGTTCACGATGGAGCACGTCCATTCGTTACAGCAACTCTGTTGGAAGAGGGGCTAAAAGCAGCAGTGGCACACCTGGCGGTGAGCGCGGCTGTCCCAGTAAAAGACACTATTAAGGAAGTGCAAAAGGGACACATATGCGCTACCTTTGACCGTTCACAGCTCTGGACGCTACAAACTCCTCAGGTCTTCTCCTTTCCACTGCTCCACCAGGCACACTACAGTTGCTTTGCACAGCAAGATGTAGCCGACGACGTTACTCTTCTACGACGTATGGGACAGCGTGTCACCCTTTATAGCGGTTCATACACGAATATCAAAATCACGACACAACAAGATGTACTACTCGCGGAAGCATTGATAGAAGGGTATACATTATGACAATGCGCATCGGCTCCGGCTACGATGTTCACGCCTTTGTTCACGGTCGGCCACTCGTGTTGGGTGGAGTACACATTCCCTACGACTACGGTCTCTCTGGCCACTCAGACGCTGACGTCGTCTTTCACGCAGTCGTTGACGCACTACTAGGAGCCGCAGCACTAGGCGATATAGGCACCCACTTTCCTTCTCACGATGTCCACTGGAAAGATCAGCCTAGTAAGGTTTTCCTTGATTACACCTATGATTTATTACGCCAACACGAATGGCGCATTAGCAATATTGACGCTACCATCGTCGCCGAGCGTCCTCGCCTGGCCCCTTACATACAACCTATGCGTACCCACCTAGCCGAGCACCTCCATCTAGAGCATGAACAGGTGAGCGTTAAAGCAACGACTACCGACGGACTTGGTTTTACGGGTCGGCATGAGGGCATTGCGTGCTATGCGGTGGCTCTGATTGAGCGCAAACAATAACTCTACGATTAAACAAAAACTCCATCTCTCACCGCTCATTACAGGTTCCCTCTAGCACCTCACTTAACGCCGCTTCTGCCTTGCCATAGTTAAGCGTCTGTTGATGTATATATCGCTTGAGGGCAGAGATGCGCTCAAGGCGTCGGTTGTGTCCGTGTTCTCTGGCATAGATAGCTACTTCAACTGCCAAAGGCATCCCAGTACTTATATCACCGACACGCAGTAAGATTTCAGCACGTGCAAGCTTGAGTAGCATTTCTACAGACTTAGTGCAGGGTTGTATTTTTTCCGCACGTTCGACATAATCGAGTGCTTCTTGTGTTCTGCCTAAGGTTCCATAGCTACTTGCATACTCCTCATAGACATATGCGAGGCGAAAATCCCTCATCCGATGGCCCGCTACATGGACCAACGCTTCTGCCTCCTTCAGAGCAGCCTCAAACTCATCTAGTCTCTTGGCTCGGAGATAGCAGCGTGCTAAGAATTGCTGCATGTTTCCCCATGCGGCTTCGTCTGCTTGCGGGGTCGTCTCACGCGCCCCTTCAAGCAAGACAAGCGCACGTGGGATATCTCCCCTTCGGCGTTGCAGATCCCCTTGGTAGGTCAGAGAGACATTGATCAATGTCTCATCTTTCAGTTGGCGTGCAAAGTATTCCATTTGTTGGTAATAATAGATGGCCTGTCCGACGTTATCACTTCTCACGCTTAAAGATGTTGCCTTGGCTACAGCATGATACAGACGAGCGAATGTGCGAAAGAAGGCAGCATCCTGTGTTGTCACCACGAGTTGATGGGTTGCTTGTTGTAGCAGGTTCTCAGCAATGGCATGTGCCTCATTAATACGGCCTTCATCTACGAGGAACCAGATACGATCAACGGTGGCGTTGATCTGTTCAAGCGTCAAAGGGACGTAGATAGAGGGTGATATGCCTAAATGCTCGTAGGGAATGCCCAGGCGGTCAGCAATCGCTTTCAAGTGGCCTGGGTCTTTGACTGACGTTTCGTTATTTTCCCACCGGCGGATTTGTCGCGGGTCTTCCTCCAGAAGGGCGGCCAGGGCTTCCTGGGTCAGGTTGTAGGTTTCTCGATGCGTTTTCAGCGCTTTGCCTAGGGCTGATGGGCATCTGCGCTTTGGGTCTTTTGCTGGCATACTGTCCTCTTTTAGGTACTGTAATCTATAAGAATGGGCAAAACAAGCCCTTCACTTTTCTGCTGGTCTCCTCAATAATAGTAACGGGGCTAGTCGTGAATTTTGAACTACTCTGGGAAAACTTCATGGCAGCCTATACACGTCTTCATGCGTGAAAAAGCGTTTTGCAACTAGAGTTCATTATAGTCTGTCAAAGTGGATTTGACAACTACAGTAAGAAAGGGTGGACGATCTTGACCACAGGGAAGGTGGCACAGTTCAGACAACCGCAAGCGTTACAACAGGTGTCCAATGGCAAGCGTATTCTGGTCATTGAGCCTTCACGCCCCATACGAGGGATCTTAGCTGTCTATTTGCAAGAGGCTGGACATCAACTCGTCATGTTCGAGGACTATCAAACCCCAGCTCAGAGGCTGCCTGCTTTTCAGGCACAGCCACCCGAATTGGCTTTCGTCGCCCTGCACACTACTCGGCCCGAGAGCTTTCGTATTATCGAGATGCTGAGACGACAGTTTACACAAATGACGCTTATCATTATGATGGCTCAAGAGGAGAGCAGAAAGTATGCCGTACAATGGCTGCTATACGCAACTGAAGCTACTCCCTTACTCAAGCCATTTCATATAAAGGATGTGTTCTGCCTGATTGCTGCTGCTGGACAAGCGACCTCATCAGGTCTACGAAGCATAGGCAGGCAGGAGTGAGCATGAAGCATGGCCAACGTCATATAGAAGACCTACCACACATCCCGATCAGCCCAAAGAACGACATAGCGACCCTTGACTCTGCCATTAAGCAATATCTTGCATCTCTACCTAGGCATCTCTTATCCCAGGCACAGCTCAGGCAGATACAGGTGCTGCAGAACTTACGAAGGCGGCTAGCCGAGGTTCCGCCTGACACCAAGGGTATGCATGGATCCTTGACAGTTGAGGAGGTCACAGCGCTTGATGCTGCGATTGCAGGATGCATCGTACTCGCTCAATGCAGCAATCAGCCATCGAAAGAACGTGATGCGCAACTCCAACGCTTCGCAGCTTTTCGTCAAGATTTGCAACGAATGCTTTAGACCTCGCTTGAGGAGCTCACGTGTTCACAGCCTATCAAGCAACGCTGCTTGATGGGCTATCTTGGAAGTGAGTGGCTACGAAGTGTGGAGCTGATCGGTACATGCTGCCATCACAAAGTCGTTCTTGTGCAGCCCTTTCATCGCATGGGTCCACCACGTCACGGTCACCTTGCCCCACTCGCTCAGCAGGGCAGGATGATGCCCCTCTTGCTCGGCAAGCTCTCCCACTTTGTTGCTAAAGGCGAGCGCCTCAACGAAGTTTTTGAACGTAAATACACGCTCAAGCCACTTGATACTTCTCGGTCTGTCAAGTTCAAGCGGGGAATAGTAGGCGCAAGAATCCAGCCGCTGCTCCTCTTACTGCCTTCTCATCGCGTATATCTTCCGTGCCTGCTACCTTGCCTCGTCGATTGATATAACGATCACGTTCATAACGGTTTCGAGAGGTAACCTGCAGCTAACTCATAATCTTGTGCTAAAGCCATCTCACCCACGTTTCTTCTGGGTAAGAGGCAAGTAGAAAGATATGAAGGCGAGAAATGAATGTAGTTCCCTGAAGTGGTTTCGAGAGCTTCCGAAACCAAATCGGTTCGAGGGGTTGGTTCTCAGCAGTCGTTACGATGATTTCAAGGGAGAAATATATTGATCAAGCTATCAGAAATAATGAATATGTATGTTCTTATGCAAATTACAATGAATAGAACATATATTCTACTTGTGTAAATCTTTATGATATGGCATTATATATGCAGCTATACCAGTATTGTGTAGTATCAACCTTACGATAGGAGCAAAGAAAAAATCAGTCTGGCAGGTAGTTGAATTGTAGTAAAGGAAATGAATAAACATCCTTAATTTATCTTTGCTAGATTAATAATCTGCTTTTTTATTAATAAATTTGTGTATAGCCAGAGTGAAATATTTTTCTTCTAGTCAGAGCTTCTTCTCTTACACCATGCGATTTCCTATGGAGTAGCCGTTCTACGAGATTGCACTATTGGAACTTCGTAAAAGTACATTTTTCGCTGCTCATATTCCCCTGAAAGAGATCCAGGGAGGTTGAGCCAATCATGGTAGACGAAGAGACAAAGCAATGGACAATATTCCTATGCCATAGTGAAGAGGATGAGCGATGTGCGAAGTGGCTCTATAGGCGGCTGCAAAGTGCGAACATATCCGTCTGGTTTAAGCCGGAAGAGATGATAATTGGTGATTTGAACCTACGGGAGATAGCAAATGGATTGCAACACAGTGTATTCGTTATGGTACTCCTGTCACAACACGCTATTGAATCCGGCTGGGTCACAGCTCAACTTGAATTAAGTATACTTCAGCAAGTAGATCAGAACAAAACGATTATCTTGCCAGTAACACTAGAAGAAATCTCTCCTGAAGCAGCTTCGCCTTTTTTAAAGGGAAGAGAGCCAATTCACATGCTATGTGGCTCAGGGGAAAAATTTGCTGAGCTACTCCAGCACCTCAAAAAACTACTTAATAAACAAGGGCGAGTCGATCTTGCAGCCTCAATCGTGGACGTCCCGGTGCCTCCCACATCATGCTATCCCTACGGTCTGGTAATACCTATACAACCGGAGCGTTTCATTGTGCCTGAAGTCACTGTAGATAAGATTACTGAATATCTTATAGAAGGACTATCAGTATCTCTTGTCGGCCCGCCTATGATTGGCAAGTCTTCATTGCTGAACTTCCTTAGCTCCGAGTCCTACCAGAGATACTGCGAGCAGGTTTTGCTAGCCCCTAATAGCCGTTACCTAGAACACAGCCATCGGCTAAATGATCTGGGTTTTAACAGCAGATTTGTCAATATAGACATACAGGAGTATGTAAAGGAAGGCGCGTCAGCACTAATGCTTCACTTAGCCAATTCAATCTCTCAAGAAATGAAGAACCAAGATAAAGCAAGCACTTATCGGGATGGAATTCAATGGATGAGAGAGCATATAGAGAAGCGTTCAACAAAAACAGGCCTCTTCTGGGTCGTCCTTCTTGATAATTTTGACTCCATTGCGCAATTCGAGGAAATTCCAGCAACGTTCTTTGATGATCTGCACAACCTAGGGTCTAGGTACAGACTTTGTTATGTTATCGCTTCGCGTAGAGGCGTGAAAGAGCTTGCTCAACTTAAGACGATAAGGACCTTCAAGGCTTCTTCATTCTTTACTATGTTCAAAAAGTACACCCTGGGTGTATGGGACAAAACTACGGCAGCAAAACTCATATTCAGCCCCTATGGCACCAAGACGAACTTATTCACTGATGCAGATGCCTCACTAATAACGCAACTGACAGCAAGACATCCTAGACTGTTACAATCGGCATGCGAGCAGCGTCTTAAGATGTCAGACAGCGGTGAAAGAAATGATACAGAACAGTTTTTCCGACGCTACCAACCAAACGCGGATGAAGTGTATCATACCTACTGGAAGGATGAGATCACACGAAAAGAGCGCGAGTGGCTAAAGAACTGCTGGAAAGCCCTCTCGCAAACAGGGACAGTAGCAAAAGATGAGATAAGAGCACTCATAGCTGGTGCGGACAATCAGCAGATACTTGACAAAATGAGGGAGTTAGGACTGATCCTGAAAAGATCAGGCGACTCGGAGACAGAAGCCATCGCATTCCCTACGGGATTTGAAACATTTCTCAGAGGTCAGTCCTTCAGAGGTCAGTCCTAAGGTGGAGTGCCACTCCTGAACCCCGCCCCTTATAATGGCTTATCGTCTCGTACTGTGGAGTATATACTAGCAAAGCTTATAAACAACATTTGACAAAACAGCCTGTTTACTCACAAATAGAGCTTATCCCTCTTCTGTCAAATCAGGGCCGAAGCCAAGAATAGCGTCTTGCTTTGCGGAAGTCAGGAAAAAGATGGATACCCTTCCAGCATATTGATGCTAGATTATTACTGTTGTCAAGGCCCCACCACTACTGCACCGCCGTGTCAATTATTGCGAAATATCATTTTTGGTAGTATCATAAATATAGATCAATTCGCCACAGCTATTTTGTTACAGACATTAGATAACTTTTGTCAGTCAAGAAGTCTCCTTGGGAAGGACAAGCCCATATGACAACGTCACCAGTGTCACCAAACAAGTGGACAATATTTCTGAGCCATTCGAGCAAGGACAATGCCTTTACTGACTGGCTCAGTGAAAAGCTCAAAGCGGCGAATGTCACCGTATGGCATGATAAGTTTGAGTTGTTGACTGGAGATTCGCTTATTCAGCGCATAGGGGAAGGGTTACGAGGTAGTGAGTTTCTTATTGTAATTGTATCGCAGGCAGCTATCGACTCAAACTGGGTCCATGCGGAACTAGAACCCAAACTCTTGCAACAGATTGAGGGAGGGTATGTGGCTATTCTCCCCATCGCTTTGGATGATGCAAAGGTTGAAGATATCTCACTTTTCCTCAAAGGCAGAGTATGGATTCGATTTCCTCATACCGGTTCAGACGAAAAATTTGAGCAGTTACTAAGAGGCATTAATGGCCAACTCAGCCGACGTGGCTTACTCTCATAGGAGCAAGATCGTATGCTAGAGATAGTGCAGCCTATAGAGCAAAAAGTTTTTCCTCGCTCGCCAAGTCATTCAAGAGAAGGTGTTCTCTGTGGCTATTAATAACACCGTTTTGTGGTCGTATGGAGAAGATGCCAACGCAAGCTTCACCCCAGAAGACTTTAGGCATTGGCATTCTCCCCACTTCAATCACTTTACGAACAGAGAGACTCTTACCGCAGCGTCCCCTCCTGCCGAATATACTCAATAATACCACCCGCTGCAGCGATGCGCGCCACAAACGGATCTAGTGGTTCAGCTTGAAATGTTCGTTCAGTTGTCAGGTTGTAGATGGTGCCCGTGTTCAGGTTGACTTCGATGCGTTGCCCATCGGCGCTGTTCAGTACGGCATCCTCACAGACGAGCACAGGTAGACCGATGTTGACGGAGTTGCGATAGAAGATACGAGCAAAGCTGCGGGCGATGACGACACGTACGCCGTTGGCGAGTATGGAAGCGGGGGCGTGCTCACGCGAGGAGCCACAGCCGAAGTTGTGACCAGCCATGATGACGTCTCCTGGCTCTACCTGCTGCGAAAACTCCGGTAGAATCTCGCATAAGCAATAGCGTGCAAGTTGCGCCCGGTCGGTCGTGACGTTATAGCGACCGGGGATGATTACATCGGTGTTTATGTTATCGCCAAGCATCCATATGCGGCTCATAGCAATGCTTCCTTTCCTGTTACAGAACAGTTCTTGGGTCGGTAATATGTCCTGTGAGGGCTGTAGCGGCGACGGTGGCCGGGCTGCCGAGGTAAATTTCGGCGGTGGGGTCGCCCATGCGCCCTGTGAAGTTACGGTTCATGGTGGTAAGCGCTCGTTCGCCTGGGGCAAGCACACCCTGGTGGCGTCCGATACATGGCCCACAACCAGGGGTACCTACTGAGGCACCTGCCTGAACAAAGATTTCTAGATAGCCCAGGCGCATGGCTTCGAGGTAGACTTCACGCGAGGCCGGTACCACTACCATACGTGTACGTGGATGAATGGTCTTGCCGCGTAGAATGTTGGCTGCAATGGCCAGATCATCAAGGCGACCATTGGTGCAGGTGCCTAAGAATACCTGGTCAATCTGCACCTGTTCGACCTCCTCAACGGGGACGACGTTGTTGACATCGGGATGACAAGCAATCATCGGCTGAAGCTGCGAGGCATCGATTTCGACAATACGCTCGTAGCGCGGATTGCGTGGTGCGAGCATGGGGTAGTCACGGTCGGTACGCCCGCGCAACCATTCTTGTGTGGTAGCGTCGGGTGTGACGAGACCCGCTTTACCGCCCATTTCGATAGCCATATTGCAGAAGGTGAAGCGCTCACTGACCGACATGCGTTCGATCAAGTCCCCACTGTACTCAATGGCGCGATAGTTGGCACCGTCAACACCTACCAGGCGCACCATTTCAAAGGTCACGTCTTTGGCATAGACGCCGAAGGGAAGATCACCCGTGACGCGAATGTTGATCGTTGTGGGTACGCGGAACCAGCTTCGACCAGTAGCGTAGGCGACACCGATATCTGTAGAACCCATGCCAGTAGCGAAGGCACCGAGCGCGCCATAGGTGCAGGTGTGGCTATCAGCGCCGACGATGATATCGCCAGGGGTAACATAACCACGCTCCGGCATGACTTGGTGACAAATGCCTTCCTGCAGGATGGTGATGTCCTGCTCCTGGGCAAAGGTGCGAATATCGCGCTGCAACGTCGCGGCTGCAATGGTCGCGGCTGGGATAATATGGTCGAATACGATGTGCGAGCGGCGCGGATTGAAGACACGTCCCCCGCTCTGCTGCGTAAGTTTGCGAAATGCTTGAATAGCCAGCGGAGAGGTAGTGTCGTGGCTCATCACGCGATCAACCTCCACTACCACCGTCTCACCCTGCTCGACAGCACGACCTAGTTTGTGACTAAAAATTTCTTCGGTTAGCGTACCCATAGTAACGATCCTTCCTGTTGTTGATGCCATGCGAGAATAAATTCGTCAACTTCTTCTTGCCCCAAGGAGCCGCGTTCGGCCTGCTCTTTCAGTGCATGCGTGAGTCGACGTATCGCATCGCCATCGAGCTGTAGGCCCAATTGTGCAGCACGGTGCCCGACTGCATGGCGTCCGGTGAAGCGTGAACCAATATCAATATGGCGTGTGAGGCCGAAGTCGGCGGGGTCGAGCACTTCGTAGGCTCGTGGATTGCCCAGCACCCCTTTGGTGTGTATACCGCAACGGTGCGTAAAAGCAACTGGTGCAGTAATTGGCATATTAAAAGGGATGGCAGTATGTAGACATTCTGCCACAAACTGATCGAGCGGTGCAAGTTGCGTAAGGTCATAGGTTGCGATCTGTTCGGGATGATGAACGTAGAGTTGTGAG
>JAFAXQ010000135.1 GCA_019240835.1 Ktedonobacteraceae bacterium
ACCGCACGCAGTCGGCTTGACGAGATCGTTTCAGCCCTGGGTGGACCACCGGAGAATGATGGACGTATCGACCGCCGCACTGTGCTTGATCGGCTTGCTGCTAAAGAGATTAGCGTTGAAGAGGCGATGCGTCTGCTGAAAGGCCAGGACCATGAAGGCGTTAAAAGATGAACGGCAGCGTATTCTGAGCCTAGTCGAGCGCGGTCAAGTAAGTGCCGTGGAGGCTGAGCAACTATTAGACGCTCTAGAGTCGGAGCAGCCGCAGCGTCCAGCAGAAATTGGGCGAGAGCGCATACTGCGTATCCGATTCACGAACCCAAGCCAGAGAGCACAGAAAGTCAACATCAGTGCTACCATACCTGTGAGCCTGCTTCAACTCAGCCTGCGCCTGGGGGCGCGTCTCATTCCACAGTTAAGCAACAATGCTCTGGAGGATCTACTGCATACCATAGAGCATAGTAGCGTGGGACGCGTATTGGATGTGCAGGATTTGGAAAAAGGTGAACGTATAGAAGTTTTTGTTGAGTGACGGAGAGGGAATATGACAGAGCAAACATTGCCAGTAACACAAAAAATAATCATCACGGATATCAACGGAGACTTGCACCTTCACGGCTGGGAGCAGCAGAGGTTGCAGATGAAGTCAGATGGAGAAGTCGAGGAGCAGAGGCAGGATGGAGATACGCTACTGCTCGGCGGCTACGATGGCTCGCTTGAACTGTGGATGCCGTTTGAGACTAGTATTGATGCCAGCGACATAGCGGGTACTGTCACCATAGAGAACGTGCGACAGGTTGAACTGAGAGATCTTGATGATGATGTCGTAGTACACAATGTCTCTGCGGTGCGCACACGTGACGATCTTATGGGTGATGCCACATTTAGCGAGTGCAGTGCTCTAGATGTTGCAAATGTTTATGGTGACCTGACGCTTAACGGCGTAGCAGAAGTGAAAATAGGTAACGTAGGCGCTGATTTGCGGGTGCAGCATGGCTTGGCCACACTACACTGTAGCAATGTAGGCGGCGATTGCCAAGTGCAGGGCGGCGGGAACGCCGAGGTGTTCCTAGACAACGTAGGCGGTGACCTTACTGTAAACGATACGGTGCGCGTACAGATAAAGAATGTAGGCGCTGACTGCCGTATACAGGGCAACGCGAATGTCGAGATCAAGTGTGGCAATGTAGGAGGCGACTTCGCCACCACGAGTGCAGCACGGGTGCATCTGGGCAATATAGGCGGCGTTTGTCGGCTACGCGATGTGCAGGGCGACGTTGCGCTTGGCCACATTGGTAGCAGCGTTGAACTTGTCGGTGTAGGCGGTAACCTGCGCGCAGGCAGTATCGGCTCCGATGCTCAATTCAAAGGTGTGCATGGCTCTATCGAGGTTGGTCACATTGGTGCCAACTTACTCCTGCAGGCTGACTTTCCACCTGACAGTGCTACGCGGTTGCTGGTAGGTGGCGACGTGTGCATTATGTTGCCAGAGAACGCAAACTTGAGCATCAGTGCAACAGTCGGTGGTAGTATACTTGGCAGCTTCGTCACCTCCAACGCTAACGGCAACATCGTCAACTTGGTCTACGGTGATGGCGCTGCTAAGCTTGAATTACGTGCTGGGGGCGATCTCGAAATACCGGGCAATCAAAGCCCACGCAGCAGCAGTACCAGCAACTCCTGGAGCTTTCTGAACGATCTCGGGCGCGATATGGGAAGGCTGGGTCGTGATATGGCGCGAGAAATGTCCTCCGCCTTCAATGATGTCGACTGGAACATTGATTGGAATGTCGATTGGACCGGGGCACATAGATGGCGAGATAAGGGGCGCAGGCATAGAGGAGCACGCAAGTCCGAAGAGCGTACACGACGCGCACGCAACCAAGCTGAGGAGCGTTGGCGGCATACAGGTGAACATGGGCGACGTGGGGCAGGGCACGCAGCTCGTATCCATGTACGCATCAATGATCGCGAATGGCGCTTTGACCAAGAGCGTGTCAACCGTATTGTTGAGCAGGCACGGCGTGCCGCCGCCGAGGGAGTTGGCGGTGCCCTCGAAGCTGTAGAGCAAGCCCTGAGCAATCTACACATCGAGATGCCACCAACTCCGCCTCCACCGTCAGCGCCACCGATGCCGAGCAAGCCTATGGCACCGACTGATGATACACATGTTGATCCAGCCGCCGAGCACAGCGAAGAGCAAGCAGCGCAAGATGAGCAGCCGACGCCTAAGCTCAATCCAGAGCAAGAGCGCGAAGCCATCCTATGCATGATTGCCGAGGGACGTATCTCGCCAGAAGAGGGTGATATGCTACTAGAAGCCCTTGGCGGTTAAAGCGGGGTTCAAAGTCCACCAGTTCAGGTTGCACGATGCAGCCTGAACCCTGTATCATTCGTGTTACATGAGGCACCATCTTTTTGACAGCGACAGGAGAAAGGACGGACACACGAATGAAAACGCGACAACTCGGCAACACAGATATGGAAATTACCCCTATCGGCCTAGGAGCATGGGCCATCGGTGGAAGCGGCTGGAACTTTGCTTGGGGAGCACAGGACGATCAAGAATCGATAGCCACTATTAAGCACGCTCTGAATATGGGTATCAACTGGATTGATACTGCCGCCGTCTACGGCCTGGGCCATTCAGAGGAGATTGTGGGTAAGGCGATCAAGGGACGTGACAAGCCCTATATCTTCACCAAGTGCTCGCTCGTGTGGGATGATAGGCGTGAGCAGACGAATAACCTGAAGGCCTCGTCAATTCGGCGTGAGGCAGAGGCAAGCCTGAAGCGTTTAGACGTTGACGTGATCGACCTGTACCAGATTCACTGGCCCAACCCCGAACCCGATATTGAGGAGGGCTGGAGTGAAATGGCGCGCTTGAAGGAGGAAGGTAAGGTGCGTGCGATCGGCGTCTCAAACTTTAACGTCGAGCAGATGCGCCGTATTCAGAAAATTGCTCCCATTGACTCGCTGCAGCCCCCATACTCGATCATTCGCCGAGACATAGAGGACGACATCTTGAACTTCTGCGAGCAGAACAACATCGGTGTGATTGTTTACTCGCCTATGTTGTCGGGTTTGCTCACTGGCATGATGACCAAGGAGCGCATCGCCAACTTGCCTGATGATGATTGGCGCAAGCATGGCTCGGAGTTCCAGGAACCGCACCTCTCGCGTAACCTGGAACTTGCTAAACTATTGGGCGAGATTGGTTTCCCGCACAACGTCAATGCCGGCGTCGTGGCCATTGCCTGGACGCTGCGCCAGTCGGCCGTCACAGGAGCCATCGTCGGCGCTCGCCATCCCAGCCAAGTGCAAGAGATACTCCCCGCTGCCGAGCTTCATCTCAGCGACAGCGAACTCGAACAGATCGACAAATTCTTAGCAGAGTATCCATAATTCAAATAAAAGGTGGGGGTGTACCGAAATACGGTACACCCCCACCTTTCATTTACTCTTTGCCTACGATCACTTCTGTTGACTTAATCATGGCCACCACGTCGTCACCCTCTTTAAGTCCCAGCGACTCGACAGATTCGCGGGTAATGGCGGAGACAATCTGCTGTCCACCGGGCAATTCAATGCCGACTTCGGCCATTACTCCAGCGAGTTTGATTGATGCCACTTTGCCTTTCAACTGATTGCGTGCGCTGTATTGCATTGGAAAACTCCTTTCGGCTGCCAGCGTCACAGCGGAAAACGTTTTCTCGTTGCATAAGACTGGTAGCGTTAACCGTGGGTGAGATACCTGTTAGATGGAAAGATAGGTGCTAATTCTCTCACCTATTATACCACTAACACAAGATAACAAGGGCTGAACGTGACTTCCGCATTTGCCCAACTCAACCAGAATAGCTTTGTATAGCAAGGCTTTGCAATTCTCATTGCTAGGCCGGGTGAGCGTCACCATTTTTGCGCAGAAGCGTGGATGCCCTCTGCAAGGCATGTCAGGCACCATACATCACAAACCCCTCGTTGCAAAAAAGTGCCGCTCACCCTGCTAGGCCCCATACCACATCCACCAAAATATATGTACTATAATAACTGAGGAAATGGAGTGTATTGGCGGATTCGTTCAAATTTCTGTAGGAACATATGAGAAGATCTTTACAGCATTTCGCAGACTTATACACTAAAATAACATGCGACGCATCTAGAAGACAAGGAGGCGGGGAGATGAAACCTGAAGAACATGCGCGCAAGAAGATTGATGAAATGCTTATGCAGGCCGGCTGGGTTGTGCAGGATTTTGACCAACTCGACTTGAGCGCCGGATATGGAGTCGTCGTCCGTGATTTCGTGCTGTCCTCTGGCACTGCTGACTATCTCGTGTTCATCGATGGGGAGCCTGTGGGCACCATCGAGGCAAAGAAGGTTGGCGAGACGTTGATCGGTGTGGAGGAGCAGAGCGCGAAGTATCTGACACGTCTTCCCGACTACCTTGTCACGCCACGCTCTCAACTTCCTTTTAGCTATGAGACAACAGGGACAGAAACGCGCTTCACGAACCATCTGGACCCAGAGCCACGCAGCCGATACGTGTTCACTTTTCACCAGCCACGACGTTTAGCAGAGTGGCTAGAGCAGGCTCCTGTCGATATTCCCAACGAGCAGAATGATACTCTACGTGCGAGACTACGCCATTTTCCTCCCTTGCTGCCCACGAACCTGCGCGACTGCCAGTTTGAGGCGATTACTAATCTAGAGCGCTCGTTTGCTGAGAACCGTCCGAGAGCATTGATTCAGATGGCGACAGGTAGCGGCAAGACCTACATGGCGGTGAGCAGTACCTACCGCCTGATTAAATTCGCGGGCCTGAAGCGCGTTGTATTCCTAGTAGATCGCGCTGATCTTGGAAAGCAGGCATTTACTGAATTCGCGCAATATGTGACACCTGATGATGGACGCAAATTCACTGAACTGTACAATGTGCAGCACCTGCAGAGCAATCACATCGACTCGGTAGCAAATGTCTGCATTACCACCATCCAGCGCTTATACTCGATCTTACGTGGCGAGGCGGAGCTTGATCCGGCAGAGGAAGAACAATCGCAGTTTGGGCTTGATGCCGCGCTGCTGAACCAGTCGCCTAAAGAGGTAGTCTACAATGCTGGCGTTCCTATAGAGATGTTCGATCTCATCGTCGTCGACGAGTGCCATCGCAGCATCTACAATCTCTGGAGTCAGGTGCTGGAGTACTTCGATGCCTTCATTGTTGGCCTCACCGCTACACCGGATAAGCGCACCTATGGTTTCTTTGAAAAAAACCTGGTCATGGAGTATAGGCATGATCGAGCCGTAGCCGATGGCGTGAACGTGGACTATCAGGTCTATCGCATCCGTACAGAGATTTCGGAGAAGGGCAGCACTATCGAGCCTTACGAAGTCGTAGGTCGACGCCATCGCCAGACGCGCAGTGTACGCTGGGAACGCCTGGACGACGAACTGACCTACGACGCCAGCCGCCTTGATCGCAACGTCGTTGCCCCCGACCAGATTCGCACAGTTCTGCAAGCCTACAAAGACGCGCTCTTCACTCAGCTCTTCCCCGGACGCCAGGAAGTGCCCAAAACGCTGATCTTTGCCAAGGATGATACCCACGCCGAAGCTATTGTTGATACAGTACGCAAGGTGTTCACTAGAGGCAATGAATTCGCGCAGAAAATTACCTATAAAGTAACAGGTGTCAAACCCGATAAGCTCATTCAGGATTTCCGCAATAGCTACTATCCACGTATTGCTGTCACAGTTGATATGATCGCTACAGGCACCGATATCAAGCCGCTGGAGGTGTTGCTCTTCATGCGCTCAGTCAAGAGCGAGGGGCTGTTTGAGCAGATGAAGGGACGTGGTACACCCACGATTAAGGACGACGATTTTCAAGCGATAACTCCCGGCGGTGCTAGCAAGACGCATTTTGTGCTGATTGATGCTGTAGGCATTTGCGAGCGTATCAAGACCGACGATCCGCCCCTAGAACGCAAAGCCTCTACCACTTTCAAAGATCTGCTCAAAGCGGTCTCGCTGGGCAAGCGAGACCAGGAAACGCTTACATCACTTGCTGGCCGCCTGGGGCGACTAGCACGGCGTGCTACCCCTGCCGATCAAGTGGCTATCGAGCAGGCAGCGGGAGGACGTAGCATCCGCGAACTTGCCGCCGCTCTGGTTGACGCGTTCAATCCCGACATCCAACTTGCGGCAACGCGGACTGAGACTGGGCAGGATTTCACGCTTGATGATCCAGCAGTAAAGCAGGTTGCACACAGGCTCATCAAAGAAGCAGCATTCCCCTTCAATAATCCCACGTTGCGCAACGCGCTTATCACCGCACACGAGCACGATGAGCAGACGCTCGATGTCGTGAGCGTTGATAAAGTCATCTCTGCCGACTGGGATATTCAAGCTGAGGAGCAGGCCCATCAAGTGGTAACCAGCTTCAGTCAATACATCGAGCAGCACCACGACGAGATCACCGCGCTACAAATCTTCTACAGCCGTCCGCACAATAAGCGTCTGCGCTACGAGGACGTGAAGCAACTCTACGACGCTATTCAGCTTCCTCCGCTTGGCCTCTCGCCCGAACGACTCTGGCAAGCCTACGCTCTGCTTGACCGCAATCGCGTACGTGGCAACGGCAAAAGCAGCAAGCGCATGCTCACAGACCTGGTCTCACTCATTCGTTATACTATTGAGCGCGACAACAACAGCGACGCCGTGCTTGAGCCATACAGCGACATCGTAGCGCGCCGCTTTGCCGCCTGGCTAGAGGAGCAAGAGGGCATCCGTGGCAGAGCCTTCACCAGAGAGCAGCGCCAATGGCTCGTACTGATCCGCGACCACGTCGCCGCCTCGCTCACCATCGAGCAAGACGACTTCGAGAGCAGCCCCTTCATCCAGCGCGGCGGCCTCGGCAAAGCGTATCAACTGTTCGGCGAACAATTAACCGCAATTTTACAAGAACTGAATGAGAGGTTGGCAGCGTGAGCGAAGAGAATGAATTGCCGATGGGGTGGGCTATGGCTAAAGTTGCTGAAGTAGCAGATATTGTGGAGCCTGGTTTTCCCTATGGAAACTACAACACCGTAGGTAAAGGCTTTCCTCAATTAAGACCAATGAATATCGACGGTCAAGGACGACTATATCTGGATGAGTTAAAGTATGTTGATGTTGCTAATCCCCCCCTGTTAAATCACGGGGATGTGCTGTTTAACAATACAAATAGTCCTGTATGGGTAGGAAAGACAACTATTATTCGTGAAAATGCTAAGTTCACTTTTTCTAACCATATGACACGAGTACGCCTTAATCCGCAAGCTGGTCTACCCGCCTTCTTTGCCTTGCAGTTACAATATCTTCAACAGTTTGGCTACTTTCTGGCTAGATGTAACCATCATGTGAATCAAGCTAGTATTTCCTCAAGCTACCTAGCTACTAATGTTAGTCTTCTTGTTGCACCTGTCTCTGAACAACGCCGCATCGTAGCCGCCATCGAACAACAATTCACCCGCCTCGACGCAGGCATAGCAGCGCTCAAACGAGCAAAGACAAAACTCAAACGCTACCGCGCCGCCATGCTCAAAGCCGCCGTCGAAGGGAAGCTTACCGAGGGATGGCGCGCCGAACATCCCGACACTGAATCCGCTTCGGTACTACTAGAGCGCATCTTAGCCGAGCGGCGTGCAAAGTGGGAGGCTGATCTGAGAGCGAAGGGGAAGGATCCGGCGAAAGTGAAATATGTGGAGCCTGCTAAGCCTGATGTGGGGAGTTTGCCGGCGGTGCCGAAGGGATGGTGTTGGGCGACGGTGGAGCAAGTTTGTGAACGTATCGTTGATTGCCTACACAGCACCCCTGCTTTCAAAGAAGCTGGTTATATTTGCATTGATACGAATTGCATAAAACCAGGTCGAATCATCTACGAAAAAGTTCGTTATGTTGATGAAAATACGTTCAATGAACGCAACATTCGCATGAAACCTCAAGAAAATGATGTTTTATTTAGTCGGGAAGGTGCATTGCTCGGTGTAGCGGTTACCGTTCCAGCCAATCTGGAATTCTGTTTGGGACAGAGAATGATGATTTTTAGGCTCAGTTCATGTGTTAATGCTAAATACTATGAAAGCTTTTTAAGCTCTTCCAATTTTCGATCGCAATATGCTAGTGAGATCACAGGTACAGCTTCTCCTCATCTAAATATTCGCGATGTATGCAAGTTTGCTATTGCGCTACCTTGCCTTTCTGAGCAACAACAAATCGTCTCCGAAGTCGAACGCCGCCTCTCCGTCGTCAGCCAGTTGGAGGCAACGGTCGAAGCGAATCTGAAGCGGGCCGAGCGGTTGCGCCAGAGCATTCTCAAGGAGGCGTTCGCGGGTAGGTTGGTGCCACAAGACCAAGGTGATGAGCCTGCGGGTGTGTTGCTGGAGCGGATACGTAGAGAGCGCGAGGAACAGCGGGAGACACAGGGAAACGGGAAAGGGAATGGTGCGAATAAGCGGCGTGCGGCACGAGTTACGCACGAGGTGTATGCTGATGTGAAGGAGATGGAGGAGATTGATGTGCAGGGTGTGGAACAGGTGTCGTTGTGGCCGTAGAGGGTTCCCAGAGGGTGGAGAATGGAAAGAATGGAAAAGAGCATGAATAATCATTCGCAACAGATCGTGCAGCGCTTATGGAACTATTGCAATATTTTGCGCGACGATGGTATGTCTTATGGCGATTATGTAGAGCAACTTACGTATTTGCTCTTTCTTAAGATGGCCTATGAGCGGACGAGGCCGCCCTATAACCAGCCCTCGCGTATTCCACAGGACTACGATTGGGAGAGTCTGTTACGGCGCGAAGGCGAGGCACTGGAGACGCACTACCGTGACGTTCTACGGGAGCTAGGACTACAACCAGGGATGCTGGGCATTATCTTTCGCAAGGCTCAGAACAAGATACAAGATCCGGCCAAGCTGCGTCGCCTGATTGTTGACCTGATTAATCAGGAGACGTGGACGGTGCTCGATACCGATGTGAAGGGCGATGCGTACGAGGGATTGTTACAGAAGAACGCTGAAGATACCAAGAGTGGCGCGGGCCAGTACTTCACGCCGCGCCCGCTTATTCAAGCGATTGTGGATGTGATGTCTCCCAAAGCGGGGGAGCGCGTGTGTGATCCGGCCTGTGGTACGGGTGGGTTTTTGCTTGCGGCCCACGATTATGTGGCGCAGCACTATGAGCTAGATCGCGAACAGAAGAAGTTTCTGAAATACAACATGCTGCATGGCTGGGAGATTGTCGATAACACAGCACGTCTGTGTGTGATGAATCTTTTCCTGCATGGTGTGGGCGGTAATGAAAACGATGCATGCCCCATTCATGTTGCCGATAGCCTGCTGGGCGACCCTGGCGAGCGTTTCGACATGGTGCTGACTAATCCGCCTTTTGGACGTAAGAGCAGCATCAGTTTCGTGAGCGAAGAGCGGCGCGATGAACGAGAGCCCAGTATTGTCGTGCGCAGTGACTTCTCGGCCAGCACGAGCAACAAGCAGTTGAACTTTGTGCAGCATATTAAGACGCTGCTCAAGATCAATGGACGCGCCGCCGTCGTTGTGCCCGATAACGTGCTTTTCGAGGGTGGTGCAGGCGAGACTGTGCGCCGCAAGCTGCTGCAGGACTGTGACACACATACCCTGCTGCGCCTTCCCACAGGCCTCTTCTATGCCCAGGGCGTCAAGGCAAACGTGCTCTTCTTTGACAAAAAGCCCGCCAGCCCAGACCCTTGGACAGAGCGTTTGTGGGTGTATGACCTGCGCACTAACCACAATTTCACTCTGCGCACCAACCCGCTCACGCGTTACCATCTTGATGACTTTGTCGCCTGCTATCATCCAGAGAATCGTCGGCAGAGACAAGAAACCGAGCGCTTCCATTCCTTTAGCTACGAAGACTTGCTCAAGCGCGACAAGCTCAGTCTCGACCTGTTCTGGCTACGCGACGAAAGCCTTGAGGGAGCCGATTCCTTGCCTCCACCTGACGTACTCGCTACCAGCATTGTAGAGGACTTACAGGTAGCTCTGGAGCAATTTACCGCTATTGCAGAGGATATGGGAGGACGACTCTCCTTGTGAAAATGTCGTAACATATAAGAGGAGGTGTGACGTGTTACATCTTACACCTCCTCTATCTATTTATAGGACATACCTGTGCTAGCACACAGAACGAGGCAATACTGCATGACACAAAAAAACAGCGTATGGATACTCATTGCCACCATCCTAGGGTCGAGTATGGCCTTTATTGATGGTAGCGTCGTGAACGTGGCACTGCCACAAATACAGGTAGACTTAAATGCATCAGTTGCCAGTGTACAGTGGGTCGTGGAGGCTTACGGACTCCTTCTTGGCGCGCTGATACTGGTAGGTGGGTCATTGGGTGATCTGTATGGGCGTAAGCGTATTTTTGGCTTGGGTGTGGCTATGTTTGCTCTGGCCTCTATCTGGTGCGGCTTCGCAACGAACATTTCGCAACTTATTGTAGCACGTGCCATACAGGGTGTAGGCGGTGCCCTGCTCACTCCTGGTAGTCTCTCGATCATTCGCGCCACCTTTGACAGTTCACAGCGCGGTAAAGCTATCGGCCTGTGGTCAAGCTTCTCCGCAATTACCACAGCACTGGGTCCATTACTGGGGGGATGGTTAGTGCAGACTGCGTCGTGGCGCTGGGTTTTTTTTATCAACGTTCCCCTTGCAGCGATCGTGTTGAGCGTACTCTTGCTGCATGTGCCTGAGACTCGCAACGAGGATCAAAGGATACACCTCGATTGGTTGGGAGCCATCTTGACAACGCTTGGCCTGGGCGCGCTCGTCTACGGACTGATCGAGTCGAACAACCTGGGATTAGGCAATCCACTGGTACAGGGTTGTGTGCTGGGTGGCCTTCTAGTGCTCGCTGCATTCATCTATGTGGAGTATCGCAATCCTGCGCCGATGATGCCACTGACCCTGTTTCGTTCACAGACCTTTAGCGGTGCAAATCTGCTTACGCTTATGCTGTACGCAGCATTGGGAGGTATGTTATTCTTCTTGCCCTTTAACCTTATCAGCATACATCATTATCCTCCTGCGGCAGCGGGAGCAGCATTCTTGCCCTTCACGCTGATGGTATTCTCGCTCTCGCGTTGGTCGGGCGGCTTGGTGACGCGCTACGGTCCACGTCTGCCGCTCGTTGTTGGTCCAACTATAGCTGCCCTCGGCTTTATTCTCTTTGCCTTACCAGGTATCGATGGTAGCTACTGGACGACCTTTTTCCCCGCCATTATCGTCCTGGGACTGGGCATGTCTGTCACCATTGCACCGTTGGTAACCACGGTCCTAGGAGCAGTCGAAGACCGCTACTCAGGGGTGGCATCGGGGGTCAACAATGCTGTTGCTCGCGTCGCCGGTCTACTGGCAATTGCTGCATTAGGTATTCTAGTGGTGTATGCTTTCAATAGCAGCCTGGATAGTCACCTCGTAGCACTGCATGTCTCGCCCACCATACATCACCTGATCGACGCTCAGGGCAGTAGACTGGCTAACGCGGAGGTGCCTGCGAGCGTGAGCGGTGGCTTGCGTATAGCATTGCAGCAAGCAATTGCAGAGTCGTTCGTAGCTGGCTTCCGCCTCACTATGTTTATCTGTGCGTTGCTCGCACTGACTAGTGCGCTCTGTGCTTGGCTCATGATATCGCCACTTAAGAAGCTGCCTGAACATACTGGTGAGAATCAAATTGGCGACAATGCCTGCACACAGATGTACTCACATCAACAACTGAGCGAGCCAGTAGGTCGTACGTAGAGGGCATACTTGCTGTGGTAACTTTTGCAGTATAAACAGGCTGTGTACTATACTGAACATGATAATTCTCATGACGGTTTTCTTAATCAAGAAAGGGTGGAAAAGATTATGTTCAATGAGTATATCGACAAAGCGATGCAACACGCTCAATATGAGCAAATTGAAGACGGAACCTATTTTGGCCGCATTCCTGGTTTCAAGGGTGTCTGGGCAAACCAACCGACCGAAGAGGAATGCCGCAAGGAATTGCGCGAGGTTCTGGAGGACTGGATACTACTCAATATTGCAGATCATACTCCCTTACCCATAGTTGATGGAATGACTTTAGAAGTAGGGAAACTGGTCTAATGCCCAGACTTCGACCAATCAAAGTACGCATCCCTAATCCTCATCGGGGTGATATTAGCATAGGATTGCTCAAACGAATTCTTGAAGAAGCAGATGTGTCCTTGGAAGAATGGGAACAACTGCCATGAACAATCATTCATACGACCCAAAACCGCCATATGTACTCTCACTGGACGTAGGCACTTCATCGACACGAGCACTACTCTTTGATGCAACGGGGGCGTCGGTGCCCAGTACACATGCCCAGCGTGTCTACAAACTCACAGCGCCAGGCAATGGAGAGGTATCGGTCGATGCGGATGCGCTCTTAGAGGTAGTGGCACAGACGATTCATGATGCACTCAAGGCCGCTGGCCCGATGGCTAAGCAGATAGCGGCGGTGGCACTTGATACTTTCTGGCATAGCCTCATAGCTCTTGATGAGAAGGGAGAGCCGCTTACGCCCGTCATTACCTGGGAAGATACACGTCCCCACGAGGCGGCTCAAGAACTACGTGTACAGTTGGACGAGACGGCACTCCATGAACGTACAGGGGCATGCCTGCACGCGAGCTATTGGCCTGCGAAACTGCGCTGGCTGGCCAAGAGTCAACCTGACGTGTTCAAGCGTGCGGCGCAATGGCTTTCGTTCGGTGAATACCTGCATCGCAAGTTTACGGGCCACTCCGTTTGTAGCCTCTCGATGGCTTCTGGCACTGGCATGTTCAATCGGCATACGCGCACCTGGGACACAGAACTGATGAAAGTGCTGGAGGTACGCCCCGAGCAGTTTCCCGTGTTGGGTGATATGCACGATGCTGTCAGGGGGCTTACGTCCGAGTATGCTTCCGTCTGGCCAGCACTGCGCGATGTACCGTGGTACCCTGCTGTGGGTGATGGGGCAACGGCATGCATTGGCTCAGGCTGTGTCGACACCAAGCACTGGTCGCTCACTATAGGCACATCCAGCGCCATCCGCGTGGTGGTAGAACCGCAGCAAGTTTCCCCGTCTAGGGGATTGTGGCTGTACTCGATTGACGCTAGGCGCTCTGTTATTGGTGGTGCGCTGAGCGAAGGTGGCAATATGCTCAATTGGATCGACGCAACCTGTAAACTGCCTGCCGTGGCTGATACTGAGACCATCGTTAGAGCATTACAACCGGACGCACATGGCCTCACCATTCTCCCTTTCATCTCTGGTGAGCGTAGCCTCGGCTGGCACGCTAATGCACGTATGGCGATTATAGGCATCAATGCCCATATCACGCCTGCCGACATACTGCGCGCAAGCATGGAGGCGCTAGGCTACCAGCTCGGAGCTGTCTATGAGCAGCTCTGCCAGACCCTCAAGACGGGTGAAGAAACACCTATGGTCATTGGCAGTGGTGGAGCACTGCTCGGCTCACCAACTCTGCAGGGTATTATCAGCGACCTATGCGGTGTCCCATTATATCCTTCACGCGACCACGAAGCCTCGGCTCGTGGTGCTGCACTGTTGGCACTCGAAGCGCTAGCTATCATTCCCGATGTGGCCACAATTGTGCCCCTACTCGATGCACCCGTACTACCAAATGCCGAGCGTGGCGCAATCTACAGAAAAGCCGCGGCAAGGCAAAACGCACTGTACAGGCTGCTGTTGCAAGATGTGAATAAAATGGCTGGCATGCATAATGGTTGATATTGCTATGGAACGGTGCTACAATGGAGAAGCTTACGTAGTGAGTTAGACGATGCTAGGAAGAGTAAAACCTTGCAGAACTCTCAGACCTGGCGCGAATTGCTTGGTCACATCATCAAAGACCCGTGGGAGAGACAAAGGCTTGCCACAGCCCTCAAGGTCAACACGGTGACACTCAGCCGTTGGGTAAGTGGTGACGCAAAACCGCGCCAGTATAACCTGAGTATGCTGATCAAAATCTTTCCCGCTCATCGTGAGCAATTCATGACCCTAGTGGCGAAAGAATTTCCCGGCTTCGTATTGCTGGAGCAGGGAGACAGTCAGCCGGAGCAAGAGATTTCCGCCGTTTTTTACTCGCGTGTGCTGCGAGCCAATAGCAACCTTCCTCCCGTACTTCACTTCTGGTCGCTCTGTGACCTTATTTTGCGACAAGCTGTTGAACAACTCGACCCAAATCGTATGGGAGTAGCTACCATTGTGGCACAGTGTATGCCTCCACCGTGTGGACAGCCTGTTCGCAGTTTGCGCGAGCTTGTGGGTAGAGGAACGCCACCGTGGAATAGGGAGTTACAATCAAAGTCTACTTTCCTCGG
>JAFAXQ010000293.1 GCA_019240835.1 Ktedonobacteraceae bacterium
TGCTCTGCGTAGTTGCTATGGCTCTATAAAACCTGTGCTAGAGACGCGAGGTATTCTTGTGCTAGGACAAGGTGTGGATGGCTCTCCCCGTCAGTTATGGCAGGTATTCCAGAGCCAAGCGCACGTGGTACTGCTTGTTACCGCTGGCTTCTGGGAGAGCGTAGACGACGTTCAGCGCTCTCCAACGTGTCTATTCATCAGTCGCCTTCCTATGCCCGCACTCAATGACCCTTTGATGGCGGCACGCGCTGAACATTACGGCTCCGATCAACTTCACCAGTTCACCGTCCCCGTAGCTGCCCTACGTACACGTCGAGTGCTCAACAGGTCTGTGTGGAGCGACACGAGGCGAAACTGTGTCGTGCTCTTCGACCGCCGCGTGTTATCAAAAGACTATGGTTCTGTGATTCTGCACAGCCTGCCACATTGCTCTCAACGCCAAGCGGCCGTGTCTCATATGCCAGAAACTATCATGGATTGGCTAACGGGCACAGGTGCCTGGGAGTGAGGTCAGAAGAGAAGGCAAGAAAACGCTATGCTTGCAAAAACTACCTACAACCCCCAACGAGAAAAAACCATGGTAGCATTCACCTCTGTGGGAGCTGCTATTGGTCTGACCAGTCTCAAGATCGTCGCTGCACTGCTCACAGGTAGTCTCGGCATCCTCGCTGAAGGCGTCCACTCTGCACTCGACTTGGTAGCGGCACTGATGACATTGTTCGCTGTTCGTGTTGCAGGCCGCCCTGCCGACGCCTCTCACAATTACGGACACAGCAAGGTGGAAAATCTCTCGGCCTTTCTTGAGGCGGGCCTGCTGCTACTTACCGCTGTATGGGTGGTCTATGAAGCCGTGCGGCGACTGCTCTATCACGCAGGACACGTCGATGCTAGCATCTGGGCCTTCGTCGTCATGCTCGTCTCTATAGTTGTCGATTTTACTCGCTCCCGTGCGTTGCTGCGCGTTGCGCGTAAGCTGGGCAGCCAGGCGCTAGAGGCTGATGCGCTGCACTTTAGTACGGATATCTGGAGCTCGCTGGTAGTTATTGCAGGCTTGCTTATTGTGTACTTGACACAGACCTTCCGCCTGCCAGCATGGCTCGAGCAGGCCGACGCGGTTGCAGCACTCGCTGTTTCCGCCATTGTCATGTGGGTAAGCCTACGACTAGCCCGAGAAACGGTGGACGCACTGTTGGACCGTGCCCCAGAAGAAATAGCAACACGGCTGCAAACCTCTATTGCTCGTCTTGAAGATGTCAACGAAATACGCAGAGTACGCATACGGCGTGCCGGTAATAAATTGTTTGCCGACGTCATCATCGCAGCTCCCCGCACTTTTACTTTCGAGCAAACGCATGCTTTGAGTGAACGTGTAGAGAGGGCGGCTATAGATGGGGTATGCTCTCTTACGCCACAATATGAGATTGATGTTGTCGTGCGTGTTGAGCCAGCGACTTCAGCTAAAGAAACCGTACCCGAGCAAATCCACTACCTGGCGGAGCTAGAGGGAGTACATGCGCACGACATTCACGTGCGCGAAGTGGGCGGCAAGCTGGAGGCTGATTTCGACCTGGAAGTGCAGTCGGATATGCATTTGCAGCAGGCGCATGACGTTGCATCACGACTGGAACAGGTAGTACTGCAGACTAATAAACTCTTAGATAAGGTAACAACACATCTGGAAGCTCCCAATACCACTATCCTGCCACGCCAGGATGTAACGCAGCAGTACGCTGAGATGGCAGAGGCGGTTCGCCGTCTGGCGGATAGTATTGCCGGAGCAGGCAGCGCTCACGACATCCACTTGTATACCCCCAGCTCATCCACCACAAAGGACAGCACGCATGGTAGCAAAGAGGAGGAACTAGACCTCGTATTACACACCTTTTTTGATCCTGACGTTCCCCTCAGCCAGGCACACGTCGCTGCGGAGAAAATCAAGCGAGCACTACGCCAGACTTATCCGAACCTTGCTTCGGTTACGATTCACACAGAACCACCAGAGGCGTAAGGGCAATTCGTTCATGTCCCACGCCAGACCTTGCAATAGGGAGCATGGCGACCGCAAGGGATCGCCACTACTCTACTACGGGCGGGGCGTGTATAGTAGTGGTGACCCTTGCGGTCACCATGCTCAGAATACGGTATTGCCAATCTTGCGGTCACCCTCTCCCTGTGACGAATTGGCAAAAGCAACGACCATGTGATATGAAAAAGTACATATAATACAGGAGACGAAACAGAAGGAGACCAATAGTGATGAATGCAATAACACACTATGATGCAATTGTGATCGGTGCCGGCCAGGCCGGAGGGCCACTCTCTACGACGTTAGCGAAAGCGGGATGGAAGACTGCCCTCATCGAACGGGTCCATGTAGGTGGAACCTGTATTAACGAGGGCTGTACGCCTACGAAGACGATGGTTGCCAGCGCACGCGTTGCTTACCTGGCACGACGCAGTGCTGATTATGGCGTACAAACTGGCCCGGTGACTGTGGATATGACCAAGGTGCGGCAACGCAAACGAGACATTGTTGACAGCTTTCGTAACAACGGCCAGCAGCGCATCGAAAGCACTGAAGGTGTGGACCTGCTGATGGGAAAAGCCAGTTTCACAGGTATGAAGACCTTGGAAGTGTGCTTGAATAACGGCCAGACGCTGCATGTGACTGCCCACACAATCTTTATCAACGCTGGTGACCGACCAACGAAGCCCTTCATAACTGGAGTGGAGACGGTATCTACACTGGACTCGACCTCGATCATGGAACTGGACTCTGTACCCAAGCACCTGTTGATCGTGGGAGGAGGCTACATTGGTCTAGAATTTGGCCAGATGTTCCGCCGCTTTGGCAGTCAAGTTACCGTGATTCAGCGGGGAGCGAACCTGCTGACCCGTGAAGACCCTGATGTGGCCGAGGAAGTGGCCAACATCATGCGTGAGGACGGCATAGAAGTGCTGCTTGAGACAAAGCCACTGCGTGTCCAACAAACTGCTGCAGACCGCATTCACTTGACGGTCCACACTCCGCTGGGGGAACGAACGCTCACTGGATCACACTTGCTGATGGCGGCTGGACGGACGCCTAATAGCGATTGGCTCAATTTGGATGCAACTGGAGTGCAGACGGACAAACATGGCTTTATCCATACAAACGAACGGCTGGAGACAAATGTGCAGGGCATCTACGCGTTAGGTGATATCAAAGGTGGCCCGGCCTTCACGCACATCTCCTACGATGACTTCCGCGTTATTCGCACGAACCTGCTTGAGAAGGGACACGCCAGCATCCACCATCGACTGGTACCCTATACAGTTTTTATTGATCCACAGCTTGGGCGCGTTGGGCAAAGCGAGACAGAAGCTCGTGCGCATGGCCACAGCATTCGAGTCGCCAAAATGCCCATGAATGAGGTTGCCCGTGCGCTAGAAACGGACGAGTCGCGTGGTTTCATGAAAGCGGTGGTGGACGCCGATACGGGTCAGATTCTGGGCTGTGCCGTCCTGGGTATTGAAGGGGGAGAGATCATGGCCATCCTACAAATGGCCATGATGGGCAAGCTCCCCTATACCGTCCTGCGTGATGCCGTCCTTGCTCATCCGACACTGGCAGAATCGCTGAACAATTTGTTCTCGACGCTCGATCAGTGAGATAGCGATGTGCTTTTGTGAGCTTTCAGTTCACAAAAGCACATCGCTATTCCACGCTAAGAATGCCACAGAAACGAGAAAATGTGCATCACCCTAAGGGGTGATCAGTTCCACCTAACCAGAAGTAATGCCCCTGCTCGGAATGTCCCCAACGGGGATTGTCCTGCACGTCCTCTCCACCCACAATCTCGACAAAGTTGAGGACGGTGCCACGTGGGTAGCTGTCGACGAGGGTTGATTGGCTAGTAGGCTCTGCTCGGATGTTCAGGAGATCGACCGTAACTGTGCAGAGTGTCCTAGTCGGATGAAGGAGCGGGATATAGAGCACCTGTCCAGGACGCAGCAGGTTTGGGTCCTTGCCAATCACCTGTGTGTTCGCGTTGTAGATCCTCCTCCAGGAGGCTTCCGAGCCGTCACCATAGGCCCGTTGCGCAATACCCGAGAGAGTATCGCCCGATTGTACTTTATAGATGCTGCCCGGTTGAATGGTTTGAGTCATTGGATTTTACCTTTCAAAACATGGTGAAACAATATCTAATAGATAAACGCGAGAAAAACACTTTTTAATCCTCCCAAACTCTCCGGTACCTACCTCTGGCGAACTACTGCTCGCTTGGTACAGACCCGGCAACTAGACGTAGCACGTCCTTGATGCTGAACGGTTTGATCAGCAAGATGGCCTGGATGGTACCTCTGATGCGCTGTACGATAAGTTGTTGGCCCTCCTCTTGTATAGTCATCATGATGAGAAGGGTTTGTGCAAACATCGCTCGCAACCTCATGACCACCTGGACACTCTCGGCAGACTCAGAGTCCAGCGCAACTAAAGCTACATCGGGCGGCTCTGTCTGAAAACGTGGGAATGCCTGAACTGCTGCTGCATAGTTCTCGAACAGCACGACTTGGTGTTGTTGTCGCTGTAATTCCATCTCTAAAATGCCTCGTAGCGTGGGCGATGGTTCCACCACCAGAATGCGTTTACCCATTGGATCCCTCCTTCGTATTGTCTCGACGACTGCACCGCGTGACGCGGCGCACTTCTCTCCCCCACGGGTCAGTCGTCATCAGTTTTTGCACATCTTGGTACTTATCTTCTTCAAGAAGGTGCAGAATCCGTTCTGCACCTTGCCCTATGCGCTTGCGAATCACGTCATGGCGTGCGGTGCCCGAGGCAAGCCCGTGCAGCCCGAGCCACGCTGCTTCTTCCTCTAACGCTTGTCGCTGCCTAAAATAAGCTATCTCACTTTTATTGTCGCTCACGAAACAACCTCCTTAATGATCGTTGAGCAAAAAAGACATTTTTCCGAGTTAAAAGTACAACAATTTACTATGGCTGCGACCGACATAGTGTTACGATTCGCAGGAGTCTTGTAGAAAAGGTACAATGGCATAGTGTTGTGTTGATAACATACGGTATGCTAAACTGAGCAAACGAAACACGAAGTTCATTAGAGGAGTAAGCCGTATGGAATGGTACTGGTGGTCACGCTACGGGGACTTTCCCCCTGGCCTTGGGAATCTCCCGCATATGGGTAAAGTGCTTGCATTTTATCGGACGAAACGATACAAGACGCAGGCTGCCTTCGCTATAGCAGCGGGAGTGGACAAACGTACAGTCGAAGAATGGGAGTCTTCCGTGTTTACACATGATCACGAACGTCGTAAATTCTTAGCAAAGACACTCAAAGTTCCCCCCGCTTTGCTCGGATTAGATTGGCGAGTGGTAGTCTTCGAGAACAATCAGGGGAAGTACAAAGATCCGCTCCAACATATGACAGAACTCATCGAAGAAGACGGCTACTACGCCTATGAAGATATTCTTGTCATGGGACACTCGTACATTTATAATGGTGGTCCCATAGACATCGCGTTTCGGGTGGACAGGTGTCTGCGAAAGCTTGTCGAGATTGCCAAACACACACGAGTCACCGACGAAGAGGCATGGAAAGCCCTCTTATGCAGATACTACCAGATCTCTACCAGGATCAAGCAGCAGTGCCTGATGGATAGTGCAACAGCATCAGCGCATGCAAAGCTGGCAGTGGAGCTAGCCATCGACTTGCAAGACGTGGAGCTCATCGCTTCTGCTTTTGTCCATAGTGCCATTACGAACAAGCAGCAAGGAAAGCTAGATGAGGCACGCAAAGATATTGCTGCAGCAATGGAGTGCATAGACAAGGTGAGAAATGGTCCCTTGAAAGGCAACGTCTATCTTGAGTCAGCAAATATCAGCACTCCTTTCGCCATCAATGACGGCAAGTTGCAAGATCAGTGTAAAGCATGGCAGGAGAAAGCGGCGACTATGTTGTACAAAGGGCATGTTGAGCCTGATGAAAGCTTCTTCAGGTTTAATCTTTCCGCAGTCAATCACGAGGAAGCAAAATCCTTGCTCCAATGGCAGAAGACGAGCCAAGATAGAAAGGCAGTACACAATAAACTGACAATAGCCGTAGACACGCTTAGCCCTGATCTCAGCGTATGGAAAGCCTACTACTACGAGACGGAGGCATACCTTTTCTTAGCAGATCATGACCTTGAGGCAAGCGCACAAGCAGGAAAAGCTGCACTGGTGGTTGCCAAAGCGATGCACTCGAAGATGCAAGAGGAAAACGTAAGAGGCCTCTATTACCAGCTTCACGAGAAAGATGCGCTGAACCCGTATGTGGTAAATTTGGGGCTGGAGCTAGGTAGGTATCTTTTAGTCAGCGCTTCATCCTCTATGCTTCCGCCTAAATTTGTATAGGCGGTCACCATGCTTCTCGTCGACTAAACGTGCATAAACGATAAAACGGCTATAATAGCGGCGATCCTTTGCGGCCACTCTGTAATGGCATGCCTGTGGTCGTCCACTACGAAAATATATATGCTGAAACGACGCAGGAAAGGACAAATGATGAAAGCGATAGCAGTCTACCCTGGTAAACCCAATTCGATGCACTTGGAAGAGATACCGATGCCAAAGGTGAGTGACATTCCCAATGGGCAGGGTGTCTTGGTGAAGGTGCTGCGTGTGGGCGTTGACGGCACGGACAAGGAGATCAATGCGGCAGAATACGGCGCAGCACCAGAGGGTTACAACTTTCTCATCA
>JAFAXQ010000145.1 GCA_019240835.1 Ktedonobacteraceae bacterium
CCAGCCGCATCGCCATCTCAGCTTCCTGAACTGACTCAAAAACGCCTTGGGATGCCAGCAGGAGAACGACTTTTCAGGCACGAGGTGCCGAGGCTCTCATGTCTGCATCCCCGTCTTCCTTCGATCACGGAATGTGCGGGAGAGCCGAAAACGGGGGGTAAAAATGTCGGGACCCCGCATTGGGGATTACGGGGTGCAGGTGTGGCAGGTAGTTGGGTAAAAAATTGATGATAAGCAGCTCAAAGATATTTGAAGCGCAAAAGAGGCAAGAGCGGCACAAATGGCCCTAAAATTCACGAATCGTTGTCATACCCCGTATTCGTCGACAGGAAAGCACGACTCGTGCTTTCGCACCTGTCTGTTCACCTCAATCAAAGCTAAACAATAAAACCTTCGAGACCCAGGGTTATAACTGGCATCCTCTCCTTGCATGGACGCGAGAGGATGTATTAGAGCATCACCGCTATCATCATTACCCTCTCCACGAAGCCTATACAAAATATGGTAATAGCCGTGTGAGTTGCGTTTACTGTATTCTCGCGGGTTTAGCTGATTTAGCGGCGTCGGCGACCAATCCAGAGAACCACGCCATTTACAGAGAGATGGTTGATCTTGAGATTGTATCATCGTTCAGTTTTCAAAGTGATCGTTGGTTGGCAGACGTAGCTCCACATCTCCTCAGTGTCCAACAGCTTACCGGGTTGCGTGAAGCAAAGCACCGAGCTAGGCTACGCGAACAGGTAGAGGCCAAGGTACCCGCACACCTTCTCTATAAAAAAGGGTGGCCCACCATTAGGCCAACCAAGGCCGAGGCTGTGTTATTGAGCGAGGTAAGACGCGCAGTTTCAGAGATCATGCAATTTCAGGGGATGCAGTACACTGAGCCAGAAGAAATTTCAGCCCGATATGCTGAACTCATCGCAATCAACGAGCAACGGCACGGGAGCATGATCGATGCTGTGAAGATCGTTCCCCTGCAACAAAGCTTATGGAACATAACGTAGTGTTTACGTAAACACTACGTTTACTGGTAGCAGCAAATGCCAAAATGCTACGAAATCATTGCTTGCCCCAGGAAGGGAGGTCAGCCTGAATACCTCTCCCGAGGGAACGATTCTAGTACAGTTAGCGATAGCATGCTCAACCGAGGCGATGCATCCTGCAAGTACGAGTGCTACGGGGAGGGCATCAAGAATACCATCCTGGTAGACAAGGGTGCCGCAAGCCACTCTTGTTTTTCGTCGCTCTTGCTTGTATGTATTCTCCCATTAGAGGAGGAAACGCCCGTTTCCGCAAGTAGAGGAGCGAAGCGTTTGAACAGTTTACGGAAAGGCCACGAAAATATGGGCAGAGCAGGACAGCAGCGCAGGCCGCGCCGCACCAAGAGTAGCACTCTGTATCAGCAGCTTGATGAGGAGGGGAAAGAAGCATGGGTACAACTGCTTGATCAGGGGTGTAAAACGCTAGGAGAGGCAGCTAGCCGCGACTATGAAACCTTTGTCACCCTCGTACAAGCGTTAGAATGTGCAGGCTTCCAGGGCACACCAGGTGTGCGAACACTTGCAGGGCTGGACGCAAAGCCAACTGAGCGTGCCATAGAGGAGCGGACGGAAACGCCACGTTTACAGGAGAATACAGCAATGACTCTAGATGAGCTAGTAGCACTGAAAGCACAGGCAAAGAGACCCTTGACCTACTGTCTCTGTGGATCAACAGACAGAGCGCGGCAGGCATTTAAAGATGAGTGCCTTCGTCTCACTTTAGAGGGGCAGAAGGTTCTTACCATTGGAGCCAATGCGAAAGATAAAGACTTGCATATTACCGAGGAAATGAAAGTACGGCTCGACGTTCTTCACCTCTTTAAAATCGACGACGCCGATGTCGTGCGCATTCTCAATGTTGGCGGCTACATCGGAGAGTCAACCCGCCGCGAACTGGAGTATGCGCGCAGGCTAGGGAAACGTATTGAGTTTCTTGAGAAGATGAGTACTCTATGAAATGTCAACTTGTTTACGAAAACACCTCGTAAACACCACGACAACACTACGGAAACAGGAGAGATCTGCTACGGTCTATGGCCGTTACTGGGTAAGCGTTGCCACCAAGGCTCTAGGCCGCGAAGCTGGCAGAGTGCGCGCCCATCTGTCGCTTACTTCAAGCCAGACCAGCACCGTGACCGGGGACCCATGCGCAAGCCACGTTGGACCTATGGAGTTGAAGCTATACTAGGTATATGGAAACACCACGTATACTATCCATAGCGTCGCTACAGCGGTGTTCACAAAGATTGAGCCACCTCTTTCTTCGGCCTTTCTTTCAAACCAGATGGCTCGCCCTGGCAATCTCCGTGTGATGAGATTGCCATTTCTTCTCCACGACGCATATAATAGCAGAAGCGACGAGGCACTCGTTTCCAGGGTGCCTTCGTTCGGGATGTGTTCTTAACGAAATTAACGAAAGGAAAGGATCTATGCCTGTTCTCCGCATCACCTGTCCCGAGAAGGCACTCACTGCTGAGCAAAAAGAGAAACTCGCACCGCTGCTCATCGATGCAGTGATGCTCCAGGAAGTTGACCCGATTACTGACGAAGCCAGAAATGGCACATTCATTGTATTCAACGAGATTCCCCAGCAGAACTGCTTCCTGGGGAAGGATCCTTTTTGGCTAGTCGAGGCGATAACCGCTGCTGGTTTTTTCACCCAAACACGACGTGACGCTGCACTGACCGCGGTCACCAAGGCTTTCATCTCCGTGCTTGGCGACGATGGCTCGTCGACCGAGCTGCAAGGGGTTCGCATTTCGCCCGCGTACCTCAAACGTCTCTACGCGTTGCTCATTGAGATTCCGGAGGGCAGTTGGGGAGCTTGTGGAGGCAACCTTTCGGCGCTCGAAATAGGCCATCTGATCGGTTCTGATAAGAATCCGGCACGTTGGTCTGAGTTGAAGGAGAACACCGCCAAGATGACAGCGGCGCGGCCCTCATGATGCGCGTATCCAGACCAATGTGCTCCCATTCTCCCTGGACCCCGAGGATCTGGGCACCCTGCTCAGAGAGGCGGTGGCCAGGCAGCAACACGCTGTGCTAGAGCAGCCCATCGTGCTGGATGTTCCATCTTTGGAACAAAAGGTGGAACATCCTCGCCGATGCCGGGCGGATCAAGCACGCGCTCACCACCTACCTGACGAATGCACTCACCTCTTCTCCCCCAGGACGGCCTGTCGAAGTGCAATTACGGGTGGAGGAAGCGCTTGCCCGTGTCTCCGTTCACAACGAGGGCGCAGGTATTGCGAGAGAAGAGCTCGATCATCTCTGGGAACGCTTCTACCGCGCCAAAGGCAGTGCGGTCCAACATGGACTGGATCTGAGTTGTGGATTGCCCCTGTATTTGTGCTGGGTGTTCATGGAACGGCATGAGGGGAGCGTTGGAGTCCAGAGTGCTCCTGGCCAGGGAGCCACGTTCTGGTTGACTTTGCCCATAGCATCTCCGGGAACGTAAGACACGTTCCCCTGCCATCTGGCTCAATCTTTGTGAACACCGCTGTAGGATGGTCGTAGAGCCGCCTTCCTTGAGAAAAAGGTATTCAGTACCTACATCCCGAAAATGGCCGTGTAATCGCGCAAGAGGGAGGAGCACGAGAGGACAAGTCAGGACCCTTGAACTTACAGAGCTAACTTGAACATCTGTCTCATTGTGTTAGTCTGGAAAGCTGCGTATAATAGTACGCAGAAATGCTTGTTTCCGTAAACGCTACGTCAAGCTTTGCATAGGAGGACTCATGCAGTTTCCAGAAGAGATCCACTTTCCGAGCTTACAGGACGCTCCTGCCCTGGAGAATGCCTACAGTATCGCCATGCAGAAGGGTGGTGTCGGCAAAACGGTGACTGCTATTTGTGTCGCCGCCGCAGTCGCCAGAGCAGGCCGCACAACCCTGCTGGTGGACATGGACCCACAAGCATCGGCGACCATCTATTTCAAGTACCTGCTCAAAGCGCCCATAACCGAGAGCATGTATAATCTGCTGGTGGAAGGCAAGCCCATCAAGCCGATCAAACTTGGTCGCTATGTGAGTCTCTTGCCAGCCCATGTTGATCTGGCGGCAGCCAACCAGCTCTTTGCGGCACTGCCGACCACCAGAGAGCTGCCCAACCGGGTTCTGGCTCGTGCTCTTGCGCCCTATGCTCCTCATGTTGACTACATCATCATTGATTGTCCGCCCTCTCTCGACCTGCTGACCAAGAATGCGCTGACCGCCGCCCGGTACGTGATTATCCCGGTCTCGACGGAGGAAATGTCAGAGGATGCCCTGCCCAATATGCTCAACACGGTCCAAGATGTTCGCCGCGACCTGCGCAATGGCAATAATCCCACCCTTGAGGTGCGCTGTCTGCTCCCAACGCTTCATAGTGCCAGAGAGCGTGAGGCCAACAGCACCCTTGCGCGCATCCATGAGGAGTATGGCAAGGATTACTGTATTTATCCACCAGTCTTGCGCAAAACCAAGTATAAGAAGGCCGTGAGCCAAAGTGTGGATGTCGGGTCGCTTGACCCTGAACTAGCAGGCTACTGGAACGAGTTCACTGCCACAATGATCTTTCAGGAAAGCCAGGTCGCACCATGAGCGAGCAGATGCCCCCAAAAAGGCGCAGGAAGGTGAACGTGTGGGCCAACGATGAGAGCGAGACCCCAAATAAGGGGTTTAATGCTGCTCTTGATCTGGTGCGGGAGCAGCAGACTACGCTACCACCCCAGACGGCTCCCCAAGAAAAGCGAGAGGAGGCCCCCGAACGCCT
>JAFAXQ010000282.1 GCA_019240835.1 Ktedonobacteraceae bacterium
TGCCTATGCCGATCAGTTCCGCTGTGTGTGCTGGCAACAGTGGGCGCATACCTGTCATGAGGCAGAGCATGCAGCGGTAGGTATGGGGTGGTGACATGCTGACACTGCGCTCTCCGGTGCCCTGGGTAGGCGGCAAGCATTCTATGGCGGCGGTGATCTTGCAGACCTTTCCACCAAGTACGGCCTATGACGTGTATTGTGAGCCGTTCATGGGAGGCTGTCATGTGATCGCACGCAAACCGCCTTTTCACCACTATGAGGTCATCAACGATATTAATGGGGACTTGGTGAACTTCTGGCTACAGCTTCGTGACCATGCTGAGGACTTGGCTGAACGCCTCTGGACGCTGCCCTATAGTCGCAAACTGCACTATGACTACTATCGGGGCCTCCTTGATGGGACCGATCTTGATGAGATGGAGCGAGCGGTACGGTGGTTCTATGTGCTGCAAAGCAGCTTTAGTGCCTGGATCGGTCCCTCCTCTTCGGTTGGCTGGAAAAGCGGTCCGCGCACGCCTGTAAGTTCAGGCGCGACCATGCGCGGGCAGCCTCACGTCCTGCAGAGTACGTTGGCTCTATTCACTGCCATGCAAAAGCGGTTTCGCACGGTCGAAATCGACAACCGCGACTTTGCAGCAGTCATGGAGCGGTATCAAGGGCCACGGACGCTCTTCTACGTCGATCCACCCTACCTGGGAGTCGAGGACTACTACCGCCAAGTGGATGGAGCACGTTTTGGCCTAGCCGACCATGAGCGCTTAGCTGTCTTGCTCAATGCGACAGCATCCTTGGTCGTGCTCTCGTCCTACGAGCATCCCAAGCTCTCAGAGTGGTATCCCGAGACGAAGTGGCGACAGGTCAGGTGGCAAACAGTCAAGCATTCTCAACGGACCAAAGCCACCCGTGAACGGGTGACAGAAGTGTTGCTGTGCAACTACCCTGCATCAAAGCAGATGGCTTGCGTGCAAGCTGCACTCTTTGAGCAAGAGGCGCTCTGTGACTCGGGCTATTGTTTTGTCTAGCATGTCTGGGGCGCGACTAACCACTTTTTTATGTAGGTGCATCCCCCCATAAAGAAGGAGGTGCTGGTCCTTTTCGCCACTGCTCAACCTTGGCTTGTAAGGCGTCTTTGAGAGGGCTGGGTGCCCCTTGGACTTGGATGTTGCCATTAGTAAAGCAGTTGACAGGAACCTGTGTAGCTCCATCTGTGACAAGCACTTGATGGCCTGTTTGTATCTCTTTTTCCGTCACAATAGTCCATGCGTTTTCTTGTGCCCAGGTATGAAGGGTGGCAAGCGCCTTTTGCAGCTTTTCTTCTGTCATGAAGCAGTCTCCTGTAAGAAGGAAAAACAGTCCTCGTAGAAGTATACCACCTCTGGCAGAGGGGAGCCTCAAGGGCTGGCAGAGGGAGTCGAGGGAGAGAGTGAGGCAAAGGCTCTTCACCAAGAGCAAGCGTGCGGGGCTGCTCGTCGAAGAGTCTTGACGGCATCGGGTACACTCGGCACTGCCGAAATGACCGACCTCTCGAACCAGGGCTGGCGTCGGTCGTCTCGGTCGGTCGTTTCGGCGCGAAAGCCGCCCCCGATGCCGTCAAGACCAGCCCCGTGCGCGTTTCGGTGGAGCAAGAACCCCCGTGGTGTTTTTCCCATTTAAGAAAGGACCAGATCATGGAAAAGAGTCTGCGCGATGTGCGCATAGAAAGAGTCTTAACGGATGTGCAGCGTGCGCTGCAAGAGGAAGCCGAGAAAGAGTGCCCAAGTACAGCGCTAGCCACTGGTGACATCCACGGGCTGTTATCGGTCTTGGCGAAGGTGTTTTTAACCTCACAAGAACAAGTCCAGGTCAAGCAGATCATTGAACTGCATCGGCAGTGTCTCTATCCGCTTGCCTGTAAATAAGAGGGAATTACGAGGCCCGCCCTAGTAACACGGGCCTCGATAACTACATAACCCCGACAGTAGCACCGTTTGTGCTTCCTCTGGCGAGTCGGTGAAACGGGGTGTCATGTCTGAGAAAATAGGTCATCGCCTGATCTAGCAACCCGATGCCAGGAAAAAGCGAAAGAACGGGCAAGACAAGCGCATTCCGTAACACCTTTTTATTACGTTTTGTGAGGAGAGAGTTATGAAGCAAACCAGAGTCCACCCACCGCAAGCTATCCAGGGTGAGCGAGTGCAACCATTATGGAGCGTGGCTGATGTGATGAGTATGCTGAGCCTGAGCCGCCCCAAGGTCTATGCTCTGATCGCTAGTGAAGGGTTGCCCACGGTGCGCTTTGGCAGAGCCATACGAATAGTGCCTGCCTCGTTTCAGCGCTGGCTCGCCCAGCGTGAACAAGCACAGTGAGGGACGCGTGATGGGCAAGGACAAGTACAGCAAGGGGTCCGTCTATCAGCGCAAAGATGGGCGTTGGGTGGCCCAATTCTATCTAGAGACAGGGAAGAAAAAATACTTCTATTGCAAGACGGAGAAAGACGCCTATGCCGCCTTGCGTAAGGCGCTCCATGAGCAAGAGCGGGGCACGCTAGCAACTGGTCCACAGCAAACCCTCAAGGTCTACCTTGAGCAGTGGTTAGAGCAGGTGCATCGTCCCACGGTGCGCCTGAGTACCTACAACTTGTATCGCATTGTGCTTGATAAGCACCTGACCCCATGCTTGGGGCATATCCAGTTGCAACGACTGACCCCGCAACATGTCCAAGCCTTCTATGTAAGTAAACTGAGAGAGGGGCTGAGCGCGAAAAGGGTAAGAGCGTTTCATGCTCTCTTGCATATGGCATTGGACAATGCGGTCAAGTGGAACCTGATAGCACGTAACGTGTGCGATGTGGTCACGCCGCCTGTCCCAAGGCAGCATGAAATACAACCACTTGACCAAGAACAAGCAAAACGCTTTCTGCAAGCAGTACATAACCACAAGCTCGAGGCGCTGTTGACGATGGCTCTGGTCACTGGAATGAGGAGAGGTGAACTGCTTGGGTTGCACTGGCAAGATATCGACCTGGAAACGGGTAGTGTCCAGATCAGGCGGAGCGTCAATCGTGTTGGCGGATTTGGCTTACAGGAGTCTGAACCAAAGACGGCCAAGGGCAGACGCAAGATTATCCTTCCTAGCTTTGTGCGAGAGGTGTTACAACGGCATCGTACACGACAACAAGAGGCACGTGTGAAAGCCGGTGCACAGTGGCAAGGGAAAGAAATTGTGTTCTCTAACATGTATGGGGGATATATTGATCCAAGCAATCTGCAAAAAGACTTTAAGCGTATCCTCAAAGAGGCGGAGTTACCCAACATGCGCTTTCATGACTTGCGCCACAGTGCAGCAACGCTGTTGCTAGGAATGGGGGTGAACCCGAAAATTGTACAGGAGCTTCTTGGGCATAGTACCATTAGTATGACAATGGATATCTACTCACATGTGCTTCCTTCCATGCAGCAGGAAGCAATGGGCAAGTTGGACGATCTATTCAGGCACTAACGGAGAAGTAACTGTCAAGTTGGCTGTCAGCAATGGCTCTCTATAGGGCTTTAGAGAGGTAAGGCTAGGTGTAGAGCCTGTTTGTATAGTGGTTTTGGAATATCAAAGGTAAGATGTCAAGCTTTGAGGGCCTCAATATATCCAATAGGGGACAAGGGGAATGAGGTTTTTTTGGACGTGCTACTCGAAATGCTATTGATTTGAAACAAAATAAAAGCTCCTGACCATGGATTGTTCAGGAGCTTTTGGCAGGGGCGAGAGGAAAGCTATAGGCCGAAAAGGTTGCGCCAGAAGCTATGGCTGATTTGAATATGAAAACTGTTCAGGGGTTGTATAGAGACCCATGCCGTATCAATGTTGCATACCTGACTCTTGAGAAGGTTGCAAAAGCTCTTGATGTGAGCATTGGCGAGTTATTTGAGGAAGTAGAAGACTAAGATACTTAGTAGATGAAAATCGTTGTGAAACAAGAAAAACACTCGAATTGTAAATATTCGAGTGTTTTTGACAGGGGCGAAAGGAGTCGAACCTTCTGAAAGTCGTTTTGGAGACGACCGCCTCAACCGTTGGGCACCGCCCCTATGCCCTGCACCATGATAATAGCAAAGCGAGAAGGGTTTGTCAATATCATAGGCGTTCTACTATATACATCGGTTTCATTTCTGCTGTCAAGATGTGGCGGTTTCGCGTCTGCCTTGTAGCTGCTTTTCTTTAGCTCTGAGGCATTCCTGGAACTTTTTAATGAAGATTGAGCCCCTGGGCGTCTTAAATCGAGCATAAGGGAGCATTGCCACATAGGCAAGTACTGTTTTTCTATCAGTTGTATCAAATGCTGCAAGGGAGATATAAGGGTTTTTCTTCCCCAAGAATGGAGAGCAGAGACTGGATATCTTTCTTTAGTAGAAGCGTGAAACGAGGAGTAGATCATGAGGGACACATCGCAAAAAGGTCTGATAAGCCATACTGCTATTTTAAACCGGCTGGTGCAACTGGGATATGGGGTACTACTACCTTGGGCCGATCATCTGGGGTATGATCTGGCCTATTACGTCACAGAGGAACATCACAACTTCGGATTCTTTATGCATCAGGAAAGCCATCTGGTACGAATTCAAGTAAAAACAGCGTGGCTCTCAAAAGACGGAACCTGTCTTGAGTTTAACACCTCTAGTGTATCGCCACGAAAAATGGGGATGAACAGGAAGTCTGGTTATAAGGGAAAGGCGGAATACTTTGGCATTTATAGCTCAGAGATAGGGAAGGTATACATGATACCTGTGAATGAGGGGGCTGAGGGCAACATGAGTCTGCGGTTTAAGAGTGCCGGAGTGTTGAGGGGGAACAGACAGGGCACATATCATCTAACATACGAAGAGGCAATGGAAAGCAAATACAAATACTGGTGGGCCGAGGACTATGAATTTTAACAAGAGTGGCGGAGAGGGTGGGATTCGAACCCACGGAGGCGGTAACCTCAAGCATTTAGCAAACGCTCGCACTAGGCCACTATGCGACCTCTCCTCGAAGTGAAGTATAGCGCACCACAACACTGCTGTCAATAGCACACATGCGGCAGATTCGGGGCGATGTAAAAGTTGCCACTCCTCTCGTATCCCCTACGCGAGGACACTACCTCTGTTGTGGTGGGTGCGTCTACGCTGTGCGCCCACACGCACCACCACACAAAGTTCATTAGTGCCGCAGGCTGCCAATTTCATCTGTCACGTGGACAGCGACATTTTGCTCAGAAGCCGCAACCAGAGCCAACACTTCCTGTATCCAAAAAGGTTTGAGTAGTGGAGTGGCCTGGGTTACCTGCATCAAATGTTGCACCGCATACTGTTTGCTATCTTCGTGAGCCGTCATAATGACGATAGTGGTCTGCGCACACAACTGCCTCAGCCGCCCGACAATCCGTGTACTCTCAAGTCGATTAGCATGAAGCGCAACAAAGGCCAGATCAGGCGGTTCTGCCTGAAAACGAATGAGCGCCTGAGTCGCTGCGTCGTAGTCCTTGAACAGCATAACTTGGTGACCGACCTGTTGCAAATAGATTGATAAGATGGCTCGTATCGTCCGTGATGGCTCAATCACGAGAATGCGCTTACCCATTGTGCATCTCCTGCTCCGCCAAACCCCATGCATTAGTAAGCATGAGCATTTGCGCTTCTTCATACTTCTCTGTCAACATGTTCTATTTTCGTCATTGATTGCAATCTTTCTGATAAGTCCTTTAGCATTATGCAGTTGTCGCCTTTCCTCTGTTCATTTTCGTTGCTCTCTGGTTATGCAGATAGACGAAACTATATACCTTTCGACAGCATCTACATTGGCAGAGTAATCTGTACAATAAAAGTATGAAACATATAAGCTTTTATTGCCGTGTTCCATAGTATCAGTGTAACATTCGTCTGTGTCTGTAAATGCGAAAGTTTGTAGAGCTATATTTACATTTCGCAGTAGAGGTGTAGACAACAGCGAAGATCTGTCTTATACTTGTGTTTAGGCAAGGCGGAGGTTTCACCGCCTTCAGTATGTTTGAACACATTGTGAAAGGCAGGGACACAATGACTCAGTGCAAATGCTTTGGTACATACGGCCCCTATCGAGTGCGAGAGGATGGGTCACCGGAGGAGGCCGATGTGTTCTGTGACTTCATTTACCGCTTCGGAGTGGAGCGGTTTGGTATAGAATACGGCTTACTTCTACGAGGTAATGAATACACGAGAAGGCGGATAGAACAAATGCTACACCACAAATCTTTCCCGACGCAACCAGGGCGACGTTGGATCATAGCCCGCTTGCTGCATATCCCCCCCATGCTCTTAGGGCTTCAATCACTTGATGATCTACTCCCCCACCAAGAGCAAGCACAGACACTGCTCAGTAGGAGACCTAGCGTTTCACAGCGTAGAAATATCGACCTGACAGAGTTTCAGACAGCTTTAGGAGCTTATCTCAACTCGTGGCGTGTTTGTACAGTGGGAGATGTTGTCGATGAGGTGATGGAGCGCATCTATCACCTGCATGATAGAGTACTCTACGTCGATAAGAGACAACAACTGCGCATGATGGAAGTACTCTATGGCTATCACCTTTTACTAGCAACGATTGCGCGAGACTATCGCTACTTTGGCACTGCAATTTTGCATATAAACAAAGCCCTCAAGTTGGCAAAACTAATCGAGAATAAGCAGCTACACGCTCATGCTCTGTATAAACGCGGCTTTATCTTCTTTGATCGATGGGAGACAAGCACGCAACAAGATCACACCGACCTCAGGCGTGCTGTTAGCAACTATGATGCAGCCTGGCAGGTGGGTGGTATCACGACGGTTCATGGCCTGCTGACAAGCAGCATCTCTCCACATCTAGCGGGGGCTATCTCGTTAGAAGGGGGGCATGCCCATGCCCATGATATCCAAGATGATACCGAGAAGAAGAACGCTTTCAAGTGGATGGAGTTGGGAGGAAAAGCGGTAGACACCCATGTTTTTGAAGGGGATACGCCGTTGGTAAGGCTGACTATACAAACCTATTACAACGATATGGGGTCGGCGCTTGTGACTACTGGAGACCCTGATGAGGCACTCAGACAGCTGCACTTTGTTGATAGAGGTGCGGATACGCAAATCAGGCAACATGCGTATACTGATATCCAACTAGCAAGAGCCTATGTTGCTAAAAAGTACTATGCTATGGCAACAACTCTTGCTACCAATGCGTTGATGGCAATGAGGAATGCCAATTCAAACGTGAATGTTGCACGTATTACTCACATCTATGAGAACCTCAAAGCGAGCGGATACAACGAGAATAGAGAGGTGACGAAGCTTGGCATAGCCCTTATGACGGCGCAACGTCCCGATCTTTTCTTGTAAGAGAAGAATGCTTGAGCAGCAGTTCAAAGAGCTTGTAATGCTCTCTGAACCGCTGCTCAAGAGCTTTCCTTGCCTTCTTTGTCGAGAGCGGGGCGCAAGAAGGTGCAGAATGCCTGTGCGGCTAGCGAGAGTTGTTTGTCTGCACGCTGAATGAGGCTGAGATCGGGACGCAAGTCCAAGCCATCAATGGGGATAGTGACAAGGTCGCCCCCTGCAAGTTCTCGCTGTACCGTAAGTTTAGAGATGATGGCGGCACCCACGCCATTCATGACCATTTGCTTGATAGCTTCATTGTCTGCAAGTGTCAAGAGTGGACGAATGTGGATGTCATACTTGCTCAATGCCTGTTCGACCACCTCGCGTATGCCACTGCCCTGCTCGCGCATGACTAACTCACCATCGCTCAAGGCAGTGGGTGTCAGGCTGCTCAATCCGTTCCAGTGATGACGAGGTGCCACTACGAGCACCAACTCATCGTAAGAGAATACTTCCACTTTCAGTCCGGTTGGCAGCGTTGATGGGTCTCCCTCAACCAGACCAATATCTAGATTCCAACTAAGCGTTTGCTCGACAATCTCTTGAGAATTAAGGATAGAGAGATAGAGTGCTACATGGGGATAACGCTCACGGAAATGCGCTACAATGGGCGGCAGAAGATAGATGCCTATGGTGGTGTTGGCAGCTAGGGTGACCTCACCTTTCTCCACGTCATGCAGAGCCGCCAATGCCTCTTCCATTTCTCGCTCGAGGGCAAATATCTGGCGTGCATAGCCCTGCAGCAAGCGACCAGCATGTGTGATGGCAATGCGCCGTCCTTGTCGTTCGATCAGTTCAAGGCCCACCTCATTCTCAAGACTTTGAATGGTTTTAGTCACGGCTGGTTGGCTGAGACCAAGTTCTTCGGATGCACGTGTGATGTGCTCATGCTCTGCCACTTTTAAGAATACACGCAGGTTTTGCAGATTCATAACACACTCCAGTAAGCCTTATCGTAGCCCCAAAATAATCTCAACGGCCAGCTGGTCGAGCCGTTCGTAATAGTAGCCACGCTGGGCCAGCCTGTTGATATCAAACTTCGCCTCCTTCAACTTACTCATCGTCTCTGCAGTGTATCCGCTCAGCAAACCGCCGTAGGTCTGATCACCGCCATTCAACTCTTGTAGCAATGCCTGGATTTCTGTATCGGCGCTGAAGCGCCGTACCTTTTCTTTGAACATGTTGTAGGTGCGCATACAGCCCAGGGCGAAATCCCATACACCTGCCTCGTCCTCAGTGCGGTAGCAGTGAGCATCGAAATGGCGCGGACCCGTGTAGCCTTTCTCCTCCAGCAGTTTGACCAGAAAGAAAGTTGCTTTGATATTCTCGCTACCGAAGCGGAAATCTTGGTCGTAGCGCGGCCCTTTCTGGTCGTTGAGGTCGATGTGAAAGAGTTTGCCTGCCTCGAGCGCCTGTGCCACGCCATGCACAAAGTTCAACCCGGCCATATGTTCGTGTGCCACCTCGGGGTTCAGTCCCACCATTTCTGGATGATCGAGTGTATAGATAAAGGCAAGCATATGGCCAATGGTGGGTAGGTAGGTATCGGAACGCGGCTCATTGGGCTTTGGCTCCAAGGCAAATCTAAGGGTATACCCCTTGTCAATAACGTACTGACAGAGAAAGTTAAGCGCATCGCGCATGCGTTTGAGGGCGAGCACTGCATCCTTGCCCGCCTCTGCGTCAACGCCTTCACGCCCTCCCCAAAATACATATGTGGCAGCGCCAAGTTCAACGCCCAAGTCAATTGCTGTCATTGTCTTTTGTAAGGCGAAAGCCCGCACCGCTGGATCGACGCAAGTGAAGGCTCCATCTTTGAAGACGGGATGAAAGAAGAGATTGGTCGTCGCCATCGGCACAAGCATGCCGTAGTCAGAAAGCGCCTGTTTGAACTCATGCACGATACGGTTCCGTTGCGCTAGCGTGGCATCAATTGGCACTAGATCGTTGTCGTGCAGGTTGATACCCCATGCCCCCAGTTGCGAAAGCATCTTTACAGTAGAAATAGGGTTGAGGGTAGGACGAACGAAATCGCCGAAGGGGTCTCGCCCACGATTGCCCACTGTCCAGAGGCCAAAGCTAAACTTGTCTTCTTTTCTGGGAGCATACTGGTCACTCTTGCTTTCGCGCTGTATCTGCGGTGGTAGGGATGCCGTCATAAAAACGTTCTCCATTCTTTTGCCTAACCCCCAAAACTCTTGACCACGCGGCCTATTTTCTGCTATACTTGTTTTGTTCCAAAACGGGGTGTAGCGCAGTCCGGTAGCGCACTACAATGGGGTTGTAGTGGTCGGAGGTTCAAATCCTCTCACCCCGACCCTCATACAGGTAGGGAGCTCTGTACAGATGCACTCCCTACCTTATTTTATACCACCAGCCACCAACCACGAGTGAGCAAAAAAACAAGTGAGAGCAAAAGACAGATTATTGCTGCAGCTTTCGGCTTATCCTCAACATAACCACATCCAGCGATAAAAGCAACCGAATGTAATACTACCAAACGGCCACGAGCAAAGTCAATCTCCGACCAGCGCAAAGCCAATAGCTCACCACGGCGCATACCCGTTACAACTGCCGTTGCCAGCAAGACTTCTAACGGCTCCAGACCATTTCTGTTATTTACTTTTTAGGGTTTTTATGCTATCCTAGCTTACAATAGACATATCCGAAGTGCCTATGCGAGACCATATCTCCGCCCAGCAGCAGACAGAGAGGATGCACCAACGGCTGAAAGTGCTCCTGCTGGTAAGCAGAAGATACCCCTCGCAAGCTTGTATCGAGCCAGCAAGATACACGGGTCAACTCCGTTAAAGGCTGTCAAAAGCGCTTTGCCAGAGAAAGCGGAAGATGGGTGGAACCACGAAAAGAATGCTAGCCTTTTCGTCCCAAAGGGGGACGAGAAGGCTTTTTTATTATCACTCATTCTGAGGAGGCTTACTATGTCCGTAGAAGCAGAATTACAAGAGTCGGTCAATTATACGCCCTTGCAGCGCATGCGGCACTCTGCTGCGCATGTGATGGCCGAGGCGGTACAAGAAATCTTCCCCGACGCCCTCTTTTCCATCGGCCCAGCTATCGAGGATGGCTTCTACTACGATTTCGATCTGCCGCGTGCCCTCACTCCTGAGGACCTGCCAGAGATTGAGCAGCATATGAAACAGATTGTTGCGGCTGATTATCCGTTCCTGCACGATCGCTGGCCGCGTGAAAAAGCACTGGAGTACTTCAGCAATAAAGGCCAAGTGTATAAGGTAGAGATTATTGAAAATCTGCCAGATGAAGAGGTCGGCATCTACCAGCAGAACAACTTTCTTGACCTATGTCGTGGGCCGCATGTGCAGAATACGGGACAGATTGGACCTTTCAAGCTCATGCGTGTTGCTGGTGCCTATTGGCGAGGTGACGAGCATCGCCCAATGCTGCAACGCATCTATGGCACGGCCTGGTTTTCACAGGAGGAACTCGATCAGTACCTTTGGCAACTCGAAGAAGCACA
>JAFAXQ010000035.1 GCA_019240835.1 Ktedonobacteraceae bacterium
ATCGAAGTACTTTTTTATGCTCCCCATCTGCTCATTGAGAGCGTGTTGTTGTTCCTGCACCGTTGCCAGTTGAGCATGCTCTTCTTTCAACAGTCCATCGAAATAGAACTCTAGACTTACCAAGCCCCGTTTCTTGATGTTGAGACAAGCTTCTTGCAGCAAGGGACATTGTCCGCCCGCAGACTGCGCCCGCGAATTGGTATACGCCTCGATGTTGCCTTCGAGGCGATGACACTGGGCCGAGAGCTGTTCATACTGCTCTTGCAGATGGGGCATCTGCTCGGCTTCAGGGCGATGCTCTTCGATGATTGCAACGTTGTTATCGGCCTTGCGAAACTTTTCAGCGACCTGATCACGCTCAAGCTGCTTTTCACGTAGTTGTGTACGTTTTTCTTGCAGTTGTTTAAATTTGCTACTGCGCTCGCTTCCCTTGATGCGTAGCTGCGTCAGTGCCTCGCTGCGTTCGGTGAACAGCGCTGCCACGGCTTGCAGCGGCTCGATTGCTGCAATACGCCGTTGTAGTCCCTCCTGCTGACGCCTATAGTCTAAGAGTTTCCCCTCCAAGCGCTTTCCTTCACTCACGATGGAGTCATAACGTGTCACTTTCTGCATGAGTGCATCGCGCTGCTCCTCAAAGCGAACCTGTTGTTCAAGCAGTGGTGTGAGCTGCGCTAAGTGTTGACGAGCGGTTGCAACCTCGCTGAGTCTATCTTGCCAGTTGTTGATCTTGGCTTGGCTCGTTGCTGCAGCGTGCTGTAATGTGTTCTGTTGCTTCCGTAGCTCATTGCGCTGCTGCTCGTCTTGGCGTAGACGTTTCAAGGTTTCGTTGGCTTGCTGGTACTGCTGGAAGTCTGCGCTACTGTTGGCAACGATTTGTTGCGCGGTACGGGCAGCCTGCAGGAACTGCTCACGCTCATGAAGCAGTTGACGGGCATTCTCGCAGTCTTTCTGGCAGTGTTCGTAGCGCTGGCGAAGTTGCTCCACCTGCCTGCTCTGCTCCTCTAGCAAATCCTTGCGCTCCTCGTGCTGTTTGAGGCACTGGCTCCAGCGTGCGTTTTGTTCTTTCTGCTGTTCATCAAGCAGACGTTTCTCTTTAAGGGCTAAGCGCCAAATCTCCAGTTCGCGTGTCTCATAGGTGAGCTGATTTATCTTGTCCTGCTGGGTACGCATTTGGTCTTTGTAGTGCTTCTGAACATCCAATAAGTAGTCGCAGGCGAGCTTATAGTCTTCGATTTGCAGCAGGGCGTCAAAGGTTTGCTTACGCTTGCTGGCCGCTTCGAGAAAAATAGCGGTGAAGGTGCCCTGTGGCACGCCGAGAGCATCCTTGAAGAGGGCGTCAAGCGAGCGCTCACGATCAATGCCAAAGAGGTCATGCAGCTTGTCGAGCACATCCACCCTTTGATCAGCACAGTTGTAATCAGCTTCCTGGTCATAAATAAACCAGCGCGAGCCGGAGCCGCAGCGCCGCTCGACTACATAAGGGCGATCATCGCTGCCCATAAGGTGGACAACGACGCGCCCATGCTTCTCGCCTTCACGCACGAAGTGTGCTTGACTATATGGAAGATAGTCGAACAGAGCGAAGCCGATAGCTTCGACGAGCGCTGTTTTGCCTGCACCATTGGTACCGCTGATAGCGGTGGTGCCTCGCCGAAAGTCTATGCTAGCGAGACGGTAACTCTTGATATTCTCCAACTCGATACGTGTAATGAGCATGGACGCTCCTTCGTGCGCTGTGGGCATGATAAATCAGGCCCCTACCCCAATATGCTATTCCATTTCTCTGTCCTAAAAATAGAAAAGCTCAGGACCAATTATAACATGAACGCCAATGTTCGGTAGGGGCACGATCAATCGTGCCCCCTTGGCGCACACGGTACTTGGGGTAAACAAGCACTGCTCCAACCTCTCGCCTCAGGCACAACACACGTGGGGGTCATCAGGGCACAATGGAATTGGGCCTCTACCGATCTGAATGCCCTCCGTAAGCCGTGTTAGCCATAATATTTGCCTAAAACATCCTTTAATGCACTGATCGATGGAGCAAAGAAGTAGCCCCCACCAGTTGGAATGATCCAATTCGTCTCATCAACTGGCAAAGAGGTGGATTCGTGTGGTGGCGGGTTACGTTGCAATATAAACGTACGGTCACGGTTCGGCGCTGGCGGTGATGGATTCTGCCCAAGGATGGGATCCTGGCCGCTCTCGCCACGCGGAATAGGCTTGTTGGGCGCGTTAACCCAATTTTGGCAAAGAAATTGGAACTGGTTAGTAATCGACGTTTGGTAGGACAGGAAGAGCAAGCCGCGGTCGTTCGGGAAGGCAGCATCTGCAGCACCGGTGCTACCAGATGGTGCGCCTTGGATGTAGGAGGCACCGAAGGCGATGCCTCGTCGCAAGATTCTGCGCGTCAATGTATCGTTCTCACCGCCAGTATCTGTGTCGTCGTCGCGTGGGTTGACCTTACGGATATGTGCTGCGAAGGGACAAATCGTGCCAAAAAAGTCACCCTGTGTCTGCGCAGGGAAGGGGTCACTAGCTTGCCCTGGAAGCAAGGCAATTGGTTTGGCATGCGAGTTTAAAAAAGAGAAGTTGTTGTTGGCAAGTTCATTTTTACCCATAGCCGCGTTATCTTCTGTGGGAGTACGCATGATTGGAGCACCACTCGGCCAGCGTCCTACCATTTTTGTGGCGAGTAGCTCGGCTGTCATGGTCGAAAAGGTAGGTTTACTGGCCAGTAGTGCTGCTTGCCTCTGGGCAAAGTCTTGGAACGCTTTCACATCCTGGCGTAGGCGACGAAACACGAGATAAGAGCCATTTCTAGCCCACGTGGGTGCATCATCCTTATGTACAGGTATGAAGGGATTACTGTTCTGCTGGCGACCATAGCCGAAGACGAATTGACCAGGAAATATAAGCGGTTGCCCAGGTCTGGCGAACCTTTTTGCCTCGTTTGGATTCTTCGCTGGATCGATCAAACGTGGAGTCAAGAAATCTTGAGGGGCATCAGAGAGACGCCCACGAATGCCTGGCTGCGAAACGCCATCCTTAAAGCCAAAGTGCTCGTGCCCTGGCTGCTCAGCGCGAGCCATACCTTGTTGCTCAAACACGACTTCAAGCCCGCTACTGGTCTGGGTACTATTGGGTAAAACTGCAATGCTGGCCTTGATCAAATTTACGCGCTCACTAAGAAACTGCGGCAAATCACTAGCAACAATGAGTATAATATCAGGCACAGTATCCCGCTTATTACTATCCTGTCCGCCGACGACCCAATTGCGCGGGTGACCAGCATCCCTGGCATCCTGGGGATCACCTAGAAATGCCGAATTGCTAACCATACCATTGCGAAAAGCATCGTCAGCGAACTGCTCTGGCCCATCTTGTTCGCTTGGTACCAATTGCTTGAGGGCGCGAAACGAAAAGGCGATATTTACCCAGGTCGCTGCTATGCCAGCAGGATCAGTTCCCAGGCGTGTCCTCAGAGTCTTGAACAGCCGATTGTAGAGCAAGACTTCTTCAACTGTCGAGATGTAGGGTACAATAAAGCGCAACCAGGCTTTAGCGGACGCAACGTCAAGGATGTTCAAGAACAACAAGGTCTGGTAGTCTTTATTAAATCCAGCCAGGATGTTTCCCTGGATATCATGAATTTCCAGTACCTCTTCTAAGGGCGCG
>JAFAXQ010000088.1 GCA_019240835.1 Ktedonobacteraceae bacterium
CCATATTTCAGGCGAACAGAGAGAAGAATGAATGGGAAAGGAGAACGAACATGAGAAAGCTCTGGGTGAAGGCGTGGATGACCCTGGATGGGGTCTTTGACGCGGACACGATGGATCACTGGTGGCCTCCTGCCGATGAGGCTGCTGCGGATTATGCGAGGAGGATAGAGTACATTGCGGAAGAGTACTCGAAAGGCGATGCATACCTGTTGGGACGGACCACCTATGAAATGCTCTGGCCGGGCTGGTCCACACAAACCGATACTCTTGGATCAATCCTCAACCGCATGAAAAAATATGTGGTCTCGACGACGCTTGAAACCGCTCCCTGGAAAGAATCCACCATCATCAGAGGAAATGTGGTGGAAGAAATCACCAATCTGAAACAGCAGCCAGGCAAAGACATTATCATCGATGGCAGTGCCACGCTTGTCCAATCGCTGATGGGAACGGATCTGATCGATGAGTATCGGTTCTTAGTTGTGCCCTACATCATGGGAAGGGGAAGGCGGTTCTTCCCAGACGGGACGCCTCCGACGAAGCTGCGGCTGGTCGAAAGCAAGATGCTCAGTGGCGGGACCCTTGCTCTGATCTACCAGCCGGACAAAAACTAACCGCCTGGTTTTGCGGTGCTTATCTGTGTCAAAACAGCGGCCATCCTCGGTGCGGCTTTGGCGTTGGGGCCACTCAAGGAAGAGGACTATATGCGCTTGGTCAAGGTGAGCCTGGAAAGGAAAGATCATGTGGTTGGCATCAATGGATGTGAGCATGCCTGGCCCTGTTTTGGAAAGCCAGCGATCATCTTCCATGACCGAGGGAAGATCTTCACCTCTGAGCGTGCTCGGTCTGTCCTGGTAGATCGGCTTGGCATCATCACTGAGCAAGCCCATCCATACGCGCCATCAGCGAAGGGAACGGTCGAATCGCTCTTTCGATGGATGACTGAGCGTTTTGAGAAGAGGCTTCCCAACTCATCATACGGCGTCCATGATGCCGAAGCGGGCGGAATGACCCTGGAAGAGATCGAGCGCTGTTTCTATCAAGCCATCGTTGACGATTATCAACAAGACTGGGACTCTCTGCGAGGGCAACGACGCTCCGTGTTGTGGGAACAGGCAGTGGCGCAGAGCGGAGTCCACAATGCTTGGGCTCACCCGATGATCTCAAACTGCTTCTGATGAAAGCAGTGAATCGAAAAACTCCCGGAAACGGCTATCGGGTGCAAAGTGGGAACCGCCTTTCTTTCCACGGACGATGGTATGTTTGCCCAGGACTGCTCAGTCGGCTTGCTGGCCAGGAGTTTGACCTGTACTACCCACAATTCGGCCACTTCTAGATTCGTACCACAGGCAGCAAACAGAGAACTAATAGAACAATTCAGGATACTTCACCTGCGTCAGCGCCACACTGAGCCGCGCCACCCCGACCGAGTCTGCGTAGTTCGTCTGCTTGAGCCGATGGTATAAGGCTTCCACCTCCGACAGATGGATCACGGAATGAATCTCTTCCATGACAGCAAGCGCATCAATAAGCAGGATGGCCGCATAGGCGTACTCCTTCTTGTCCAGACACACACGCGCCTGAATGAGATGGCAATAAATCTGGCGGTACTGTTCGACAAGTGTTTCTTCAAAGAAGGGCACTTCGGTCTCAATCAGCTTGATGGTCTCATTGGGCTGATGCAAAGACTGAGAAGCAGGAGCAACAAATACCAGAGACAGGTCAAGCACGTGCCTGACCCGATCAAAGCGTAACATGTCCGAATTGAATTCAATCCGCTCTTCTATAGCCTGTTCTGCCTCATCAGCGAAAGCAAGTGCCTCAGCAACATCTGCTTTATCCTGAGCAGTAAAAGCACGCGCCTTGCCTAACAACGACGTCACATACCCATTGAGGGGTCCTGGCAGTTTCTTTTGCAGCGCTTTCGCCTGTCTGAGGTCTCGCAGTGCCGCGTTGTATGCTCCTCTATCTACCGACTCGCTTGCCCGCCGCCAGCGTGCAAAGCCCTCTACATCGTACTGGTTCTTCTCGACAGCCAGCCTGATGGCATTGGCATGGTAGCTAGCAGCGGTCTCAGGAAAGCCAAGTGCATTCAACGCACCTCCCGCAACCGCATTGAAGCCGCACAGCAGACGAACCATCTCCTGGTGGTCTTTTCCACGGGCATAGAGCACTTGGTTATGTAAGTACACGATGCGCCGTGCCACATCCTCCAGTGCCCCATCGGCTCCCTGCTGCCAATAGTGCGCCAGCGCCGACCGATACTCTGCTACATCGATCAGTGCTGCTAGGTCCACCGCTGGGACAACGAGCCGGGGCGGTGCCTTGGGCAGCACAGCAATCCCCAAGGC